>JAVLCJ010000053.1:0-17572 GCA_031580875.1 Roseovarius sp.
GGGGGGATCGTCACGTTGGCGGTGCTCGGGCTTGGCTGGTCGTTCGGCCGGGATGTTCTCTGGCTCTGGCGGAGGCGGTCTTGACCCCGGCACGCGCGTGGCCGGTGGCGCGGCTGCTTCTTGCGGCGCTTGTTCTTCACCTGCTGCTGGTGCAGCCCAATCATCCCGCCGCGATGACGTGGCAGGCGCCGTTCCTGTTCGCCCTTGAACTGCCAGTCATCTTGCTGGCGCTCATCGCGCTGCGGGGCCGCGCCGCGACCGCGGCGCGGATCGTGCTTTGCGTCTGGCTGACGGTGCTTTGCGTGCTCAAGACGGCGGATTTCGCGATGTTCACGGCGCTGTCGCGCGGGTTCAATCCCGTTGCCGATCTGGTGCTGGTCGGGGCGGGCCTGCGCCTTGTGGCAGGCGCCATCGGGGCGGTGCCGGCCGGGCTGTTGCTGCTGGGCGCGGTCATCGCCGTGATCGCCGTCGGCGCGGCTGCCTGGTGGGCGAGCGGCGTCTGGGCGGCGGTGGCCGCCCCGCGCCGCGCCGGGGCGGCGGCCGGGGCCGGGGCGCTGCTGTTCGCCGGGGCGGCGGTGGCCGAAATCGGTCAGGCGATGGGCCGATGGACCTTGCCGGTGGCGCCGCCCGGCGCGGCGTTTACCGCGCGCGTCGGGGTTGAACGGGTGCTGACGGCCCGCGAAACGCTGCGCGAGTTGCGGGCATTCAGGGTCGCGGCATCCAGCGACCCCTACGCGGACAGGGCGGGCCTGTTCGACCGGATCGACCGGGACGTGCTGATCGTGTTCATCGAAAGCTATGGCCGGACGAGCCTTGAGACGCCATTCTATGCCGAAACGCATCGTGACACGCTGCGCCGCCACGAGGCGGAGCTGTCCCGCCGCGGGCTTGCAACGGCATCCGGGCTGCTCAAGGCGCCGACGCGCGGCGGGCAGAGCTGGCTGTCGCACGCGACCTTTGCCAATGGTCTCTGGGTCGATGACCAGGCGCGATACGGGGCGGTGCTGGCATCGGGACGCGAGACATTGTTTCACCTCGCGGCCCGGTCGGGGTTTCACACTGCAGCGGTGATGCCGCAGATCACGCTCGACTGGCCGGAATCCGACCTGATGGGTTTCGACACCGTGCTGGCGGCGCGGGATCTCGGCTATGCGGGCGCGCCGTTCAACTGGGTCACGATGCCGGACCAGTTCACCCTTGCCGCGCTGGACCGGCGCTTGCGCAACGTGACCGGCGGGCGCCCGTTGTTCGCGCAGGTGGCGCTTGCCTCGTCGCACGCCCCGTGGGTGCCGGTGCCCGAGCTGGTGGACTGGGACAGCATCGGGTCGGGGCGGATCTTCGACGCGATGGCCGCGTCCGGCGACCCGCCCGAGGAGGTATGGCGCGACCGGGACCGTGTGCGGCGGCAATACCGCAAGGCCATCGATTACACGCTGTCGACGGTGTTTTCCTATGCCGCGCGCCATGCCGGCGATCCGCCCTTGATGATCGTGTTGGGCGATCACCCGGCGGCGGATTTCGTCGCCATGGACGACCGCGCCGACGTGCCTGTTCACGTCATCGGCCCGGCCGATCTTGTCAGGGCGACGGAGACGCTGGGCTGGAGGCCGGGGCTGATCCCGGCGCCCGGCGCGCCGGTCACGCGCATGGACCGGATGCGCGACCTGATCATCGAGGTCTTCTCGTCCCGTCCGTCTGCCGCGCGGGCAGGCGAATGAGGGGGCAGCGCGTGTCGCGCGGCGCCCTGCGCGCAGGGCAGGTCCTGCTTGCGGGCGCGCTGCTGGCGCTGCTTTGGCACCTGGCCGGCGGGGCTGAGGCGCTGCGCAACCTCGCGTCGGCCGACCGGGGGTGGCTGGTGGCCGCCGTGGCGGCCCTGACGCTGCAAACCGTGCTGTCGGCCCTGCGCTGGAAGCTGACGGCGGCGCGGCTGGGGATCACGCTGGAGACGCGCGAGGCGCTGCGCGAATATTACCTCGCGCAGGTCGTGAACCAGTCGCTGCCGGGCGGGGTCATCGGGGATGCCGGCCGGGCGATCAGGGCACGGGGGCAGGCCGGGCTGGTGGCGTCGGGCCAAGCGGTGCTGTTCGAGCGTCTGGCCGGTCAGACCGGCCTCTTTGCCGTCATGGCGGCGGCATTCATCGTCACGCTGGCCCGGCCCGGCGGCGTGACGTGGCCGTCATGGCTGATCGCGCCGGTCGGCCTGTTCGTGCTGGCCGGGCTGTTCCTGCCCGTTTGCCTGTCGCTTGCCGTCCGCCTGCCGGGCAGGGCGGGCCGCGCGCTGCGGGCCGTGTGGGCACCGCTGGTGCGGTCGCTTGTGGCGCGCGACGTGATCATGCGGCAGGCGGCACTGAGCGTGGGTACGACGATGTGCAACCTCGCGGCATTCGGGTTCTGCGCGCAGGCGGTTGGGCACGGCCTGTCGCCGGCTGCCGTCGTGGCCTTCGTGCCGCTCATCCTGCTGACGATGCTGGTGCCGCTGACGATCAGCGGCTGGGGGCTGCGCGAAGGCGCGGCGGCCGTGCTTTTCCCGGTGGCGGGGGCCACGGCGAGCGGCGGGCTGGCGGCGAGTGTCGCCTTCGGGCTGACGGTGATCGTGGCGGCGTTGCCGGGGCTGGGTGTTCTGCTGGCGGCGCGGCGCGGGCAGGCGGCGGGCCTGTCCTGATCAGGGTCGCGAGGCGCGCGCCGAGGCGGGGTGTACCGGTTGCGCCGCCGCGATCGCGGTTTCGGTCAGGGCGCAATCGAACACGACATCCGAGCCCAGCGAATAGGCGCGAGTCTCGGGGCGGATGGCCTCCGACAGTTTCTCGGTCGGTGTCGGCATCGTCAGGCCCTGTGGCCCGCCGCCGATCAGCAACGGGGCGACGGCAACCTGAAGCCGCGTGAGAAGGCCCGCTTCGAGGATGCGGGAAATGGTGATGCCGCCACCCTCGATCATGATGGTGGAAAGGCCGGCCTCGCGCAGGGCGCCGATGATCCGCACCGGGTCGAGCATGCCATCCCTGTCCTGCAGGCGGATCGCCTCGACCCCGTCGGGCCGCGGCCGGTCGACGGCCTGCACGATGATGCGCCGCGCGCCGTCGTCGGCCAGCAGGGGGATGTCATCGGGAAGCCGGCCGCGCGGGTCGATCACGATGCGCGCGGGGTTGCTGCCGGGGCACAGCCGGACGGTCAGGCGCGGCGTGTCGTGCAGGGCCGTGCGGACGCCGACGACCACGCCGTCGACCAACGCGCGCATCCGGTGCAGATGCGCCAGCCCGTCGGGGCCGGACACGTCCTGCGCGTCGCCGGTGACGGTGGCGACCCGGCCGTCAAGCGACTGGCCGATCTGCGCGACGGTGATCGGCCCGAGGTCGCGCCGGGCCAGCGGGCCGTAGAGGTCGAGCGCGGATCGTTCCGCGGCGGTCCACTGTCCGCAACACGTGCAGGCCAGCCCGCGCCTGACGGACAGGAGCCGCTGCCAGACCTTCGAGTTCACGTCAATCGGCTGCATTGGGGCTCTCCTTCGATGACCCGCGCGGCAGCGCAAGGATGTCGCCGTGCCCGATGAGGCAGCTCTGTGGCGCGCCGACGGCCCTGCGCCGGGCGCCCCATGCCGCCGCCCCGCTCGCGCCTGCCTCGTCGGCGGCGGTCGCGATGCCGTCCACCAGCGCGGCCCGAAGCGGCGCCGCGTCGGGGCCCAGCCGCCAAGGGCTGTCCGCGCGCAGGACGTCGAAGCCGGTTTCGGCAAGGACCGCCGCGGCGGTTTCCACCGCGCCCGGCCCGAGCGCGGGGCCCAGCCCCTTGTCGCCGCGCTGGTGCCGGTTGAAGGCCGCCGTGACGGCGGTATCCTGCGAGTCCTCTGGGGTCCAGCACATCCGGCCATCATAGCTGAGGGCGGCGTAGAACGGCACCTGCACCCGCGCCGCCAACGCGTGCAGCCATGTCGCGGGCATCAGGTCCAGCAGTGCCGACGCCGTGATCAGCGTCGCCCCGTCGAGCGGCAGCGCGTCGATATCGCCCAGGTCCTGATGATGGGTCGTGGCGGCGTCGCCGGCCGCGGCCGCCGCCCGCGCCAGCAGGGCGGCATCATTGTCCACCAGTCGCCACGCCGTGCCCTGCGGCAGGTGCGGCGCCAGCGCCCTCACCGTGGCGCCGGTGCCACAGCCGAGATCGACGATCACCGGCGCCGGCCCGGCGGCCCGCGCGGCCCGTCGCAACAGGTCGGCATCGCGCGCCGCGTGATCGGCCGGTTCGCGCAGGGCCAGCCAGTCGGCCGAGAACGTCACGTCACACCTCGCCTTCGTACCACGCGCGGGCGATATGGCTTTCGTGCAGCAGGATACGCAGCTTTTTCACGCGCCCGTCATCCTTGAGCCGCCCGTCGCGGACGATCGCCGCCATGCTGTCGAATATGTGCCGGCACAGGAATTCCGTGGTCGTGAACTTGCCCGCGAATTCCGGCAGGTCGTCAAGGTTCTTGTACCGCAGCGGGTCGAGCACCCCGGTCAGGGCCTCGGTCGCGAGACCGATATCGACGGCAAGGCCGTGCGCGTCCATATCCTCGGTATAGAATGCCGCGTCCACCGTGAAGGTCGCGCCGTGCATCCCCTGCGCGGGGCCGAACACGGGCGAGGGCAGGGAATGGCTGACCATGATGTGATCTCGGACTTCGACAGCGAACATGGGGTCTCCTCAGGCTGGGTGATAACGTATTCGGTGACACAGGGTGTCAGGATCGGTCAGGATCGCGCCGTAGCGGTCGGGCAGGGATTCGAAGGGCGTTTCTCCGGAAATGAGCGTGTCGAGCACCGGGTCGCGAAGCAGGTCGAGCGCCTTGGCCATGCGGCGCGCATGGGTCCAGCGCGGCCGCCGCGCCGGGGGGAGGTGCCCCACCTGCGAACTGACAAGGCGCAGGCGGCGGCTGTGGAACGCGCCGCCGAGGGGCACCGCCGTCCGGCCCGTGCCGTGCCAGCTGGCTTCGACGACGGTGGCGTCATCGGCCGCACAATCCAGGGCGCGCGCCAGACCCGCGTCGCTGGCCGATGCATGGATCACCACGTCACAGTCGACCGGCGCGTCGTCGGGGGCCGCGAAGGCGCAGCCCACCGCGGCGGCCTGCGCGGCGCGGTGGGCGTTCACGTCGCTCAGTGTCACATCCGTGCCGGGTAGCCGCGCGGCGAGGTAGGCCAAGAGCACCCCGAGGACACCCGCCCCGATCACGGTGATCCGGTCCCCGGCGGCGGCGCCGCTGTCCCAGAGCACGTTGAGGGCCGTTTCCATGTTGGCGCCCAGTACCGCGCGTCCGGCTGGCAGGTCGCGGGGCAACACGGTCAGCATGTCCTCGGCCATGCGGAATGTCGTCTGGTGCGGGTGCAGCGCGAAGACGGTGCACCCTTCGAGCGCGCCCTCCATCGCCCGGCCGACGGCGCAATACCCGTATTTCACCGGGAACGGAAAAGTGCCTTCCTGAGCGGGGGCGCGCATCCGGTCGACCTCGCTGTCGGGGACGCGCCCTTCGAAGACCAGCCGTTCGGTGCCCCGGCTGATTGCCGTGAACAGCGTTTCGACGGCGGTCCCGTGGCCCGTTTCGGCAGGCCCGAGTTCGGCCTTGCGCGGGGCCGTGACCCACAGCGCCCGCGCGCTCATGTCACGCGATACCCGGATTTGACCGCCGCTGCCACCGGGTGCCGCGCGGCTTGGCCGGTGTGCCCTGTCGGGACCCGCCCGTCATCCGCCACGCGGCGTGCCGCATCGGTGGCACTTGGTGACACGTAGTCATCGCACCGGGGGGGTTGCGTGGGCTGGCCTGACGTGCCGGGGGCGGCGGCGGAACGCGAAAACCGCAAGATACAAGGCTCCTTTCGGGTCAATGGCTGTGAAAAAGGTAGTTCAACGACAGCGGAGACAAGCCTGTTGTCAAAATTCCGCCGATCGCCGCGGCGCGGACGGTTGGACAGCCCGCGCCGCGGGCTATCTTGCCCCCGACGGAACGAGAAAAGGGCAGCCCATGGGCCGATGGACGGGGTTCATCCGATCGCTGGTGATCTACCACAATCCGCTGAGGCTGTGGGGCTGGCGCAGGTTCTACCGGCAGATACTCGGGCCCGGGGACGTGGCGTTCGATGTGGGGGCGCATGTCGGGTCGCGCGCCCGTGCGATGCGCGCGGCCGGTGCACGGGTCGTTGCGCTGGAACCGCAACAGCCCTTCGCGCGGTTCCTAAGCCTGACGCTGCCACGCGATATCTGCCTGATCGAGGCCGCGGCGGGCCGGGCGGAGACCGAGGCGGAGATGGCCGTTTCGTCCCGCCATCCCACGGTGTCCTCGTTGCGGGCCGATTTCGTCAGCGGCGCACCCGGTGCGCCGGGGTTCGAGCATGTGCGGTGGGACGGCCGGCAGCGCGTGCGGATGATCACGCTTGACGGGCTGATCGCCCGGTTCGGGGTTCCGCGCTACGTCAAGATCGACGTCGAGGGATACGAGATTGACGTGCTGGCAGGGTTGTCAACGCCCGTGCCGGTCGTGTCGGTCGAGTTCCTGCCGGGTTTTGCCCATCTCACCCACGCGGTGATCGACCGGCTGACGCAATTGGGGGCGTACCGGTTCAACCCCGTCCGCGGCGAAACAGGTGGATTCCTGTGGGCGGAATGGCGAGACGGACCGGCCGTCAAGGCATGGCTGGATACTCTGCCGCCAGACGCGCCATCGGGCGACCTGTTCGCGCGCCTACCGGAACCCGCGTGACTTGCCCGGGCGTCAGGCCCCACGCACGCATCCGGCAAAGCCATCGAATAGCGCGGGCGCCGCGGTGATCACGTTGCCGGTCCTCTCCGGCCGTTCATCGGGGTGCCAGCCCTCGACGCGGGCCCCCGCCTGCCGCAGCACCACCAGACCTGCCGCGATGTCCCAGATCTGCAGGCGGCGTTCCCAGAACCCGTCCAGCCGCCCGGCCGCCACGTAGGCCAGATCGAGCGCGGCGGCGCCCATCCGGCGCACGCCCGCGCATCGCGGCATCAGCCGCGCGATATCCGCGGCATGGTCCGGAATATGCGGCATGTCGCCGAACGGGATGCCGGTGCCGAACAGCGCGGCCTCCAGCGTGGCCGTTGCGGCCGGCTCGAGGCGTGTTTCGTTCATCGTGGCCGGTGCGCCCGCCCACGCGGCGAAAGTTTCCTGCCGGACGGGGTCGTGCACGACGCCCACGGTCAGCCGGTTGTCCTCCTGCAAGGCGATGGACACGGCCCAGTGCGGGATCCCGCGCAGGAAGTTGGTGGTGCCGTCAAGCGGATCGACGATCCAGCGCCGCGCGGCGGGGCCGGCCCTGCCGGTTTCCTCCCCGGCCCAGCCATCACCGGGCCGGTGGGTCGCCAGTCGGTCTCGCAGGTGCCGTTCGGCGGCGAGGTCCGCGTCGGACAGGAAGTCGCCCGCGCGTTTCCGTGTCACGCTCAGGCGGGTCCTGTCCTGCCAGTGCCGCAACAGGATCTCGCCTGCTTCGTTTGCGAGCGTCACGGCGACGTCGCGGTCGCCGGCGCTCATGCGGTGGCTCCGGCGGCGCGGGTCAGCACGGCCGCGGCGCGTTCGGCCGCCTCTGCCCAAGTCGGAAGCGCCGCCCCCGCCTGTGCGGCGGCCGCGGATCTTCGGGCGCGGGCCGTTTCGTCCGCCAGAAGGTCGCGCAACGCCGTGGCGAAGCTGCGGGCGTCGTCGGGCGGCACGAGCACCCCCGCGTCCCGGGGCACGGTGCCGGGCACGGCGCCCGCGGTGGTCGAAACGATGGGCAGGCCGTGGACGAGCGCCTCGTCGAAGACCATGCCGTAGCCCTCGTGCCGGGTCGCCAGCGCGAACACGCAGGCCCGTTGATACAACTGGTCGAGTTCCGCCCGGCCGATCCGCCCTGCCAGCCGCACACGGCCGGCGAGCCCGGCGGCCTCGATCCGACGCGAAAGGGCGGCGTCGTGTCCCGGCGCCCAGGGCGCGCCGACGATGACGGCGCGCCAGTCGAGATCGACAAGCTGTTCAAGCGCCGAGATCAGGATGTCGTGCCCCTTGCGCGGGTGCAGGAGGCCGACCGACAGGATCAGCGGCGGGTCGTCCTGCTCCGGCGGCGCCTGTGCCGGGGCGGGTTCGGGTCTGCCCGGCCGGATCACCGTCATCCGCGCGGGATCGACGCCGTAACCGGATGCCAGCGCATCGCGGGTATGCGGGCTGGGGACGAGCACGTGAACGGCGCGTGCGAGGTTGGCGCGTTCCACCGCCCGCAGGCCGCGCGCCGCTTGCGCTGAGAGCCCGCTTTCGTCAGCGAGCGGGTGATGGACCAGCGCCACGACAGGGGCGCGAAGCCTGTCCAGCGCCGCTTTTTCCAGCGCGCCGAAGGCAAGACCGTCCACGAGCAGCGCGCGGTCCGGGGGCACCTGTTCAAGGGCCGCCAGCGCTTCGGCCATTCCGGCGGCGGACGGGAACGGGAAGCCGCCGGGCAAGGGGACGAGCGACACGTCCATGCCGGTGCCGCGCAGTGCCCGCAAAAGGTGCCTGTCATAGCGGTATCCGCCCGTCGGGGCCGAGATGTCGCCGGGCACGGCGAAGGCCGCGGCTTTGTGATCCGACATTGCTTGCCTCACGATCATTTCCCGTGATTAATGGCATAGCGCCATGACGCGACAAGGCAATGCCTGCCCCGGCGCGGCGGTGTCGGCCGGACATGCCTGCGGGCCGCCCGCGGGAGAAATTCTGTCTTGGCCGGCAGCCACTGGCCGCCGTCACGTGACATTGCCGCCACGCGCCCTATGTAAAAGGGGCGATAGCAATATGCGAAGCGCCATGACGCGAACCGCTCTCTGGAAACAGGCCGTTCTGGCGGCGTTCATGATGGCCCTCGCCGCGGCGGCATGGGCTTTCCGGGGCGACATCACGGCGCTCTGGTCCGAGGCGGGCCCGCCTGAGACTGCGGCCGCGGCGGCCGACGCACCCGGCGTTCCCGTGTTCACCGCCGAGGTGGCAGACCGGTCCGACGACCTGACCTTCAGCGCGATCGGCACCGGGTTCGCCCGCCGTTCCGTCACGCTGCGGGCGCCGTCCAGCGGGCGTATCACGCAATTGAGCATCGACCCGGGCCGCACGTTCGCGGCGGGCGATACTCTCATGCGCCTGGATGACACCGACGAGAAGCTGGCGGTCGCGCTGGCGGAGGCGCGGCTGGCGCGCGCGTCCTCGGAGCGGGACAGGTACCGCCGGCTGCAAGACAGCGGCGCCGCGGCGGTGTCGCGGTTCGAGGAGGTCGAGACGGCGCACAGGGTTGCCGAGATCGAGCTTGAAAAGGCGCGGGCGGAACTGGCCGACCGCCACTTGCTGGCCCCGTTCGACGGCGTGCCGGGGATCGCGCAGGTGGAGGTCGGCGATCGCGTCAGCGCCGAGGACGAGATTGCCAGTTACGACGACCGCCGCGAACTGCTGGTGGAGTTCGACCTGCCCGAGACGCTGTTGTCGCGGGTCGAGGTCGGGCTGGACGTCACCGCGACCACCCCCGCCGTGGAGGGGCGTCGTTTCGAGGGGCGCGTTACCGCGATCGACAGCCGGGTGAACCGGGCGACCCGCACTGCGCGGGTCCGGGCCGCGGTCGCGAACGAGGCCGATGTGCTGCGTCCGGGGGCGTCGTTTTCGGTGACGCTGGAGCTGCCCGGCCCCGTGCATCCGTCGGTTCCCGAACTGGCGCTGCAATTCTCCCGCGGTGCGCTGCATGTCTGGCGCGTGGTTGACGGGACGGTCGAGAAGGTCGAGTTGCGCCTCGTGCGTCGCCGCGCGGGGCTTGTCATCGTTGATGGGCCGCTGGCCGCGGGCGATCACGTGGTGGTCGAGGGCACGCAACGGCTGCGCCCGGGCGTGGCCGTGAACGTGCTGAACGCGCCGGCCGGGGGCAGTTCATGAATTTCCCGGGACAGGGGCTCAGCGGGATGAGCGTGCGCCGGCCGTATCTGGCGGCGGTGATGAGCCTGTTGATCGTGATCGCGGGGATCGGCGCGCTTTTCGGTGTCGAAGTCCGCGAGTTGCCGGATATCGACAGCCCCGTCGTGTCGGTGCGGGCCAATTATCCGGGCGCGTCGCCGACCACGGTGGATGCCGAGCTGTCCTCGGTCGTGGAAGGGGCGATCGCGCTGGTATCCGAGGTGGAGGAGATCAGCACCGCGTCCGAGGAGGGCAATTTCAGGATGCGGGTCGAATTCGGCCCCGATCGCGACCTGACGAGTGCGGCCAATGACGTGCGCGAAGCGGTGGCGCGGATAGAGACGCGCCTACCCGACGGGGTCGAGGACCTTTTCGTCGTCAAGTCCGAAGCGGACGCGTCCCCCGTGCTGGACGTGGCCGTCTGGAGCGACGTGCGTGCCATCGACGAGCTGACCCGGCTGGTCGATGATTCCATCGCGCCCGAGTTCACCGCGGTGCCGGGAGTTGCCGAGGTTGTCCTGTTCGGGGATCGCGAGCGCGTCCTGCGCGTCGAGGTGCGGCCCGACAGGCTGGCCGCCTTCGGCTTGTCCATCGGGGAGGTGGCCGAGGTGCTGCGCGCGGCGCAGTTCGACGTGCCGGTTGGCAGTTTCTCGAGCGGGGAGCAGGAGGTGCTTGTGCGGGCGGACGCCACCGTGGCCGAGCCGCGGCGCATCGAGGCGCTGATGCTGCGTGACCCGGTGCGCCTTGGCGACGTGGCGGATGTCTATTTCGGCATGGCCACCCCGCAAAGCATCGCGCGGCTGGACGGGCGGATGATCGTCAGCCTCGGGGTGGTGCGGCAGGCGCAGTCCAACACCGTGCGCATCTCGAACGAGGTTCACGAGGCGATCGACCGGCTGAAGCAGCGCTACCCGGACCTGGGGTTCCAGGTGACGAGCGACAGCGCGGTGTTCATCGAGGGGGCCATCATCGAGGTGCTCAAGACACTGGGCGCGGCGCTTTGCATCGTGATCGCGGTGATCTGGGTGTTCTTCGGCCGCTTGAGCGCGACGCTGATCCCCTCGGTGGCCATTCCCATCGCGCTGACGGGGTCGCTGGCGGGTATCTGGCTGATGGGGTTCTCGATCAACCTCGTGACCTTGCTGGCGCTGGTGCTGGCAACCGGGCTGGTGGTGGATGACGCGATCGTCGTGACCGAGAACATACAGCGCCGCCGGCAGGAGGGGGCCGGGCGCCGCGCGGCGGCCGTGCTCGGGTCGGGGCAGGTCTTTTTCGCCGTCATTGCCACGACGCTCACGCTCATCGCGGTTTTCATCCCCATTTCGTTCCTGCCCGGTGACGCGGGCCGGCTTTTCACCGAATTCGGGTTCGTGCTGGCGGCGACGGTGGCGATCTCGTCCTTCGTGGCGCTTACCATGTGTCCGATGCTGGCGGCGCAGACCGACGGGCTGGGCCGGCACGGCGGCATCTTTTCCCGTCCCGGGCGCGCGCTGGCGCGTTTCTACGCCGTCCTGATCGGTCCGCTGATCCGCGCGCCGCTGGTGACGGTGACGGGGGCGATGCTGCTGGCGGGCAGTGCCGTTCTGGTTTACGACCGGCTGGGCGAGGAACTGGTGCCCGAGGAGGATCGCGGGCAGTTCGCCGTATGGCTGCAGGGGCCGGACGGGACGGGGCTGGATTATACCGACAGGCAAGTGGTCCAGGTCGAGGAGATATTGCAACCCTACGTGGATCAGGGCGTGGCCACCGGCCTCTATTCGATCACGGGGCGGTACGACCTCAACCGCGGGCAGACAATCGTGCGGCTCATCCCGTGGGACGAGCGCGAGATCAGCCAATCCGAGATCGAGGCCGCCATCGCCGACGATCTGGCCAGCATCCCGGGCGCGCGGGCCAGCAGTTGGTCGGGCAACAGCCTTGGCCTGCGCGGTGGCTCGGGCGGCGGGCTGAGCATTGGCCTGACCGGGCCCAGCTATCCCGAAATCGCGCAGGCCGCGGACGCGTTCGCGCAGGACATGGCCGAGGTGCCGGGGCTGTCCGGCATCAGGGTGAATTACCAGGCCACGCAGCCGCAACTGAGCATCGGCGTCGACCGGGAGCGCGCGGCGGATCTGGGCGTGCCGATGAGCGCGCTGTCCAGCGCGTTGCGCGCGCTCATCGACGAGGACGAGGTGGCGGAGCTGACCATCGGCGACGAGCCGGTGCCGATCATGCTGCAATCGGCCGCCGGCGCGGTGCGTGACCCGGCGGACCTGATGAACCTGAACGTGCGCTCGCGCGATGGCGATCTGGTGCCGCTGAGCCAGATCGTCACCTTCGATGAAACCGGCGTTGCCGCCGAGCTGGACCGTCACGCGCAGCGCCGTGCCATCGAGATCGACGCGCGCGTCGCGCAGGAGGTGACCCTGCGCGAGGTGGTGGACGACGTGCGGGCGCTGGCGCAGGACCGGTTGCCGGCGGATATCGGCCTGATATTGCTGGACGAGGCAGCGTCGCTGGAGGAAACCTCGGCGGCGCTGGCCGCGACCTACGTGATCGCGTTGCTGGTGGTGTTCCTCGTCCTGTTGGCGCAGTTCGAGAGCCTGACAAGCGCCGTCGTGGTGATGACGACGGTTCCGTTCGGCGTTTGCGCCGCGATCTATGCGCTGATGCTGACGGGCACCACGATCAACATATTCAGCCAGATCGGCGTGCTGATGCTGATCGGGGTGATGGCCAAGAACGGGATCCTGCTGGTGGAATTCGCCAATCAGTTGCGCGATCAGGGCAGAACGGTGATCGAGGCCGCCCACGAAGCCGCGCAGGCCCGGCTGCGGCCCATCGCCATGACGCTGATCAGCACGGTGATGTCGGGCCTGCCGCTGGTGCTCGGGTCGGGGCCGGGGGCCGAATCGCGTGCCGCCATCGGCTGGGTCATCGTAGGCGGGCTGGGCATGGCGGCGGTCTTCACGCTTTTCCTGACGCCCGCCGCCTACGCCCTGCTCAGCGGCTTCACCAAGCCGCGCGCGGCCAGCGCAGAGGCGCTGGAGCAGGAACTGCGGGCGCAGGGCAAGCCCGGATAAGCCCCGTGCGCGGCACGCGCCGTGGGTGTGCCGCGGCCCGCCGCGGTGCCGGGGCGGGCCGGGGCAACTACCACGTGGGATGTCAGCTGCGCACCATTTTCTCGTAGCTCTCGGCGATGTCGCGCGTCAGCGCGCCGACCTCGAAGTTGTAGTCGCCGATCTGCCCGACCGGCGTGACCTCGGCCGCCGTGCCGGTCAGCCAGCATTGTTCGAAGCCTTCCAGTTCTTCGGGCATGATATGGCGTTCATGCACCTTGACCTTGCGATCCTTGAGCATGTCGATCACCGTCTGCCGCGTGATGCCGTTCAGGAAGCAATCGGGTGTCGGGGTGTGCACGTCGCCGTCCTTGACGAAAAAGATGTTGGCGCCGGTGGCTTCGGCCACGTAGCCGCGGTAGTCAAACATCATGGCATCCGAGCAGCCCTTGGCCTCGGCCGCGTGCTTGGACAGTGTGCAGATCATGTAGAGCCCCGCCGCCTTGGCGTGACAGGGGATCGTTTCGGGGCTGGGGCGTTTCCACTTGGAGATGTCGAGCTTGGCCCCCTTCATCTTGGCATCGCCGTAATAGGCGCCCCACTCCCACGCCGCGATGGCCAGCCGCACCGGGTTGCGCGCGCTCGCCACGCCCATGTCCTCGCCCGCGCCGCGCCATGCGACGGCGCGCACGTAGGCGTCGGAGAACCCGTTGGCCGCCAGCACCTCGGCCTTGGCGGCCTCGATCTGGTCCACGGTGAAGGGGATCTCGAAATCCAGCTCGCCGGCGGAGTAGTGGAGCCGCTCGGAATGGTCGCGGCTGCGGAATATCGTGCCGCCGTAGGCGCGTTCCCCTTCGAAGACCGAGCTGGCATAGTGCAGCGCATGGGTCAGGATGTGTACATTGGCCTCGCGCCAGTCGATCATGGTGCCGTCCATCCAGATCTTGCCGTCGCGGTCATCATAGCCAGCCATCATGTCACTCCTTCTTGTGGTCTGTGGCCATTTGTGATTGTTGCGTGGAATACGTCCGGTGCGGACATAAAATTACGCAAAAACTGCGATTCGCTACCAGTTCGCTCTTGGAATGTCAATAAAGCTGACATATCCTGACCACCGGAAGAAAAGGTCTTGGACGGAACGGGAAAATGCCGGAAAGACAGGGTGGCGAGAACCTGCTTTTTCTAACCGATGAGCAGTTGCGCCAGGGGATCGAGGCGATGTTCTTTGCCTACAGGGGCTTCACCGCCGATCCCGACAGGATACTCGCGACGATGGCATATGGCCGGGCGCATCACCGGGCGCTGCATTTCATCGCGCGGCGGCCGGGCACCACGGTCAACAATCTCATGGAGATCCTCGGGGTGACCAAGCAGTCGTTGAACAGGGTGCTGCGCACGCTGGTGGAGGACGGGCTGGTCGACAGCCGCGTCGGCCGGTCGGACAAGCGCGAACGCAACCTCTTCCTGACGGAGGAGGGCGCGGCGCTGGAACGTCGCCTGGGCGATGCACAGCGCGCGCGCATGCGTGCAGCCTATCGCGCGGCCGGGCCGGAGGCCGTGGCGGGCTTCCGCGAGGTTCTGGAGGCGATGATGGATCCCGAGATGCGCCGACAATACCACGTGATACGGGAGCACGGTGAATGACCGAACCTGTGCCGCATCTGCTGATCGTGGATGACGACGAACGAATCCGCGCGTTGCTGTGCCGGTACTTGCTGCGCAACGGCTTTCTGGTGACGGTGGCGCGTGATGCCGCCCACGCGCGGCGGATGCTCGCGGGGCTGGAATTCGACCTCATCGTGATGGACGTGATGATGCCCGGCGAGGACGGTGTGGAGTTGACCCGCGACCTACGTCTTCGGATGGACACGCCCGTTCTCTTGCTGACCGCGCGCGGGGAAACCGAGAACCGGATCGAGGGCCTCGAAGCGGGGGCGGACGATTATCTGGCCAAGCCGTTCGAGCCCAAGGAACTCCTGTTGCGGATCAACGCCATCCTGCGCCGGATGCCCGAGGCGCAGCCCGAGGGCGCGGCGCCGAAGCTGCTGCACATGGGCAAGGTGCGCTACGATATCGACCGGGCGGAACTGATCCGCGATGACGCGCCGGTGCGCCTGACGGCGACCGAGGTGCAGCTGATGCGGATCTTCGCGGAGAACCTGCGCGAACCGGTGAGCCGTGCCAAGCTGGTCGAGGATCTTGGCCGCGACAGGGGACAGGCACAGGAACGCGCGGTCGACGTTCAGATCACGCGGCTGCGGCGCAAGATCGAGGATGACCCGAAACAGCCGCGATACCTTCAGACGGTGCGCGGCGAGGGCTACATGCTGGCGCCGGATTGAGTGGCGCGGCGCGCGCGCCGCGACGGGCCCGGCGCCCCGAAAACCAGACGCCGCGCCGCCAGATAGTTCACCACCAGCGCCACGGCGGACCCGCAGGCCAGGGCCAGAACGGCATTGAGCGCCCCGGGCGACATCAGCCAGACCGCGCATGCGTAGACGGCATAGTTCACGGCCGCGCCCGTCCCCTGCACCCCGAGATACCTGGCGTATTCGCGCAGCACGCCTGACGGGCGGTGGCCGCGGAAAGTCCAGTGCCGGTTGCCCAGCCACGTGGCGGTGACGGCCAGCGCGAAGCTGAGCAGACGCATGAGATAAGGGTCGCCGCCCAGCGTCATGAACAGCGCAAGCCCCCCGGCGTCGATGGCGAAGCCGATGCCGCCGACCACGGTGAAGCGCGCGAATTGCTGCCCGGCCATGCCTGTCATCGCCTCAGCCGGCCCGATCGACGCCCGGGCGCGGCTGAAGCCGGCTGAGCACGCCGGGAACCGACAGGTAGCGCATTCGCTTGGTTTCCTGCCGGCCGCGCGTGACCGTATCGAGGATCAGCCCCGCCACCCCCAGCAGGAAGGCAAGGATCATGATGCTGGCCGACAGGACGGCCGTTGGCAGGCGCGGGACGAGGCCGGTGGCGAAATACTCGGTGAAGACAGGCCAGGCGAGGCCCAGCGACAGCAGCGCGAAGGCCACGGCCAGCCCGCCGAAGACGGGCAGCGGACGTTCCTGTTTCAGAAGCTTGCTGATGGTCGACAGGATGCGCAGTCCGTCGCGGATGCTGTTCAGCTTGCTCTCGGAGCCTTCGGCGCGGTCCTTGAACCGGCCCGGCACTTCGCCCGTGGGCATGTCGAGTTCGAGGGAATGCACGGTCAGTTCCGTCTCGATCTCGAAGCCGCGCGCCATCATCGGGAATGTCTTGACAAAGCGGCGCGAGAAGACGCGGTAGCCCGACAGCATGTCGCTTGTCCCGCGCCCGAATATCGTTCCCACGAGTCCCGACAGGACGCGATTGCCGAGCGCGTGTCCCGGGCGGTAGGCCGTGTCGCTACCAGCCACGCGCACCCCGTTCACGAGGTCGAGACCGTCGGCCACCATGTGCCCGACCATTTCGGGCGCGCGGCTGGCGTCGTAGGTGTCATCCCCGTCGACCATGACATAGATATCGGCCTCGATATCGGCGAACATGCGGCGTACGACATGCCCCTTGCCCTGTCGCGGCTCGCGGCGAACGATGGCCCCCGCCGCGCGGGCGACGGCAGCCGTGTTGTCGGACGAATTGTTGTCATAGACGTATATCCGGGCGTCCGGCAGCGCGGCGCGGAAGTCGCGCACCACGGTACCGATCGCCGCGGCCTCGTTGTGGCAGGGGATCAGCACGGCGATTTCCAGCGCGTCGATGCCGGGTTGCGCGTCGGTCGTCTGGAACGCTGCGGGAAAGATGACGCTCATTGCGGTTTCCTTGCTGCCGGCCCGGGATGCAGGGCGTTGCCCGCGATAGAAAGAGGGTAAAACCGGCCAAAATATGACACCTTCGGGGTAATGGCGTGCGGGCGCGGCCGGCCCGCCCCCGGACGCCGCAATTCCGCCCGGGGCGCGTCATCAAGGCGCCGGGTTGGCATGGTGAGAGGGGCGCGAAGGCGTGAAAGACGCGGGTGAGGCAGGCATGATATCGAAACGGGAAACGGACGCGGAGCAGCGGCTTTTCCGGATCATCTTGACGATGGCGATGGTTCTGGTGACGGGCAAGGCGCTGGTGCTCGGCACGGCGCCGCTCGATACGCTGGCGGTTTCGGACAATGACGACATCATGCGTTTCCTGTCGGTGCGGGGCTGGCTGAACGGTCAGGGCTGGTACGACATGGTGCAGCCGCGCATGGTGCCGCCCGAGGGGCTGGATCTGCACTGGTCTCGCTACGTGGACCTGGGCATCGCGTTATTCATCTGGCCGCTGGCGCAGGTGGTACCCCTGACGGTGGCCGAACAGGTGGCGCTCGTTGCATGGCCGACGCTGCTCTACCTCGTGCTGGTCGCCATGACCGGGCTGGCCGGGCGGCGCCTGTTGGGCCCGATCGGCGGGCTGGCCGCGGTGATGGCGGTGCTGCTGTGGCCGCCGACGGGGCAGGCCTATTTCATGCCGGCACGGCTGGACCATCATAACGTGCAGATCTTGCTGACGACGGCAATGGTGCTGACCCTGCTCTTGCCGGGGCGCCCGGCCCCGATGGGGGCGCTTGGCGGATTGGCCGGTGCCGGGTCGCTGGCGGTGGGGCTGGAAGCGTTGCCGA
>JAVLCJ010000054.1:0-17533 GCA_031580875.1 Roseovarius sp.
GGTCGTTCGTCATCGCGTCGACGAAGTGGATATCGTCGAAACCCGCTTCGCGCAGGCTCCCTGTGAGGTAGGCGACCCACGCGGGCGGCCAGTTGCCCGCGATCTCCGCGCCGCCGGAGCGGTAGGCGACGGGGCAGGGCAACAGGGTCGCGCCGGGGGCCATGTCCAGCGGCGCGGTGCCTGTCACGGCGATGACATTCTCGGGGCCGTCCCGACAGATGCTCTCCCACAGCGGTTCGGCATCGCGCAGGTTGTCGTGATTGCCGGGCAGCAGCCACCACGTGATCTGCTCTGCCTCGGCCATGGCCGATAGCGCCTGTCTGATGACCGCCGGTGACGGTGTCGCGGTGTCGAACGTGTCGCCGGCCAAAAGCACATGCGCCGCCCCGTGGGTACGCGCCGCGTCGGCCAGACGGCCGATCGCCCCGTGGCGGGCTTCCATCAGGCGGCCGCGCACGTTGCCGTCCGGTGCTTGGGGGATGTTCGCGAATTTCCGTCCAAGGTGAAGGTCGGAGGAATGAATGAATCGAAATGTCATGACAGCTCCGGTGAGTTATCCATCGCGGGCCGGGAATGGCCGCAGGACATCACGTGGACATGGACGCCGACAGATCCTGTCGTCCTTGCGTGGCCGTGGATGAAAATTGTCTTGACGAACGTGAACATAGAAAGAACGTGTCAAGGGAGTACGTCCGCGTTTCTGTCCGGATCGGCAAGAAGGGCTTTCAATTGTGGCGGGTGAACCACCTCGACGGAATCACCCCAGCACAACAGGTGCCACGCCATTTCCAGCCATCCGGAGGCCGCGAAGCGCACTTCGTAGCTGCCGTCGGGCAGGTACCGTGCGCGCTGATCGGGGTGAAAACGCCATTCGGCCGCGCGCGCCGCGGCATCGGGGGAGAAGCGCCACACGACCTCGCCATACTCCGCCTCGTTCTGGTAGGATCCGAAGGCGCGGGCGGCATGGTCGGACAGGTTGAAACCGGGGTCGCGCTCGAACGCGGTGTCGGTCACGGTCAGATCGGTGATGCGATCCAGCCGGAAATGCCGGAATTCCGGCCCCTTGTCCGGCTGGCGCCCCACGAGATAGCGGCGGGAGCCGATCAGGATGCCGTAGGGTTCGACGTCACGGCGGCTGCCGTTGTAGGAAAACCTCACCTTGCTGGGGCCACGCAGCGCGTCGGCCAGCGCGTCGGAAAGCTGCCGTTCGACGCGAACGACCGGCCCGGGACGCGCCGCGACGCCGTGTGCCTCGAGCATCGCGTCGGCGTCGGCCTCGGCGGCGCGGGCGGCGGCTGGTGACAACGCCGCCAGCAGCCTGTCCCGCAGGCTGGCCAGCGCCCGTGCCTGACGCTGGTCCCCGCGCGACGCCAGCGCGTCGATTCCCGATTCCAGCGCCTCGAGCTCGGCCGCCCCCTCCAGCCGCATGCGCGCCACCGGAACCTCGCGCATTTTCCAGCGGCGTTTCCGGTCATCGCCCTCGAGGACTTCCACGGCATGCGGGAATACCTCGGACAGGGCGCGCACCATGCGCTGTGCGGTGCGTTCGTGCACGGCGAACTCCTCTGTTATCTCGGACAGCGTGACACCACGATACCGCGCTGTCGCAAGGTCGGCGAGGCGTAGCAGCTCGATCGCGTTCGAATATGAAATGGCGTCCTCCCTCTTGGATTTGCGGCCTTTTTCCGGGCTCAAGGAGCCCCGCGCCGATACCGGGCGTGCGCCCGCGCATCTGCTCCGCGATGATTACCCGCTCAGGATGAAGACGCAATGATGTTTCATGTTTTGCTGGTCCGGCCGGCTGGCGCGGTTTTTCCGCGGGGCCTGATGACCCACGCGAAAGGCGCCCGGCCGTTCAGGCCGGGCACCAAGTGGATCAGTAGCGGTTCGCGATCGGCAGCTCTTCGGCGGGGAACAGGCTGATGATTTCGCAACCCGTTTCCGTGACCACGACCTCTTCCTCGATCCGCGCGGCCGAATAGCCGTCGGCGGCGGGGCAATAGGTTTCCAATGCGAACACCATGCCTGTCTCGATTTCCATCGGGTGATCGAGCGACACGGCCCGGCTGATGATCGGGCGTTCATGCAGCGCGAGGCCAAGCCCGTGCCCGAATTGCAGGCCGAAGGCCGCGTCCTCGTTCGGGAAGCCAAGGCTTTCCGCCGTCGGCCAGACCGCGGCCACCTTGTCGGTGGTCACGCCGGGCTTGATCATCGCGATGGAGGCGTCGATCCATTCGCGCGCCTTGACGTAGGCGTCATGCTGCGCCGGTGTCGCCCTCCCGACGTTGAAGGTCCGGTAGTAGCAGGTCCGGTAGCCCTGGTAGGATTGCAGGATGTCGAAGAATGCCTGATCGCCGGGTCGGATCAGACGGTCGGTGAAGTTGTGCGGATGCGGGTTGCAGCGTTCGCCCGAAATGGCGTTGATCGCTTCGACGTCGTCGGAGCCCATTTCGTAGAGCAGCTTGTTGGACATGGCGACGATATCGTTTTCCCGCACGCCCGGCTTCAGTTCCTCGTAGATCATGTGATAGACGCCATCGACCATGCTGGCCGCCTGCGTCAGAAGCTGGATTTCGTCCCAATTCTTGATCTCGCGCGCGGCCAGCATGATCTGCTGGCCGTCCACGACCTTGATGCCTTCTTCCTGCAGGGCGTGGAACATCGCCGTTTCGGCATAATCCACACCGACAGGCATGTCGGCCATGCCCGCGTCCTTGATCAGCTCGGCGATCATCTTGGCGTATTTGCGCATCAGGCCGAATTCGGGCGGGATCGTGCCGCGCATGCCGACGACCCCGGCGAGGCAGTGATCGGGTTCCAGCCAGTCGGAATACTTCTGGTGGTGCACCGCGGCCGAGCCGAAATCCCAGACATAAGGCGAGTCGTCGCCGGTCAGCAGGCAGAAGCGACACATCTTGTCCCGCTCCCATTCGCCGATCTTGGTGGCCGAGACGTAGCGGATGTTGTTGACGTCGAACAGCAGAAGCGAGCCGGCTTGCGAGTTCTGCAGGCTTTGCCGCGTGCGCGCCAAGCGGTAGCGGCGCAGCCGGTCATGGTCGATCCGGCGTTCGAAGTCGACGGACATGTGGCCCGCCGACGGCAGCTTGGCCTCCCACTGCCAGCTCGGTTCCAGATCCTGCGGCGTGAGCATGTTGGGCATCAATGCGCGTGACATGTTTTTCTCCTTTGGGCGATCCCGTCGCCCGATGCTTTTACGTGAATTTCGGGAAGCGTCGCGGCGCTACTGGATGCACCAGCCGCCGTCGACATGGATCATCTGGCCCGTCATGTAGTCGCTGTCGGGGCTGGCGAGGAACGCGGCCGTCCCGGTGACGTCATCGGGGTAGGAGACGCGCTTGATCTGCAGTGCGTCGCGCACGATGTCGTCGTAGGCCTGCCCCTCGCGTTCCTTGAAACCGATATCGACAAGGTCCTTGTCGAGTTGTTCCCACAGGGGCGTGACGACAACGCCGGGGGCATATCCGTTCACGGTGATGTTGTGCTCGGCCAGGCCGATGGCGCCGCAATGCGTCAACGCCAGGCAGCCGTATTTCGACGTGCAGTACACCGTCACGTCGACAAGCGGTTTGCGTGACGCGATGGAGCCGACATTGATCAGCTTGTAGGGATAGTCCTGCTTGCCCTGCGCGATCATCTGCCTGGCCGTCTCCTGCATGCCCAGCCACATCGCCTTGGTATTGACGTTCATGATCATGTCCCAGTTGTCTTCGTCGATATCCATGAAGAAACGGGGCTTGTTCAGGCCGGCGTTGAAGAGGCCGACATTGATGTTGCCGAAGGCGTCGACTGTCGCGGCAACGGCGGCGGCGTTGTCCTCGCGCTTGGTCACGTCCATCTTTACCGCGATCGCGCTGCCGTTGCCGCGGGCGTTGATCGCGTCTGCGACCGCCTGCGCGGCGTCCGTGTCAAGATCGCCGAGGCAGACATTCGCCCCCTGCCCGGCGAAATGTTCGGCGTTGGCAGCACCCATGCCACGGGCAGCGCCCGTGATCAGGATGTTCTTGCCCTTCAGTCGGTTCGGGTCCATGGATTTCCTCCCTTAGGTGACCGGGTCTCGCATTGCGTCCTCGGCCCGGCTCTGGGCGCGGGCCAGCGCTGTGCGCGGCGTCACGATACCGCGCAGCATGTCGTGGAACTCGTGTCCGCAGATCTGGATGATTTCCGAGATCTGGGGCACGGGCGGCCGCGGCCAGAATTGCAGCTCGTCGCGCCACGACATCTGGTCGACCGTTTCGAAGATCGGGGACAGGCGACGCACCTCCGGGTCCATGCCAACGGAATAGCGTGGCGCGGTGCGGCTGCCGTTCTGCACGTAAAGTTTCTGCGCCTCGGGCGAGGTGAAGGCGATCAGCGCCTCGACGGCATCGTCAAGCCTGTCCGGCGACAGATTGGCCGGGATCCCCAGCACGTAGCCCCCGACCGGGGCGACCGGCGTGCCGGACGGGCCGGGCGGGTGCGGCATGTAGCCCGTGTTCCCGTACGCGGCCGAGCCCGGATCAAGCTCGAAATAGGGCGCGAGCAACGTGTAGCCGTAGGCCATGGCGACTTGCCCGGCGGCAAAGGGCCGGATGCGTTCGTACCACGACATGGACAGGATGTCGGGCGGCGAGAACGCCATCAGCGCCATCAGGTATTCCGCCGCCTCGAGCGCGACCGGCGTGTCGATCATCGGGCGCAGCGGGCCACGGTCAAGGTTGTCGGCGTCGAACCCCCCGGCGATCGCGGGCATGTCGATGATCGGCTGGCCGAAATCGGCCAAGGTCATCATGAAGGTGTGGCCCAACGCGGTGCCCCGCGCCGCGTTCCATGCCACCCCGTAGCGCCCGCGGTGCGGGGCGTGCAGTTCCTCCGCGGCCCTGAGGACCGCATCGGTCGACACGGGCGGCTCCAGCCCCGCCTCGGCGAACCAGTCGCGGCGGTAGAACATCAACTCCGGCGTGGTCTGGCTTGGCACGCCGTAGGGATGCCCACCCCAGTGGGCCGCGCGCCAGCCGGCGGTGTGGAAGTCGCCCGGATCGAGGCGCGAGACGTCCATGACCTGGTCAAGCGGCCGCAGCACGCCGCGCGTGGCGAACTCCCCGATCCACGGCAGATCGACCGCGATCAGGTCATACCGGCTTGTCGGGCGGGTGCTGTTGCGGATGGCTTCCTCGCGCAAACGGTCGATCGAGAAGGCGCGCTGGTTGATGTTCGTTCCGATGATCTGTTCGAACTGGCGCTTGAGGTTCTCCATGACCATGAAGGTCGGGTCCCCGTGCACGAGGATGCGCGCCCCGCCGGGCAGCTTGAGCGGGTCGGGCAGGACCTGCGGCGGTTGCAGCAGCGCGCGGCCCGGCTGGTAGGTGTCGCCGTAATAGTACTCGGTTTCCCCGGTGGTGCCGCCCGCGGCGGCCAGCCGTCGCGCGGCGAGCCGTTGTATCCTGTCGACCAGCTGGCTCCATCGGTTGAGAAGCGCGTCACTGGGATGCAGGGAAAAGCTCTTGCCGCTCTTGGATCGCGGGCGCTGTTCGATCAGGCCGGCCTTCTGCATCTCGGCCAGTTTCCGTGTCGCCGTGGCGTAGGGCACCCCCGAGGCGCCCGCCATCGAGGACGGCGTGACAGTGCGCCCCTCGCCATGGCTGCGCAGCAGGTGCAGGCTCATCATCAGGTAGGGATTGGCGGCCGAGGGTTCGATATAGGTCTCGATCTCGGCGAACAGTTCCTCCAGAAAAAGCGCAACGCCATCGGTCTCGGCATTGCGCGACGTTGCCGCCCGCTCGGCCGTGCCGCGCGCATCTTGTCCGTTGTGGATATTTTCGTCTGCAGGCATGTTCATGGGGGCGCGACGGGCTCTTTCCGGGGCGGGGTTTCGTTGGCTTGGCATCAAGTTTCCTCCATCCTGTTCAAATTGATACTATCCTTACAGAAGCCAAATATCCAAAATGAACGTCTAGATATCCAGAATGGATAAATAAGGGGGCGGTCAGCGGACACGAAATTGCGATGCTCGCAAGACGGGTGGAGACCGGCCGTAACTGGCTGCGCCATCCACGAGGAAGAATTGATCGCGCAATCGCGAATTTGGGAGGAAACGGAATGACGAATTCGATCCGAGCGGCACTGGCCCTCACGACCGCCCTTGCGGGAACAGCCCTTGCCGGGGCGGTGTCCGCCGAAACCTTGAAGATCGGCATCACCCAGAACAACGTGGGCGTCGACAGCTACCAGACGACCTACGAGCAGGCCTTCATCGCCGCGGCCGAGGCGAACGACAGCGTCGAGACCGTGGTGCTGGACGCGGGCGGCGATGTCGCGCGCCAGATCGCGCAGATGGAGGACCTCATCCAGCAGGACGTTGACGCGATCATCATCTGGCCGACAAACGGCGAGGCCGTGATCCCGGCCGTCCGCAAGGCGTTCCAGGCCGATATCCCGGTGATCGTCACCAATTCCAACATCGACGAGCAGGGCTTCGACTTCGTTGCGTCCTTCTCGGGCCCGGACAACATCACGCAGGGCGCCCGCTCGGCCGAGATCATGTGCGACCGGTTCAAGGAACGCGGCATGGAGAACGAGGCGCAGATCGTGCAGATTTCCGGCCAGCCGGGCTACACGACCGCGATCGAGCGCGCCAAGGGCTTCGAGGACCGCCTGCCCGAGGTCTGCCCCAAAGTGACCCTGGTGGAGACCCAGCCGGGCGACTGGAACCGCGAGAAGAGCCAGAAGGTCATGGAGGCCTTCCTCGTCAAGTATGACGACATTGACGGTGTCTATGCAGGCGACGACAACATGGGCGTGGGCGCGCTGAACGCGGCCAAGGCCGCTGACCGCGCCGGCGACATCACCTTTGTCGGCGCGACAAATTTCGCCGTCGGGTACGAGGCGATGGGGCGCGGCGAGTACTGGGGCTCGATCTACCAGTCGCCGGTCGATGACGCGGAAGCGGCGCTTCAGACCGCGATCGACGTGCTCAACGGCGAGGACGTTCCGTTCCTCAACTACTTCGACACGCCGAAGATCACGCAAGACAACATGGACGCGTTCGACAAGCCCGTCTTCTGAAGCATCTCCCGGCTGCGCGGGGCTTGAGGGCCCCGCGCATGTCGCTTTTTTTGTTCAGGAAATGACCGGAGGTCTGCGATGGGCCGTGTTTCAGGACGCTCCTGCATCGTGACCGGGGCCGCGCAGGGTATCGGGCGCGCGATCGGTGAGGCGCTGCTGGACGAAGGGGCCGACGTCTGCTTTGCCGACATCGACGGCGCCAAGGTCGCGGCCGTGGCCGACCAGGCCCGCGAGCGCGCGGCACGCGGCGGCGGGAAGATCATGCACGCGCAGGTCGACGTGACGGATCGCGACAAGGTCCGGGCCATGATCGACACCACGGTCGCGCAGTTCGGCAAACTGGATGTGAAATTCAACAATGCCGGCGTGAACAAGCCCATGAACCTCATGGACGTGACCGAGGACAACTGGCACTTCATCATGGACGTGAACGGCCTCGGCTGCCTGATCGGGATGCAGGAGGCCGCGCGGCAGATGATCGCGCAGGGAACCGGCGGCAAGATCATCAACACCGCCAGCATCGCGAGCCGGCAGGGTTTCGACAATGTCGCGCCTTACTGCGCCAGCAAGTGGGCGGTGGTGTCGCTCACCCAATCGGGCGCGCGCGAGTTCGCCAAGAACGATATCACCGTGACCGCGTTCGCGCCGGGGGTCGTGGCGACCGAGATGTGGGAGCAGGTCGATCAGGACCTCATGGAGATCGGCGCGGCCGAGCGTCCGGGGCAGGCGATGGAGGAGTTCGCCGCGGATATCCTGAAGGGGCGCGTGGCCCGACCGGAGGACGTCACCGGCACCACGACGTTCCTGGCCTCGGGCGACAGTGACTACATGACCGGACAGGTCGTCATGATCGATGGCGGCATGGTGCTTGTCTGATCACGCCCGCGCGGCGAACCGAAGTGTCATCGCGCGGGACGGGCTGCGCAGGGAGGAAAGCATGCCAACTGCATTTTCGAAAGAGGCCATCGGGGGGGTCCTGGCGCGCCAAGGCATTCTCGTGGCTTTCGTCTTTTTCATCGTCGGCTTCACGCTGGCCAACGAGCGGTTCCTCGACCCCGACAACGTGATGGGCGTGATCCGTTCCTCGGCGATCCTCGGGGTGATGGCGCTGGGCGTGACCTTCGTCGTGATCAGCGGCAACCTCGACCTGTCGGTCGGCTCGATGATGTCGTTCTCGACGATCGTCGTGCTTGACCTGCATGACAAGATCGGTCCGGGGCTGGCCATTCCGGCGATGTTCGCGATGACCCTCGCGCTTGGCGCCTTCATCGGGTTCCTTGTTGGCTATCTCAAGCTCAATTCGCTCATCGTCACGTTGGGGATGCTGTCGGCCATTCATGGCCTGACGCTCACCTATTCGGGCGGCAAGAACATGGATATCGACGACAAGCAGGGCACGTGGTTCAGCGTTTTCGGACAGGGGGAGGCGCTTGGCGTGCCGGTGCCGATCCTAGTGTTCGCCCTTCTCGCGGCCGTGCTGGGCATCATGCTGGCCAAGACCCCGTTCGGCCGCAAGGTCTATGCCGTGGGCGGGAATGGCACGGCGGCCACCTTCTCGGGGATCCGCCGCGCCCGCGTGGTGTTCAGCTGTTACATCGTCTCGGCATTCTGCGTCGCGACCGCCGGGCTTATCCAGGCCAGCCGCAGCCTTGGTAGCCAGAACACGGTGGGGCAGGGACTGGAACTCGAGGTTCTGGCGGCGGTCATCCTTGGCGGTGCGTCGCTTATGGGCGGGGCCGGCACGATCTTCAAGACCGTGATCGGCGTGCTGATACTCGGCTTCATCCAGAACGGTCTGCTGCTGATGGGGCTGCAGTTCTATGTCCAGTACGTCGTCACGTGGGTCATCATCATCCTCGCGGTCTGGCTCGATATCGCGGCCAAGCGGGGCCGGCTCTGGTCACCGATCGCGTGACGGGGAGGAAAGATCATGCAAGCAGGTAAACTCGGCAGTTATCTGAAACGGGGCGCCATATGGGGCTTCATCGTTCTGGAACTGATCTTCTTCAGTGTGGCCGGGGAATACCTTTCCCTGAGCGACAAGGCCTTCATGGACGCGGGCAACATGTTGCTGCTTTTCAAGCAGTCGGCGCCGCTGGGCATCATCGCCATGGGCATGACAATCGTCATGATCAACGGCAACATCGACCTGAGCGTCGGGGCCATCTTCGCCATGAGCGCGGTCATCCTGCTGGACAGCATGACATGGCCTGTCTTTGCCGGGCTCGGTGACTGGGTGATCCCCGTGGCTTGGCTGCTGGCGCTGCTCACCGGCATCGTGCTGGGCGCGATAAACGGGCTGATCGTCTGGAAAACCGGCGTTGACGCCTTCATCGTGACCCTGGGGGCGATGCTGGGGTATCGCGGGCTGGTCTTCATGTACAATGGCGAGCAGCCCACCAGCCACCTGAACTGGACGCTGGTGGATTTTGCCGAGGCGCAATTGCTGGGGCTGCACACCGCGACATGGTTCCTGCTGCTGGTGACGGGCGCGATCTGGTTCCTGATGAACAAGACGGTTCACGGGCGCAACGCCTATGCCATCGGTGACAACCGCGAGGCCGCCGTGAACGCGGGCATCCGTGTCGGGCCGCACATGATGATCAACTTCATGATCATCGGCTTCCTCGCGGCGCTGTCGGCGGTGGTGTTCTACTCGGAATCCGGTTCGGTCAACCCCAATGACGGCGAGTTGTACGAGCTGTGGATCATCACCGCCGTCGTGCTGGGCGGAACCAAGCTGACCGGCGGCGCGGGCTCGATCATCTCGACCTTCGGCGGCGTGCTCGCGATACAGCTGTTGCGCAAGGGGCTGGCGCATATCGGCGCCGACACGTCGACGGTCAACCTCGTGATCGGCCTGATCCTGATCTCGGTGCTGTTCCTCGACAAGCAGCTGAACGTCAAGGCCAGGGAGGAGTTGAAGACATGAGTGACCAATCCCCAGCATTGAGACTGGAAGGGATCGTCAAGACCTTCCCCGGTGTCCGCGCGCTCGACCAGGTTTCGTTCGACGTGATGCCCGGCGAGGTGCACGCCCTGATGGGCGAGAACGGCGCCGGGAAATCGACCCTCATGAAGGTGCTCGGCGGGATTTACCAACCCGACGAGGGCCGCATCTTCGTGGCCGAGCAGCCCGTGGTGATGACATCGCCGCTGCAGGCCAAGGGGGAGGGCATCGTGTTCATCCACCAGGAACTCAGCCTCGCGGCCGAGCTGACGGCGGCCGAGAACATCTTCCTCGGCGAACTGCCGCGCAAGAGCTTCGGCCGCGTCGACTGGGCAACCCTCTATGCCCAGACCGACGAGATACTTGGCAAGCTCAAGGTCGGCTTCGACGCGCGGACCCGCGTTGGCGACCTGTCGGTGGCAAACCAGCAGATGGTCGAGATCGCCCGCGCCCTGACCGTCGATGCCAAGGCGGTGATCTTCGACGAGCCGACGGCCTCGCTGACGGATGCCGAGAAGGTCGTCCTTTTCGACGTGATCGAGGACCTCAAGGCGACGGGCGTCGGTATCATCTACATCTCTCACCGCATGGAAGAGATTTTCCGGATCACCGACAGGATCAGCGTGCTGCGTGACGGCCAGTACCGCGGAACGCTCACGACGGCCGAGACCAGCGAGGACGAGATCACCCAGCGGATGATCGGCCGAAAGCTCGACCTGACGCGCAACGCGTCCCATCACGAGCTCGGGGCGGTCGCCATCGAGGTGCGCAACCTGAGCTGCGGCGACCTGTTCGAGGATGTCAGTTTCCAGGTCCGCTCGGGCGAGGTCGTGGGTTTCTACGGTCTTGTCGGTGCGGGCCGGACGGAAATCGCCGAGACGCTTTTCGGCCTCCGTGACCCCTCGGCGGGCGAGATCGTGCTGAACGGCGAAGAGGTCCGGATCAACTCGCCGGCGGAAGCGATCGAGAAGGGCATCAGCCTCGTGCCGGAGGATCGCAAGGACCAGGGGCTGGTGCTGGGCATGAACTGCCGGGACAACATGACCCTGCCGCAGGTGTCGGACCTGACCGCGGGCCCCTTCGTGAGCGATGGCGCCGAGATCGCCATTTTCGACCAGTACCGGGACAAGCTCGATATCCGGACGCCGGGGTGGCGGCAGACCGTCGGAAACCTTTCCGGCGGCAACCAGCAGAAGATCGTGATCGGGAAATGGCTGTCGATGCATCCGAACGTGCTGATCGTGGACGAGCCGACCCGCGGTATCGACGTCGGGTCCAAGTCCGAGATCCACAAGCTGATCCGCGAACTGGCGTCGCAGGGCTATGCCGTGATCGTCATCAGTTCGGAAATGCCCGAAGTGCTGCATGTCAGTGACCGGATCATCGCGATGTTCAACGGCCGCATCACGCGGACTTTCGCGTCCGAGGAAGTGACGGAGGACAACCTCATTCAGGCCATTTCCGGCCTCGGGACCGAGAGCGTGGCCTGATGCGTATCGGCTTTGCGGGTCTGGGGCGGATGGGCGCGCACATGGCGCGCAACCTTTCGCGGGCGGGCCACGACCTCACGCTGTGGAACCGGACGCCGGACAAGGCGCGCGACCTGGCGCACGAATTGGGCTGTGACGTCGTCGGCAGCCCCGCCGCGCTGACCGAGGCCGCCGACATCGTCGTGACGATGCTGGCCGACGACGCGTCATCGCTGGCCGTTCATACCGGCCCTGCAGGGCTTTTCGCCACGCCCGGCGCGCGGATCTTCATCGAGATGGGGACAATGAGCCACGATCACGTGTCGCATCTGGTCGCTGCCGCGCCCGACGGGGCGCAAGTTGTCGACGCCCCGGTTTCAGGCGCGACACAGGCGGCCGTGGCCGGGGAATTGATGATCATGGCCGGCTGCACCGAGGAACAGGCCGCCCCGCTCCGGCCGGTTTTCGCGGCGATGGGCAAACGGACCCTGTGCCTTGGCAAGTCCGGGGCCGGCGCCGTGATGAAGCTGGCGGTCAATTCGCTCATCCACGGGATCAACCAGACACTGGCGGAGGCGATGACGATGGCCGAGGCGTCGGGAATACCCCCCGAGACGGCGTTCGAGGTGATCGAGGCCAGCGCCGCCTGCGCGCCGATGCTCAAGTACCGCAAGCCGCTTTACCTTGATGAACACGCGCACGACGTGACCTTCACCGTCTCGCTGGCACGCAAGGACATGGAGGTCACCGCGGCGCTGGCCGCAACGCTGGGCGTGGCCATGCCACAGGGGCAGGTCACGTTGCAGGAACTGAAAACCGCCGAAAAGGCCGGGTACGCCGACCGAGACATGGCGGCGATGCTCAATTTCCTGAGAAAGGACCGAACATGAAAGCCGCTCTTTTTGTCGGGGGCTGGCAAGGACATGCGCCGACCGACTTCGCCGACTGGTACCGCGCGCTTCTCGCGGAGAACGGCTTTGACGTGGTCACCTATGACACGCTGGCGCCGCTTGAACGGCCTGATGATCTGTCCGGTCTCGACCTCATAACCCCGATCTGGTCGTCGGCACGGTCCGGGCACAGGGAAGAATTCGGGAACATGACCAAGCCGCAGGAAGACGGCCTGCTGGAACTTGTCGCGAATGGTTGCGGGCTTGCCGGCTGGCACGGTCACATGGGGGACGCGTTCCGGGACAGGCCAACCTATCACTTCCTGATCGGCGGGCAGTTCGTGGCCCATCCGCCGGGATGGCCCGACAACCTGCAACCGCGCGAGGACTACATCGATTACGACGTGACCGTCTGCAAGCCGGACGATCCGATCGTCCGCGGGATCAAGAGCTTCCGCCTGACGTCGGAACAGTATTACATGCTCGTCGATCCCTCCAACGAGGTGCTGGCCACCACCACCTTCTCGGGTGATCACCTGTGGTGGATCGAGGGGACGGTCATCCCCGTCGTCTGGAAACGCCGCTGGGACAAGGGGCGCGTGTTCTATTGTTCCATCGGCCACGAACTGGCCGATCTCAAGCTGCCGCAGGTCACCGAGATCATCAGGCGTGGCGCCATCTGGGCCGCCGAGGGCAAGGGGGCCGCCTGATCCGGCCGGTCGCCGGCCAGTTGGGGCCGGGGCGACGGCGTCACGCCCGGTTGGCGCCGCAGCTTTCCCTGACCGATATATAGGGCGTCAGCCGCTGCTGGAGGGGGCCGCTTTCCGGGTCGGCCAGACGCTGGCGCAGGATGTCCACGGCGGTACGGCCGATCACCTTCGCGTTGTTGGTCACGGTGGTCAGAGGCGGGAACGAGACCTGTGCCTCGTCGGTGTCGTCGATGCCCACGACGGCCACGTCGCGGCCCACCTCGATGCCGAGTTCCGCAAGGGCGCTCATCGCGCCGAAGGCGACCAGATCGTTGAAGCAGGCGATCGCTGTCGGCAACCGGGCGCCCGTTTCCCAGAGCTGCCGCACCGCCGCGTGACCCTCCAGCCGTTTCGCCGGGCCGTCGATCCAGGCGTCGCGACCGGGATCAAGACCCTTGTCGCGCATGGCGCGCAGGAAGCCTTCGTAGCGGCCGTCAGCCGTTGTCGTGCCGGGCTTGCCGCCCAGCATGACGATGCGGTCGTGGCCAAGGTTCAGCAGGTGGGTTGTCGCCAATCGCATGCATTCGGGATCGTCGTTGATGACATGATCGAGGGACGTGTCGGGGATGGAGCGCACGATCAGCACGACGGCGCCGCCGCTCTCCCGGAATGGCTGCAGATCGCTTTCCCGCGTGCCGAGGGCGGGGGACAGGATCAGGCCGTCGGCGCCGTGTTCCATGAGGGAGGACACGAACCGGGCCTGCCTGTCCAGGTCGTCGTCGTGACTGTTGACGAAGATGGCCTCACCGTCGTCCGACAGTTTCGCCTCGGTCGCCGCCAGCATCTCGGCAAAGAACGGGTGCACGATGTCATGGAACCCCACGCCGATGATTCGGGTACGCCCCGTCCGGAGCGCCGTGGCCGCCCGGTTCTGCACGTAGCCCACCTCGCTGACATAGCGGTGCACGCGCTCCCGTGTACTGGCCTGAATGAGCGGGCTGTTGCGCAGGGCAAGCGACACTGTCGCGACCGAGACGCCGAGCGCCTGCGCGATGGCTTTCTGTGTCAGGGCTTTGTTTTTTCTGGTCATCCTCGGAGTGCCGCCAGTGGCCGGGATCAATTTTCTGACCCGAGACTGGCATAAAATCCAGGGTCTTGCCATCGCAACATTTTATTCCTTTAAACCAATATTTAAACGATTTAAAAATTTATTGACACAAGGCGCGCCCCGCACACAGTATGCGCATATCGAGTGGTCGGGCACTGGCGCCCCGGGCCATTCCGCTGGAGAGGGAGGACGACACGATGACGAAATTCACGTTCCGCACGGCATTCGCGGGCGCGGTCATGGCGATCGCCGGCGCCGATGCGGCGTCGGCGCAGACCGAATTGAAGTGGGGGCATGTCTACGAGGCGCAATCGCCCTATCACGCCTGGGCCGAAAAAGCGGCCGAGACGTTCGAGGAGCGGACCGACGGGCGCTACACGATCGAGGTCTTTCCCGCCTCGTCGCTGGGCAAGCAGGTCGATCTGGCCGAGGGTCTGGGCCTCGGGACGGTGGATATCATCTATGACGGCCAGTTCTTCGCGGGCCGCCGGTACGGGCCCATGGCCATCGGCAGCGCGCCGTTCATGTTCCGCGATTACGCGCATTGGGAAGCCTACCGCGATTCCGAGCTGTTCCGGGATCTCTCGGCCGGCTACACCGATGCCACGGGCGACGATATCGCGGGGCTGGTCTATTACGGGCAGCGGCACGTGACCTCGAACGCCGAGATCACCACGCCCGACGACATGGACGGCATGAAGATCCGCGTTCCGAACGCCTCGCTGTACAAGATGTTCCCCGAGGCGGTCGGCGCCAACGCGACGCCGATGGCGTTCTCCGAGGTCTATCTCGCGCTGCAACAGGGGGTCGTGGACGCGCAGGAAAACCCCCTGCCGACCATCCAGTTCAAGAAGTTCCACGAGGTTCAGGACTACATCACGCTGACCGGTCACATCACCGATGCGCTGCTGACGATCGTGGCGGGTCGCCTGTCCGACAGCATGTCCGAGGAGGACCACGCCACGCTGATGGAGGTTCTCGAGGACGCGGCAAACGGGGCCTCGGCCGATATCCGCAATGCCGAGCTGGAGCTCGTGGACTGGTTCCGCGAGCAGGGCACGACCGTGGCCGAAGTGGATCGCGGGCCGTTCCGTGACGCGGTGGCCGAAGGGCTCAACGGCCCCGAGGCGACGTGGGATCGTGAAACCTTCGACCGCCTTCAGGCGCTGAACTGATCGCGCCGGCCGGGCCGCCGTCACCGGCGACCCGCGTTTTTCCCGCGCGGCGAGTGGCCGCGCCATGCCATCAATCGGGACCCCGAAATGCGGAAAAATGGCGCAACCTCCGACAACCGCACGCGATGGACGCGTGTGCCGGCCGTGGATACCGGCGTGGTGATCGTGGTCTTCTGGCTTTTGGCCATCGTGGTGTTCGTGCAGTTCTTCACGCGCTACGTGCTGAACGACTCGATCGGCTGGACCGAGGAGATCGCGCGCTACCTCCTGGTGGCCGTGACCTTCGCGGGCGCGGCGCTGGCCGTGCGGCGCAACACGCATATCTCGGTCGAGTTCTTCTACCGCTATCTGCCCCGGCGCGGGGCGCGCGTCATGGCCACGGTTGTCGATCTTATGCGCGTTGCGCTTCTGGCGGTGCTGACCGGGCTTTGCGTGCAGCTGGCGGGCAACACGCGCCAGATGATGACCTCGATCGATGTGCCGAAATCGGCCCTCTACGGGTTCGTGGCGGCCTGTTTCGCCCTGATGACAATCTATTCGATCCTCGTCGCCCTGCGACATTTCAGGGACGGCAAGACCGACGTGGCACCTGATGTGCCTGCCGGGCTGGAAGAGTGAGGCCAGAAAGATGCTGATCCTTTTCGGAACGCTTGCCCTGCTGCTGGTGATCGGCCTGCCGGTCGCGCTGGCCCTGGCGGGGGCCTCTCTCGCCTTTCTCGTGATCGACAGCCCCGTTCCGAACGTCGTCGTCATGCATCGCATGATCAATGGCGTGGACAGTTTCCCGCTTCTGGCGGTGCCGTTCTTCATCCTTGCCGGCAGCCTGATGAACCACGCTGGCATCACCGACCGCATCTTCGATTTCGCCAAGGCGCTCGTGGGGTGGATGCGCGGCGGCCTGGGCCATGTGAACATCGGGGCCTCGGTGCTGTTCGCCGGCATGTCGGGGGCCGCCGTGGCCGATGCCGGCGGGCTCGGCACGATCGAGATCAAGGCCATGAAGAAGGGCGGCTACGACGCTGACTTCGCGGTTGGCGTGACCGCGGCCTCGTCCACCATCGGGCCGCTCATCCCGCCGTCTCTGCCGCTGGTCGTCTACGGCGTCGTGTCTTCCACGTCGATCGGGCAGCTTTTCGCGGCGGGCCTGCTGCCGGGTCTTTTAATGGCCGTGGCGCTCATGGCGATGGTCGGCTGGTATGCGCATGTGCGCGGCTACGGGCGTGACACGGGCTTTGCATGGCACGTGCTGGGTCTGACCTTCAAGCGGGCCTTCCTGTCGCTCCTGACGCCGGTGATCATCGTCGGGGGGATCCTTGCGGGATTGTTCACCCCGACCGAGGCGGCGATCGCGGCCTGTGCCTATGCGCTTGTCCTGGGCGGGGTGGTGTACCGCACGCTGACCCTGCGCAAGATCAAGGCGATTTCGGCCGATACGATCGAAACCACGGCGATCGTGCTGCTGATCGTCGCGGCGGCGTCGATCTTCTCGTGGATCCTGACGTCGAACCGCGTGACCGAAATGGTTGCCGAGGCGATTCTCGGCCACACGCAGAACGTGGTGCTGGTGCTTCTTCTGATCAATGTCGTGCTGCTGGTGGTGGGCTTCTTCATGGAGCCCGTCGCGGCCATCACCATCCTGACACCGGTTCTGCTGCCGGTTGTCGTGGAGCTCGGGGTCGATCCCGTCCATTTCGGGATCATGATGGTGCTCAACCTGATGCTGGGCCTGCTCACGCCGCCGGTGGGCATGGTCCTTTACGTTCTCGCGCGCGTGGCGGACATCAAGTTCGAAAGCGCGGTACGGGCGACGGTGCCCTTCCTGGTTCCGCTCGGAACCGTCCTGATCCTGATCACCTATGTGCCGGCCCTGTCGATGTGGCTGCCGGACCTGATCTACCGTTAAACGCTCAAGACTGGACCGCAAACATGACTTCCAAGAAAAAAAAGACGAGTTCCAACAAGGATGACTACCTTCGGATGTACACCCAGATGGTGCGCATCCGGACATTCGAGGACAACGCCAACCAGCTGTACCTGTCGGCCAAGATGCCGGGCCTGACGCACATGTATTCGGGCGAGGAAGCCGTTGCCGTCGGGATCTGCGAGGCGCTGACCGACAGCGACCGCATCACCTCGACCCACCGCGGCCACGGGCATTGCGTGGCCAAGGGGGCCGAGTTCAAGGAGATG
>JAVLCJ010000055.1:0-17506 GCA_031580875.1 Roseovarius sp.
CGTTGACCTTCCCGACAACTCGGCGGGGTGGGTAAGTGCGGAACGTTATGACTGGCGGCAAAGGGCTGACAGCGGTCATCCGCTATGCCCGGCACGAAGGTTCGCTAAGGGCCGTTTGCGCGTGTTGACCGCAGTTGGATGAAAGTCCTGAACGTCCTGCACAGCCGGCATTATCGCGTCGAGCTCCCGAAGAAATCTTCGCGAGCTGGATCTTTGTCATCGTGTGGCCCTGACCGGCTCTCGGCGCCGTGCTGCGTGATTTATTGCAACGGGCTGGCCCTCCCGGCGACAGGTTTCTTGATTGACGCGTCAATCAAATACGGCTACCCCGTCCGCGCAAACCCTTTCCGGAGGATGTCCGATGCCCAAGGTCGGGATGGAACCGATACGCCGCTCGGCGCTGGTCGAGGCGACGATCCACGAGATCGGCGTGCGCGGCTCGCTCGACGTGACCGTCAGCCAGATCGCCAAGCGCGCCGGCATGTCCAGCGGGCTGGCGCATCACTATTTCGGCTCGAAGGAGGCGATGTTCGCCGCCGCGATGCGCCACATCCTGACGCTCTACGGGGCCGAGGTGCGCGGCGCGCTCAGCATGGCACGGACCCCGCGCGAACGGATCGAGGCGATCATCCGCGCCAGCTTCGCCCCCGCGCAGTTCCGGCCCGAAATGGTGTCGGCCTGGCTGAACTTCTACGTGCAGGCACAGAAATCCGAGGCCGCGCGGCGGTTGCTGCACATCTACCAGCGCCGGCTGCGCGCCAACCTTCACCACGCCTTCCGCCCGCTGGCCGGCGACGCGGCCCCGACCCTGACCCGCGGCCTCGCGGCGATGATCGACGGGCTGTACATCCGGCAGGCGCTGCGCGCCGACCCTCTCGACCCGGAGGCCGCGATCGGCGTCCTGCGTCACTACATCGACACCACGCTTGCCAAGGGAGCCCCCGAATGACGCGCCCCAACATCCTGATCTTCATGGTTGACCAGCTCAACGGCACGCTCTTTCCCGACGGCCCGGCCGATTTCCTGCACGCCCCGAACCTCCGCAAACTGGCGGCCCGGTCCACGCGCTTTGCCAATGCCTACACGGCCAGCCCGCTCTGCGCGCCGGGCCGGGCCAGCTACATGTCCGGGCTGCTGCCCTCGCGCAGCCGGGTCTACGACAACGCGGCGGAATTCTGCGCCGACATCCCCACCTACGCCCATCATCTGCGCCGGGGGGGCTACCAGACCTGCCTGTCGGGCAAGATGCATTTCGTGGGCCCCGACCAGCTGCACGGGTTCGAGGAGCGGCTGACCACCGACATCTACCCGGCCGATTTCGGCTGGACGCCCGATTACCGCAAGCCGGGCGAGCGGATCGACTGGTGGTACCACAACCTCGGGTCCGTCACCGGCGCGGGCGTCGCCGAGATCTCCAACCAGATGGAATACGACGACGAGGTCGCCTACCACGCCAAGCGCAAGGTCTACGACCTCGGCCGGGGCCATGACGACCGGCCGTGGTGCCTGACCGTCAGCTTCACCCACCCGCACGACCCGTATGTCGCGCGCCGCAAGTACTGGGACCTCTACGAAGGTTGCGACCACCTGCTGCCGCAGGTTCCCGCCATGGCCTACGAGGATCACGACCCGCATTCCAAGCGCATCTTCGACGCCAACGACTGGCGCAGCTTCGACATCACCGAGGATGACATCCGCCGGTCGCGCCGGGCCTATTTCGCCAACATCTCCTATCTTGACGACAAGATCGGCGAGGTCATGGAGGCGCTGGAAGGCACGCGGCAGGACAAGGACACACTCATCCTGTTCGTGTCGGATCACGGCGACATGCTGGGCGAGCGGGGCCTGTGGTTCAAGATGTCGCTCTACGAGGGCTCGGCGCGGGTGCCGATGATGATCTCGGCGCCCGGGATGGCGCCCGGCCGCATCGACCAGCCGGTCAGCAACATCGATGTCTGCCCCACCCTGTGCGATCTGGCCGGCCTCGGCATGGACGAGGTCGCGCCCTGGACAGAGGGACACAGCCTCGTGCCGCTGGGCCGCGGCGAGACGCGGCAGGCGCCCGTGGCGATGGAATACGCCGCCGAAGCCTCCTACGCGCCGCTGGTCGCGCTGCGCCAGGGCCGCTGGAAATTCACCCGCTGCGCGCTCGACCCCGATCAACTTTTCGATCTCGACGCCGACCCGCACGAGCTGACGAACCTCGCCGATGACCCGGCCCATGCCGACACGCTGAAACATTTCAGCGACATGGCCGACGCCCGGTGGGACCTCGGGCTGTTCGACGCGCAGGTCCGCGAGAGCCAGGCCCGCCGCTGGGTCGTCTACGAGGCGCTGCGCAAGGGCGGCTACTATCCGTGGGATTACCAGCCGCTGCAGAAGGCCGGCGAACGCTACATGCGCAACCACATGGACCTCAACCAGGTGGAAGAGAGCCAGCGTTTCCCGCGGGGCGAATGATGGCATCTTCTCGGTCCAAATACCCGTTGCGGACGGGGCGGCCTGTCCCCGGCGCCGCCGCGGGGAGATCCTGATGGAAGCCGATTACGTGATCGTGGGCGCGGGCAGCGCGGGCTGCGCCATGGCCTACCGGCTGCGCGAGGCGGGCAAGTCGGTGCTGGTCATCGAGCATGGCGGCACGGATGCCGGCCCTTTCATCCAGATGCCCGGCGCGCTGAGCTATCCCATGAACATGAAACGCTACGACTGGGGTTACCGCAGCGAGCCCGAGCCGCACCTGGGCAACCGGCGGCTGGCCTGTCCGCGCGGCAAGGTGATCGGCGGGTCCAGCAGCATCAACGGCATGGTCTACGTGCGCGGGCATGCCCGCGATTACGACCACTGGCGCGACCAAGGCGCCGATGGCTGGAGCCATGCCGACGTCCTGCCCTATTTCAAGCGCATGGAATGCTGGCATGACGGCGGGCATGGCGGCGATCCGGCATGGCGCGGCGCAGACGGGCCGCTGCATGTCAGCCGGGGCGGCATGGAAAACCCGCTCACCCGCGCCTTCGTCGCGGCGGGGGTCGAGGCGGGCTACGAATCCACGAACGACTACAACGGCGAAAAGCAGGAGGGCTTCGGCCCCTTCGAGATGACGGTGTTCGGCGGCCGCCGCTGGTCGGCGGCCAACGCGTACCTGCGGCCCGCGCTCGGGGCCGGGGGATGCACGCTGCTGCGCGGGCTGGTCACGCGGGTGGTGATCGAGGAGGGCCGCGCGGTGGGGGTCGAGGCCCGGACGGGGGGCCGCCGGCAGGTGATCCGCGCCCGCGAGGAGGTGATCCTCGCGGCCTCGGCCATCAATTCGCCCAAGCTGCTGATGCTGTCGGGCATCGGCCCGGCGGCGCACCTTGCCGAGCACGGGATCGATGTCGTGGCCGACCGCCCCGGCGTGGGCGCCAACCTGCAGGATCACCTCGAGCTCTACATCCAGATGGCCGCCAGCCAGCCGGTGAGCCTGTTCAGGTACTGGAACCTGGCCGGCAAGGCGTGGGTGGGCCTGCAATGGTTGCTTGGCAAACGCGGCCCCGGCGCCTCGAACCAGTTCGAAAGCTGCGGCTTCATCCGCTCGGCCGCCGGGGTCGAGTATCCCGACATCCAGTTCCATTTCCTGCCGATCGCGGTACGGTACGATGGCCGCGCGGCGGCCGAGGGGCACGGCTTCCAGGCCCATGTCGGGCCGATGCGCAGCGCCTCGCGCGGCAGCGTGACGTTGCGCAGCGCCGATCCGGGCGCCGATCCGGTGATCCGGTTCAACTACATGAATACCGCGAGCGACTGGCGCGATTTCCGCACCTGCATCCGGCTCACGCGCGAGATATTCGCGCAGCCCGCGTTCCGGCCCTTCATCCGTCACGAGATCCAGCCCGGCGCCGACACGCAGAGCGACGACGCGCTGGACGATTTCATCCGCGACCACGCCGAAAGCGCCTATCACCCCTGTGGCACCTGTCGGATGGGCCGGGCCGATGACGCGACCGCGGTTGTCGACCCCGAGGCGCGGGTGATCGGGGTCGCGGGGCTGCGCGTGGCCGACAGCAGCATCTTTCCGCGCATCACCAACGGCAACCTCAACGCGCCGTCGATCATGGTGGGCGAGAAAGTGTCGGATCACATCCTCGGGCGCCGGCTGCCGCCGGAAAACGCCCGGCCGTGGGTGCATCCCGACTGGCAGTGCGCGCAACGCTGAAAAAGGCCGCGGTGCCGGCGTCATTTGATCCGCATCAAGGCCCGGCGCCGGCCCGGGGCGCTAAGGCTGGGGCGTGAACGAAACCGAAGGAGCGACGCGCGATGTCCCACACCCCCCACGAGCTGCACGAGGAATTTCCCGAACACGCCGAGAAGATCACGGCGTTGAAGACCAGCGATGCGCATTTCGCGCGGCTGGCCGACGAATACCACGAGCTCAACCGCGCCATTCACCGCGCCGAGACCAATGTCGACCCGGTCGAGGAACTGACCGAGACCGACATGCGCAAGAAACGTGCCGCGCTCAAGGACGAGATTTACCGGATGCTGGCGGCCTGACCGCCCGGCCCATCCCGGGGGCGCCCGCGCCGCGCCCCCGTCGCGGGCCGTGTCCCGCGCGGGGTCAGACCTTGGTTGCCGAGACGGGCGGCGTCACGCCCCGCCGCTTGAGTACCGCCTCGCGCCAGCTGATGAAGCTGACCGCCGCGACGATGACCGTCCCGCCCATGATCACGAAAACGTCCACCCCCTCGCCGAAGACCAGCGCGCCCAGCAGAACGGCCCAGACCAGTTGCAGGAAGGTGACCGGCTGCGTCACCGCCAGCGGCGCGGCCCGGAACGCCAGTGTCATCGTGTAATGCCCGCCCGTGGCGAAACAGGCGACCCCGAACAGGATGCCCAGCTCGGCCCATGTCGGCGTGACCCAGTCGAGCGCCGCCAGCGGCGCCAGCCCGATCGTGACGGTGATCGACAGCATCGCCACCACCACGCCGGGGCTGCACCGGGCGCTGGCCTGCTTGGCCAACAGGTAGGACGCACCGAAGAAGATCGCGGTAAAAAGCATGGCCAGATGGCCCGGCCCGACCTCGCGGAAACCGGGGCGCAGGATGATGACCGCGCCCAGCAGGGCCGCGAGAACCGCCATGAGACGCCGGAAGGCCAGTTTTTCCCCCAGGAAAAGCGCGGCGCCCAGCGTCACGTAGACCGGGGAGAGATAGTTCATCGCCGTCACGTCCGCGATCGGGATGCGCGCCATGGCAAAGAACCACAGCGCCACCGCCACCGTGTGCGCCAGCCCGCGCCCCGCGAATATGGCCCAGACGCGCCCGTCGAGCCTGAGCTGCCGCAGCGCGCCGAGGACCGGCAGGAGAAAGACAAGCCCCATCGCGTAGCGCAGGAACGCCGCCTGCGGCGCGGGGATCCGCGTGCCGAGATATTTGACCAGCGCGGTCACGGCCACGAATTGCAGCCCGGTCACCACCATCCACAAGACGCCCCAGCCGGGTCGCGATGCCTGTTCGTCGCTCATGCCGGCATTTAGCGGCCGCCGCGACGGAATGTCGAGGGCAAAGCGCCCCCCTGGATGCGGCGCGGGCGGCGGCCTTTCCGGTACGCCCAGACGGGCGGTGGCGCGCGACCGCTTTGCGGTGGACACGCGCCGCCCCGCCGTCTAAGCTCCGCCTCGGCAGGCGAAAGGGGGCCGTGCCCGGCCGACAGCCGCCGTGGAATCTACCGCGAATGAGGATACGCATGAGTTCGGTTCTGCTTGACGCGCCGCGGGCGCTGTCCCTTCTGGAGGATGACGAGAAAGACATGAGCGTCGTCTTTTCGGACCCAAACACGCCCGATAATCCGATGATCTATGTCAGCGAGGAGTTCGAGCGGCAGACCGGCTATTCCGTTGACGAGGCCGTCGGCCGGAATTGCCGGTTCCTTCAGGGGCCGGATACCGATCCGGAGGCCGTCGAAGCCATCCGCTGCGCCCTCAGGGCCCGCACCCGGTTCGCCATCGACATCCTGAATTACCGCAAGGATGGCAGCACCTTCGTGAACAGGCTGCGCATCCGGCCGATTTTCGGGCCCGACGGCGAATTGATGTATTTCGCGGGCGTGCAGAACCCCGTCTGACGCGGCGGGGCCGCGCGGCGGCTCACAACGGCCACAACACCGGGATGAGCGCCGAGGCCAGCAGCCCGACACTGAGGTTGAGCGGGATCCCCACGCGCATGAAATCGGTGAACCGGTATCCGCCCGGGCCGTAGACCAGCGTGTTTGTCTGGTAGCCGATCGGTGTCGCGAAGCTGGCCGAGGCGGCCACCATGACGGCCACCAGCAGCGGCCGCGCCTCGACCCCGAGCGCGTCCGCCAGCCCGATGGCGACGGGCGCGACGACCACCGCGACGGCGTTGTTGCTGACCAGCTCGGTCAGGACCGAGGTGATCAGGTAAACCCCCCAGATGATCAGCACCGGCGGCAGGACCGAGAAAACCGGCACGACGGCATCGACGATCAGCCGCACGGCGCCCGACGCCTCGAGCGCGGCGCCCACTGCCAGCATGGCAAAGATCAGCGCCAGCAACCGCCCCTCGATAAAGGAAAACGCCTCGTCCGCGTCGATGCAGCGGGCCAGCAGCACCGCCGCCACCGCCACGACCGCCAGCGCGAGGATCGGTGCGAGCCCCAGAGCGGCCAGCCCCACGATCCCCGCCAAGGCGGCCACCGCCAGCGGCGCGTGGCCGCGGCGGAACGCGCGGGCCGAGGGTCTGGACACGTCGACAAGGTTCATTTCCCGCGACAGGCGCTGGATATCCTCCGGCGCGCCTTCCAGCAGCAGCGTGTCACCGACCCGCACCACCAGCTCGTCCAGCTGGCGACCGATATTCTGGTTCCGCCGGTGCACCGCCAGCGGATAGACCCCGTAGCGGCGGCGCAGCCGCAATGCGCCCAGCTTGCGGCCGACCATCTTGCAATCGGGGGTGATCAGCACCTCGACGGTGGTCGTCTCGACCGCCGAGACCTGGTCAACGCGCTTGAGCGACTTGTTGCGCTGCAGGCTCAGCAGCTCGGTCATCTGGGTGCGCAGCACCACGCGATCACCGACCTCGAGCGTGACCCCCGCGAGATCGCGCCGCAGCGAGGTGTCGCCACGGATCACGTCTACCAGCCGCACGCCCTCGCGCTTGAACAGTTGCACGCCCGTCACCTCGCGCCCGACAAGGTTGGATTCGGGCGGGATCACCGCCTCGGTGAAGAATTTCATCTTGGCGCGGTCCGACAGCATGTCGGCCATGCTTTCACGGTCCGGCAGCAGAAGGGGACTGATGAAGTAGAGGTAGACCGCCCCCCACGCCACGAGGCATACCGCCAGTGGCGTCACCTCGAAGATGGTGAAGGGCGCCATCCCGTGCGTGCGCGCCACGCCGTCCACCAGCAGGTTCGTCGAGGTGCCGATCAGCGTCAGCGTCCCGCCGAGGATCGCGGCATAGCTCAGAGGGATCAGCATCTTGGACGCCGTCACGCCCAGCGTCCGGGCCAGTTGCACGAAGACCGGGATCATGACGACCACGACGGGCGTGTTGTTCATCACCGCCGAGCCCAGCACGACGAAGCCCATCAGCATGCCGATGGCCAGTTTCGGGTTGCTGCGCGCCTGACGGTCGGCCAGCGACGTGAAGCTGTCCAGCGCGCCGGTCCGCACGAGCGCCCCCATCACGATGAACAGCACCGCGATCGTCCACGGCGCGGGGTTCGACAGCACGTCGAGCGCCGCGTCATAGGGCAGAACACCCAGCACCAAAAGCAGCGCGACACCGCTGATCGCCACCACCTCGGTCGGGTAGACCTCGCGGATGAAGAGCGTGAACATCATCGCCACGACGGCCAGCGCCACCGCCGCCTGCCCTGTCTGCGAAAGCTCGATCAGTTCCATCAGGTTCGCCCGCGTCTGTTGGCCGTCACGCATCCTCTGACAGCCTCCGGACGGGCACAAGGACAATCCCGCACGACCCGGGTCAGGGCGCAGCTTCCTGCAGCCGCCCGCCCTGCCGGATCATCCGGACCGTCAGCGCCTTGCCCGTTTTGTCGTCCGTCTCGACGTAGACGCCCGACAGGGTCACGCTGCCCGTGGCAGGCGTGAAGCGGTTTTTCGGCATCCCGGTGATGAAGCGGCGCATGGGTTCGGCCTTTTCCATGCCGATGACCGAATCGTAATCACCGCACATGCCGGCATCGGTCAGGTACCCGGTGCCGGCGGGCAGGATCTGCGCATCCGCGGTGGGAATGTGGGTATGGGTCCCCACGACGACGCTGGCGCGCCCGTCGCAGTAATGCCCCATCGCCGTCTTTTCGCTGGTCGCCTCGCAGTGCATGTCGACCAGTGACGCCTGCACGCCGCCGCCGGGCACATGCGCGCGCAGCACCGGATCGAGCGCCGAGAACGGATCGTCGAAGGGCCGTTTCATGAAAACCTGCCCCAGCACCTGCGCCACCAGCACCTTGCGCCCGCGCGCGTCGCTGAACACGCGGTGGCCGCGGCCCGGCGCCTCCTTGGCGAAATTGAGCGGCCGCAGCACGCGCGGCTCGGTCTCGATGAATTGCAGCATGTCCTTCTGGTCGAACGCATGATCGCCGAGCGTGACGCAATCCGCCCCGGAGTCGAGCAGAAGCTTCGCGTGCGCCGCCGACAGGCCCATGCCGCCCGTCGCGTTCTCGCCGTTGACCACCACGAAATCGAGCCGCCACGCCGCGCGCAGTGCCGGCAAAAGTTCGGCCACGGCACGGCGCCCGCCGCGCCCGACCACGTCACCAAGGAAAAGTATCTTCATCCGTCCCTGTTAGGCCCGCGCGCCCGCGAGAGCAAGGGCGGAGCCATCCGGTGACGCCCCGCCAAGGACCGGCCGCGCCGACAGTCGCGGGGCCTTTGCATGGCCGTGCCGGCCGGGGCCACGACTAAACACTCTGTTTCCGCAACGCGCCGATAAAATGTGGCAGGATTGCCAAATTGATTTTCAACAACTTCGGGTTGATCACGGGGGCTGCATTGTGCACTTAGGTTGGACAGAAATCTGCCTCCGAAACCTTTGTACAACGGTTCAGCACCAACTTCGCGCCGCACGTGTGCCAGCGCGCCAATCGGCCCGCCACGCGCACCGGCCCCCGCCATCAAATGTGGCAAAACGATGGTGCCACTTTCTTAATCGCGCCAAGATTTTCGCCCATGCGTCTTGCGGCAGGTTGGGGGCGCTGTGAGTTCAGGAGCCAGTTGTGTGCATGGATTACCCGTTGCATTTCCCGTTCGAGACGAAGCGTCAGACGGACGGATCGGCAAAGACCAAGACCGCGTTCCAGATGAGGTTTGTCCGCCTCAACCGGCTCGCGAAGATGACGCTGCCATGGTTCGAGATTTTCGCGATCCTGTTTATCGGTGTCATGATCGCCAGCGCGTGACAGCACGACAGGGCCATCGAACGGGCCCGGCCGGTTGCCGGCCCGGTCTAGTATCCCGTCATTTCGAGGTAGCCGCGCCCCGCGTGACTGCCCGACACGGTGACCGGCCCCTCCCAGTAGGGCGGGGTCGTGTTCATCCATGCCTGCGGATTGATCGCCTCGACCCGGATGTCGATGTCGCGCGCGGGGATTTCCAGATGCCAGCGCGTGGGGACCTCGCGCCCGGCGACCGTCGTCGTCGTCAATGGACGGGCGCGCAGGTCCCGATCGCGAATCGGCGACGTCGTGCCGTCCGCGGCGATCCATGTTCCCGACGCGAAACCGCCGCCGTCCGCCTGTCGCAGCCGGAAGGCCATCAGCTTGGCCCCCGTCTCGAACGTGACCGAGAACCAGTCCCAGCCGGTCTGGTCCTCGGCCAGCGGTTGCGACGACCACTCGCGGTCCAGCCATGCCGACCCGGTGACGGGAACCTCCCCGTCCGGCAGGGTGAGCGTGCCGGACACCGACAGGAACGGCTGCGAGTAATAGTAGCTGGCCTGCCCCTGCGCGGACTTGACCGAGTAACCGCCGTCGCCGTGGAACACCAGCGGCCCCTCGGCCTGCAGTGCCATGTCATAGCTGAACGCCTCGCCCGAGGCCGACAGCGTCATGCCGCCGGTGATGTCGCCGGCCATGCGCCAATCGTCGATCCATGCCGCGAAGGGCCCGGTTTCGACACCGGCCTGCCCGATTCCGCCGCGGGCAAAGCGTTCGGCGCCGTGATGGGTTTCGGGCGTGGTGACGGCGGCATGGGCGAACCAGACCTGCGGGCTGTCCCATCCCTCGGCCGCGCCCGGGGCCAGCGCCGAGCGGAAAAGCGTCCACTGAAGCCCGTAGGGCGTGCCGGTCGGATCCTGCAGGTTGGCCGTCAGGTACCACCACTCGATGCGGTAATCGGGATGCGCGCCGTGATCGGCGGGGAAGTCGAAAACAGGGTCGGGCCGTGGCACCGCGAATCCCTCGGCATCCGTTCCCATGCCCGCGAACCCCTGTGCGAGCGCCGGTGCCGGCACCATCATGACGGCGATCAAGCAAATCGTTTCACGCTTCATTCGCAAACACCTTCAGCAGATCGGAGGGCGGTGTGCGGGCCAGCCTGAGCGCCGGCCACGCTGCCGCCGCCGCGGCGGCGGCGAGCGCCGCGAGCCCCAGAACCGCGTAGTCGGCGGGAAACAGGAACATCGGCAGACGCCATCCGAACGCCTCGACGTTGATCACTGCCAGCAGGACCCATGCCAGCGCCAGCCCCAGCGGCAGCGCCACGACAAGGGTCAGCGCCGCAAGCACCACCGTGCGCAACAGCTCCAGCCGCCCGATCTCGCGGCGGGTCACGCCGAGCGCCCATGCCGGCGCAAGCTGCGGCACGCGCATCCCCGCGAGGGTCAGAAGGCTCATCAGTATGGCGAACCCGGCCACGGCGAGGGTCAGCACGTTCAGCGCCGCCGTCACCGTGAAGGTGCGTTCGAACACGTCCAGTGAAAACGCCTTGAGCGATGACTGGTCGACGATCTGCCCCGGCGGCAGACCGGCCTCGTCCTCCAGCGCCTGCCGCAGGTCCCCGGGTGACGCGCTGCGCAGGCCGAACCGGGTGGCGCGGGCGTCGGGGAAGAGGCCGCGGAACAGCGTCTCGCCGATCACCGCCTGCCCGATGGGATTGCCGTAGTCACCGACCACGCCGGCAACCGGCAGCGCGCGGCCGGGCGCGATCGTCACGGTGTCGCCGGGCCAAAGGTCGGCCCGACGGGCCAGTTGTTCGTTGATGATCACGGCCTCGCCGGCCTCGACCCGCGGCCAGACGGGACCGTTCCGCGCGATGAAGGTCCAGTTGTCGGCATAGCTCGGCCCGACACGCGCGCCGTAAAGCTCGGCTTGCTGACCGGCGAGCCGCGTGTCGACCGACAGGATCGGCAGGACGGCATCGGCGCGCGCCTCTGCCACGGCCAGCAGCGCCGAGCGCTGCGCGTCGCTTTCGACGCTGGCATAGATCTCGGAAGTCAGCCGCTGATCGAGGAAGCCCACGAATGTCAGGCGAAAGCTCGATACCATGGTGGAGACACCGACATTCGTCGCCATCGCCAGCAGAAGCGCCATGAGCGCAAGGCTGAGCCCGGGAAGCTGCTGGCGCGCGTCGGCCCAGAACCAGTCCCACCGGACGCCGGTGGCCCATCGCTGCGCAAGCCGCAGGGCACGATCCAGCAGCAGGGGCAGCGCCAGCGCCGCCCCCAGAAGCAGGCAGGCCAAGCCCGCGAACCCCGGCAGGAGCCCGTCGCCAAGCCGCACGAGGATCCCCGCCGCGCCCATCAGGCCGATCGCGGCCAGCCCCTGAAGCCCGCGGTGGCGCCCCGCGGCCATCGCCCAGGCGCGCGCGCCGCCGCTGGCCAGCACCGGCATGCGCGCGATCCGCCAGAACGCGCCCGAGGCCGCGAGTGCCGCCCCCGCGAGCGTGATCGCGAGGCTGGACAGCCACCATGCGGGCTGCAAGTGCAGCACGCCCGAGACCTGCGCGCCGTAAAGCCCCTCCAGCGTCGCGGCCACGTCCGGCAGCAGGCTGGCGGCAAGCGCGTAGCCGAGCACGACCCCGAGACCGCCCGCGACAAGCGCAATCGCCGCGAGCTCGGCGATCATGAGAGTTATCAGGAACCGCAGGGACATCCCGAGGGTACGCAACGTGCGCACCATGCCCCGGCGCTGTTCGAAGGCCAGCCCGATCGCGCCGTTCACGATGAAGATGCCCACGGCGAAACTCAGCAGCCCGAACGCCGTCAGGTTCAGGTGAAAACTGTCTGTCAATTGCCCGATGTCCGAGCTTTGCCGCGACGGGCGCAGGGTCAGGCCGGGCGCGACGCTGTCCAGCGGCGGGCGGCCCGTCGGCTGGTTTTCCGCCAAGATCAACCGGCTGAGTTCTCCGGGACGGTCCAGCACGCGCTGCGCGACACCGATATCGGCCATGGCCGTGCCCGGCGCGAGCCCCGGATCGGCTATGACATCCTGGGGCAGCGCCGCGGTGAGCGCGGCCGCCACGTCGGGATGAGCGAAGACCGCCCTGTCGGACAGGAAGCGTTGCAACGGCGCCGCGCCGGCCTGCGTGATCGGCCCCGCCCCGCCCGGCGCGGTCAGCGGGTCGATCCCGACGAAGCGCACGCCGGTGCCGGCTGCGTCGAGCCGCCCCTCCAGCACGGGGCCCACCCGCCATCCGGCGCGCCGCAGCTCGATGTAGGTATCCTGGCGGATGGTATCGCCGGTGCGCGGCACCAGCTGGTCATAGCGTCCCTCGCCCAGCACCGCCGCCGCGGCGTCATAGCTTGCCCGCGCTTCCGAGTTCAGGGCCTGCACGCCCGACCAGAGCGCCGTCGCAAGCGCAAGGCCGGCCACCAGCGTGAACAATTGCAGCGGGTTGCGGCGCCAGTAGGACCACAGTGCCGACAGGGCCGCCGCCGTCATGCCAGCCGCCCGTTGCTCAGGTGCACGCGCCGGGCCATCCGGCCGGCCAATGCCGGCGAATGGGTCACCATCAGCAGGGCGCTGCCCGCCTCCTCGACCAGTTCCAGCATCTGGTCGAGCACCGCGCCCGCCGTCGCCTCGTCAAGGTTGCCCGTGGGCTCGTCGGCCAATACCAGCCGCGGCCGCGCCGCCAGTGTTCTGGCGATGGCAACGCGCTGCTGCTGGCCCCCCGACAATTGCTCGGGGTACTTGTCCAGTTGCGCGGACAGGCCCAGAACGCGGGCCAGCCGATCCGCCCGGCCCGGGTCGTGCCGGCCGGCAAGACGCGCCTGGAACGCGATGTTGGCCGCAACCGTCAACGACGGGATCAGGTTGAATTGCTGGAAGATGATCCCGACCGTTTCGCGCCGCAGCCTCGCCCGGCCCCGGTCGTCAAGATGGGCCAGCACCTGCCCGTCGAGGCGGATGCTGCCGCTATCGGCCGTGTCCAGACCGCCCACAAGATGAAGGAGCGTGCTCTTGCCCGACCCCGACTCACCGGTCAGCGCGAGCGTTCGACCCGCGTCCAGCGACAAGTCGACGCCCCGCAGCACCGGCACGGTTCCCGCCGGGCCGTCATGCGATTTCATCAGCGTCTCGATCCGGAGCAGCATGTCCGCCTCCTATCCCGACCAAGCTATTACAGCCCGCGCGCATGGAAAGACCAGAAATGGATTTTGTGCACCGGCACCGGCCGGCCGGCACACCCGGCCAATGGCGAGGCCCGGTTGCCGCGACGTCACCCGGGCCGCCCCGGTTTTCGGGCGGACGCGGCACGTTTTCCTTGTCGGCAGGGGTTGAAAGGATTGCTTAGTCGTGCCAAGTGTCATGCCAATGGGAAAGAGCCCAGCAATCCTGGCGTCACCCGGCCCATCGGCTGCGTGAGGTACGATGCCACGACAGCGGCCCGCCAAGACGGGCTGCTCGGACCAATGGCTACATTTAACAAGTGTTTGAGTCACGCCCCTAACTCCGGGATGGCGCGGAAAACGGAAAGGAACGATCATGAGGAAAGTATGCACTATGCTGGCCGCCGGCGCGATGGCTGCACCGGTCGCCGCACATGCGCAATCCGATGACTGCGGAAATGTTTCGATTACTGAAATGAATTGGGCCTCGGCCCAGGTCGTGACGAGCGTCGCATCGTTCATCATGGAACAAGGCTATGACTGCAACGTCAGCGTCGTGTCCTCCGACACCATCCCCGCCGTGACCTCGGTGGCCGAGAACGGTGAGCCGGACATCGTGACCGAGCTGTGGCTGAACTCGACGGGCGACACCTACGACGAACTGCGCGACGCGGGCAAGGTCGTCGAGGCGGGCGACGTGCTCGACCCCGGCGGTGTCGAGGGCTGGTGGATCCCGACCTACCTGGCCGAGGAACATCCCGAGCTGACGACGATCGAGGGCATCCTCGAGAACCCCGAGCTGGTCGGCGGCCGGTTCTACAACTGCCCCGAGGGCTGGGGCTGCCGGGTCGTGAGCGACAACCTGTCGGCGGCGCTTGACCTGGAAGGCAACGGGATCGAGGTGTTCAACTCCGGGTCCGGGCAGGTCCTCGCCACGTCGATGGCCGACGCCGTCCTCGAGGAAGAGCCGTGGTTCGGCTATTACTGGGGCCCGACCGTGCCGCTGGGCAAGTACGACATGACCAAGATCGACCTCGGCGACGTCAAGCCCGACGTGCACGCCCGCAACCAGAACGCGGACACCGACAACCCCGGCGTGTCGGACTTCCCCGCGGCCCCGATCGTGACCGCCGTCACCTCGGAGCTGCGCGAGACCAAGCCGCAAGTGTTCGAGCTGATGCAGAACATGACGTTCAAGACGTCGAACATGAGCGCGGTTCTCGCGTGGAAAGACGAAAACAACGCGTCGGCTGACGAGGCCGCTGTCTACTACCTGACCAACTTCCAGGATCAGTGGCAGAACTGGCTGAGCGACGACGCGCGGGCGAACCTGGACTCGATCCTGAACCAGGGTTGATCCAGCGCGACGGGGCAGGACCGGCTTCGGGCCGGTCCTGCCATGCGGTGCGCCGGTGCCCGCCGGGTCGGCTGCGCAGAGGAGAAAGACACGATGGCCACATATGATTTCGTATTCAGCGCGCTCGGCCTGACGGACTGGTGCGCGGCATCGGGCGGCGGTTCGACGCCGATGTCCATGGAGGCGCTCGTCGCCAAGAGTTCCGGCGAGGAAGGCGCTTCGACCTCCATCTGGGAGCTGCCCTTCCCGTCGATGGATGCGCTCAATGACGCCTGCGCGGCGTTCCCGCAATCGCGGGAACTGACGCTCGGGCTGGAAAACGGCTTCCTGAACGTGAAGGATTCGATCAGCGTCGTGCTCGACCCGATCACGCAGCCGCTGTCATGGATGCTCGACGGCTCGCTCTACGCGATCCTCAACACGCCGTGGTGGATCGTCATTCCGCTCCTGCTGGCGATCGTCTGGCTGGTGTCGCGGTCGTGGCAATTGCTGAGCTTCGTCGCGATCAGCATCGGGGGCCTTGCCTTCATCGACTATTACGACCACGCGATGCAGACGCTCGCGATCATCCTGGTCTGCGCCTTCCTGTGCGTCCTGTTCGGTGTGCCCATAGGCATCGCCATGTCACGCTCCGACCGGATGCGGGCGGGCACCATCCCGATCCTCGACATGCTGCAGACGCTGCCGCCCTTCGTCTATCTCATTCCGCTCATTTTCCTGTTCTCGGTCACCGAGCCGAAACTGTACGGCATCGCGATCATCCTTTATGCCATCGTGCCGGTGATCCGGCTGACCGATCTGGGGATCCGCATGGTCGATGAAACCGTCATCGAGGCCGCCGACGCCTTCGGCATGACCGACCGGCAGAAACTGTTCGGCGTGCAGGTGCCGCTGGCCCTGCCCAACATCATGGCCGGCGTGAACCAGACCATCATGATGAGCCTCGCGATGGTCGTGATCGCATCGCTGGTCTCGGCACCGGGGCTTGGCGTGCTGGTGCTGCGCGGGATCAACAATCTTGAGCTCGGGGTCGGGCTTGTTTCCGGTCTGGGGATCGTGATCCTTGCCGTGATCCTCGACCGTGTGACCAAATCCGCCCTCAACCGTATCAACGCCGCACAGAAAGGCTGAGACATGAGCGCCGAGTCGGGAAAAAAGACCAAGATCGCGATCCGCAACCTCTACAAGATTTTCGGTGAGGCCCCCCAAAGCGTGCTGCCCGCGGTCAGGGACGGCACGTCCAAGGACGATCTGCTGAACCAGCATGGCCATGTGCTGGGGCTCAACGATATCAACGTCGACGTCAAGGAGGGCGACATCACGGTGATGATGGGCCTGTCCGGGTCGGGCAAGTCCACGCTGATCCGCCACCTGAACCGCCTGATCGAGCCGACGGCCGGTGTCGTGGAACTCGACGGGACGAACATCGTCGATCTGGGCGAGGACGAGCTGCGGCGCGTCCGCCGCGAAGAGATGTCGATGGTGTTCCAGAACTTCGCGCTGCTGCCGCACCGCACCGTGCTGGAAAACGCCGGCATGGCGCTGGCCGTCCGCGGCGTGCCCAAGCAGGATTTCGAGGCCGAAGCCCGCAAATGGCTGGAACGCGTCGGGCTGCAGGGCGTCGGGGACCAGTTTCCGCACCAGCTTTCGGGCGGGATGCAGCAACGGGTGGGCATTGCGCGCGCGCTGTGTTCGAACGCGCCGGTCATGCTGATGGACGAAGCGTTCTCGGCGCTGGACCCGCTGATCCGCACCGACATGCAGGACCTGCTGCTGGAACTTCAGGGCGAGTTGCACAAGACGGTCGTGTTCATCTCGCACGATCTGGACGAGGCGCTGAAACTCGCCGATCACCTCGTGATCCTCAAGGACGGCTATGTCGTCCAGCAGGCTGAGCCGCAGGACATCCTGATGAAGCCGAACGATCCCTACATCGTGGACTTCATTTCCGACATCAACCGCGCGCGGGTCCTGCGGGTCCGCTCGGTCATGACGGAAACCGAGGTCGCCCCCGACGCCCCTGCCGGCGAGGTCGATCACGACGCGACGCTGGAATCGGTGATCGCGCGCTCGAACGGGGAAACGGGGCTGACCTTTACCGTCATGCGCGACGGCCGGCAGGTCGGCACCCTGAAGATGACCGATCTCTTCAAGGCGCTGGTGCCGATCGCGGCCAGCGATGACGGCCTTCGCTCCAAGGCGGCCTGACGCCCGGAACCTGACCGCCCTGCCCTGACTGTTCGCACCGGCGCCGGGACACTTGCGAGGCATTCAATGACGCTGACGGCAACCGACATCATCCGCAGGCTCGATCTGCAGCCGCATCCCGAGGGCGGCCATTACCGTGAGACATGGCGGGCCGACGATGACGGCCGCCCGACGGGCACGTGCATCTATTTCCTGCTTGCCGCGGGCGAGGCGAGCCACTGGCACCGGGTGGACGCCACCGAGATCTGGCATTTTTACGCGGGGGCCCCGCTGGTCCTGTCACACGCCGCGGACGACGCGGGGCCGGCCATCGATACGCTGCTGGGGCCAGACATTGCGGCCGGGCAGCGGCCGCAGGTCATCATCCCGCCCCACCACT
>JAVLCJ010000056.1:0-17369 GCA_031580875.1 Roseovarius sp.
GCTCTATCCCGCCGGGGCCACCACGAATTCGGCCTCAGGGGTGCGCGATTTCGACCGCGTGCGCCCGGTGCTGGAACGGATGGCCGAGATCGGCTGTCCGCTGTGCGTACATGGCGAGGTCACCGACCCGGAGGTCGACATCTTCGATCGCGAGGCGGTCTTCATAGACCGCGTGCTCGACCCGCTGCGCCGCGCCACGCCGGGTCTGCGCGTGGTGATGGAGCATGTCACCACGCGCGACGGGGTGGATTACGTCAGGTCGGCCGACGCGGGCCTTGGCGCGACGATCACCACGCACCACCTCCTGATCAACCGCAACCACATCCTCGTCGGTGGCATCAAGCCGCATTACTACTGCCTGCCCGTGGCCAAACGCGAGTCGCACCGGCTGGCCCTGCGCGCCGCGGCCACCGGCGGCGATCCGCGCTTTTTCCTCGGCACCGACAGCGCGCCCCATACCGACGCCAACAAGGAAAGCGCCTGCGGGTGCGCAGGCTGCTTCACCGCCACGAACACGCTGTCGATCCTGGCGCATGTTTTCGAGGCGGAAGGCGCGCTCGACAGGCTGGAAGGGTTCGCGTCGCTCAATGGTCCGGCCTTCTACGGGCTACCGCCGAACGAGACGCGGATCACCCTCACCAAAGGCGGTCCGCTCTCCCTGCCCGGCCGGATCGAGACGAGCGACGGCCCCGTCACGGTTTTCGACCCCGGCTTTGCGCTGCAGTGGCGCGTGGACTGATCTTCATCTTGCCCGAAATACTCCCGCCGGAGGCACGACATCCTTCCGCGCGCACCGTTTGACCCGAGGACAACGCCATGATCCCCACCGCCTACCCCCCTGCCGACGAGATCGCGCGACTGACCGCGCGGATGCTCTTGGAAATCGACGCCGTTCATTTCAACGCGGCCGAGCCCTTCACGCTGGCCTCGGGCCTGCCCTCGCCCACCTATATCGACTGCCGCAAGCTCATCTCGTTTCCGCGGATCCGGGCCACGTTGATGGATTTCCTCGCGGTGACGGTGATGCGCGAGGCCGGGCTGGAGGCCTTCGACAACGTGGCGGGCGGCGAGACCGCCGGCATCCCCTTCGCCGCGCTTGTGGCCGACCGCATGGCGCTGCCCATGACCTACGTGCGCAAGAAGCCCAAGGGCTATGGCCGCAACGCCCGGATCGAGGGCGTCATGACCGCGGGGAACCGCATTTTGCTGGTCGAGGACCTGACCACCGATGGCGGCTCCAAGCTCGGCTTCGTGGACGCCATCCGCGAGACCGGCGCCACCTGCGCGCACACGGCGGTGATCTTCTCCTACGGCATCTTCCCCGAGACCGAGACGACGCTGGGCGAGCACGGCGTCACCCTGCACCATCTGTGCACGTGGTGGGACGTGCTGGCCGAGGCACGGGCTCAGGGCGCCTTTGACGCCGCGACGCTCGACGCGGTCGAATCGTTCCTGCACGATCCGCGCGGCTGGCAGGCGGCACGGCGCTGACCGAATCGTGCGACGGCGCGGCGGCCGGACACGAAAAAACGACAACTGCGGCCCCGATGCCACGCCTGCCGCTACAACACCGCGCGTCAACACAAGATGTTGTTGCATGGCCGGCGGGCTGGGCAATATGCTTGGGGCACACGTCATTCACAGGCTTATCCACAGAAACATACAAATTGCCGGGCCGTGCGTGACATCTTTATGACGGGCTCCCATCGCAGCAGGGGCAGCAGGGGACACAGATGAACGAGATCGCCGCATTCAATCCCACCGGGGCCGAGGTCGAGAATGCCGAAACGATGCCGCATTCCACCGAGGCCGAGCAGCAGCTTCTTGGCGCCATCCTCAACAACAACGACGTCTACGACCGGGTCGCCAGCATCATCGGCCCGCAGCATTTCTACGACCCCGTCCATGCGCGCATCTTCGAGGTGGCCGCGGCGCGCATCGCCAAGAACAACCTCGCCTCGCCGGTGACGCTCAAGGCGTTCCTCGAGGATGACGAGGGCCTCAAGGAACTGGGCGGCCCCGCCTATCTGGTGCGGCTGGCCGGCGGCGCGATCAGCTCGTTCGCGGTGCGCGATTACGCGCAGATGGTCTATGACCTCGCGATCCGCCGCGAGCTCATCGGGCTGGGCCATGACATCGCCGGCAAGGCCGCCCGCGTGGACGTGGAGAGCGAACCCGGCGACCAGATCGTCGAGGCCGAGCAGAAGCTCTACCAGCTGTCCGAGCAGGGCCGCGCCGATACCGGCTTCCAGTCCTTCCTCAAGGCGGTCACCGACGCGGTGAACGTCGCCAATGCCGCCTACCAGCGCGATGGCGGGCTGGCGGGCGTGTCCACGGGCCTGATCGACATGGACCGCAAGCTGGGCGGCCTGCACAAGTCGGACCTGCTGATCCTTGCCGGCCGGCCCTCGATGGGCAAGACGTCGCTGGCCACCAACATCGCCTTCAACGTCGCCAGGGCGTATCGCCGGGGCCCGATGCCGGACGACACGGAAGGCGCGGTCGAGGGCGGCGTCGTGGGGTTCTACAGCCTCGAGATGAGCGCCGAGCAGCTGGCCGCGCGTGTCCTGTCGGAAGCCGCCGAGGTGCCGTCGGAGCAGATCCGCAAGGGCGACATGACCGAGGGCGAATTCCGCAGGTTCGTCGAGGCCGCCAAGACGCTGGAATCCTGCCCGCTCTACATCGACGACACGCCGGCCCTGCCGATCAGCCAGCTGGCCGCGCGGGCGCGGCGGCTCAAGCGCACGCACGGGCTGGACGTGCTGATCGTGGACTACCTGCAACTGGTGCGCGGCGCCGGCCGGACGGAGAACCGCGTGGGCGAGATCTCGGAGATCACGCAGGGGCTCAAGGCCATCGCGAAAGAGCTCGACATCCCGGTCATCGCGCTGTCACAGCTCAGCCGGCAGGTCGAGGCGCGCGACGACAAGCGCCCGCAGCTTTCCGACCTTCGGGAATCGGGCTCGATCGAACAGGATGCCGACGTCGTGATGTTCGTCTTCCGCGAAGAATACTATGTCGAGCGCGAAAAGCCCTCCGACGACAAGCTGGACGAGATGGCGGCGTGGCAGGACCGGATGGAACGCCTGCACGGCAAGGCCGAGGTGATCATCGGCAAGCAGCGCCACGGCCCCATCGGCACGGTCGAACTGTCCTTCGAAGGCCGTTTCACACGCTTCGGAAACCTTGTGAAACCCTGGCAACAGGGTGGCGAGGATTTTGGCGGATAACCCGGTGCCACCGCCCCGGCGCCGCCGGGGCGTGCCGCGGGCCGCTGGCGCCCCGCACCGGGCCGCATTCCCTCTTGACCCGCCCGCGCATCCTGTCAAAACGCGCCCCATGAGTACCGCGACCCTGACGATCGACCTTGACGCCATCGTGGCCAACTGGCGCGCGCTGGATGGCATGTCCGCGGGCGAGACGGCCGCCGTGGTGAAGGCCGACGCCTACGGGCTGGGCGCGCCGCGGGTCGCGCGCGCGCTGGCCCGCGCGGGGGCGCGGCAGTTCTTCGTGGCCATCGCCGAGGAAGGCGCGGCCCTGCGCCAGGCCCTTGGCCCCGACCCGGTCATCCATGTCTTCTCGGGCCACATGCCGGGGGATGCCGACATGATCGGCGATACCGGGCTCACGCCGCTGCTCAACTCGCTCGACCAGATGATCCGTCACGTGGAGGCGCTGCCGGGGCACCCCTTCGGCATCCAGCTGGACACGGGCATGAACCGGCTGGGGATCGAGCCGTCGGAATGGTCCGCGGTGCGCGAGATCGCGCTGTCGCAGGATCCCGCGCTGATCATGAGCCACCTCGCCTGCGCCGACGCGCCCGACCACCCGATGAACGCGCGCCAGCTGGCCACCTTCCGCGAGATGACGGACGGGCTGGCCGCGCCGCGCAGCCTTGCCAATACCGGCGGGATCCTGATGGGGCCGGATTATGATTTCGACCTGTCCCGGCCCGGTATCGGCCTTTACGGCGGGCTGCCGTATGTCGAGGCGCGCCCGGTGGTCACGCTCGACGTGCCCGTGATCCAGTGCCGTGACATCGCCGCGGGGGAAACGGTGGGCTACGGCAACGATTTCACCGCCGACAGCCCGCGGCGCATCGCGACCATTTCCGCGGGCTACGCCGACGGGCTGCACAGGATCATGGGGCCGCATGCGCACGCCTTTGCCGAGGACGTGAAATGCCCGGTTGCCGGGCGCATCTCGATGGACCTGATCGGGGTGGACGTCACCGGGCTGGGCCATGATCCGACGAGCCTCGAACTGCTGGGCCGGCACCAGTCCATCGACACGCTGGCCGACAATGCCGGCACGATCGGGTACGAGATCCTTACCGCGCTCGGGCCGCGCTACACGCGGCGCTATACAGGCGGATGAGCTGGCCGGCGCATCTTCTTGCCGGGGTCGGGCGGCCCGTGATCACGGCGCTGGCGATGATGGGGCGCATTGCGCTGTTCGCGCTGGCAACCGTGTCGCACCTGTTCCGCCCCCCCTTCTACGCGCGCGAATTCGGCCACGCGCTTGTCCAGATCGGCTGGCTGTCGCTGCCGGTGGTGGGCATGACGGCGCTGTTCACCGGTGGCGCGCTGGCGCTGCAGATCTATGCCGGCGGGTCGCGCTTCAACGCCGAAACCGTCGTGCCATCGATCGTGGCGATCGGCCTCACGCGGGAGCTGGGGCCGGTGCTGGGCGGGCTGATGGTGGCGGCGCGCGTGGCGTCCTCCATCGCCGCCGAGATCGGCACGATGAAGGTGACCGAACAGATCGACGCGCTCGTGACGCTGTCCACCAACCCGATGAAATACCTCACCCTGCCCCGAGTGCTGGCCGCCACGCTGGCCGTGCCGCTGCTGGTCGGCGTGGGCGACGTGATCGGGATCATGGGCGGGTTCCTCGTCGGCGTGGGCCGGCTGGAATTTTCCGGCGCGACCTATCTGCACAACACGATCGACTTCCTCGAAGTGTGGGATGTCGCCTCGGGGATGATCAAGGGCGCGGCCTTCGGCTTCATCGTGGCGCTGATGGGCTGCTTCTACGGGATGAACTCCGGCCGCGGCGCGCAGGGCGTGGGTCGCGCCACCAAGGCCGCGGTCGTCGCCGCCTCGGTGCTGATCCTTGCCGCCAACTACCTTCTGACGGAGCTATTCTTCTCGGCATGATCGAACTCAGCGACGTCCACAAGGCCTTCGGCACCAACCGCGTCCTGCGCGGGATCAACCTGCGGATCGAGTCGGGCACCTCCACGGTGATCATCGGCGGGTCGGGCACGGGCAAGTCCGTGGCGTTGAAATGCATCCTCGGGCTGGTCCGGCCCGATTCCGGGATGATCACGCTGGACGGCAAGGACGTGACCAAGGGCGACCGCGACGCCTTTCTTGCCCGGTTCGGAATGCTTTTTCAGGGCGGGGCGCTGTTCGACTCGCTGCCGGTCTGGCAGAATGTGGCCTTCCGCCTGCTGCGCGGATCCTTGAAACGGCCCAAGGCCGAGGCGCGCGAGGTCGCCATCGAGAAGCTGCGCCGGGTCGGGCTGAAACCCGAACAGGCCGACCTCTTCCCGGCCGAACTGTCGGGCGGGATGCAGAAACGCGTCGGGCTGGCCCGGGCCATCTGCGCGGATCCCGAGATCATCTTCTTCGACGAACCGACCACGGGGCTCGATCCGATCATGTCCGGTGTCATCAACGACCTGATCCGCGAAATCGTGACCGAGATGGGCGCCACGGCCATGACCATCACCCATGACATGACATCGGTCCGTGCCATCGCCGACAACGTGGCGATGCTGCATGACGGGATCATCCAGTGGACGGGCCCTGTCGGGCGGATGGACGATTCGGGCGATCCCTACCTCGACCAGTTCATCCATGGCCGCGCCGAGGGGCCGATAGAGGCGGTGCGCTAGCCCCGACCGACCGCGCGGGCGTGCCCGGTCGGCCTGATCGGCGCCGGGCCGCCGGGACCCTTTCCAGTCGCACGAGCGGCACGCGCCCGGGCGTGTCACGCCTCCGCGTCGCGATCGGCCTCGGCCTGTTCCGCGGCCCATGTCCCCGCGGCCTCGACCGCCACCGGTGAGGCCGTCGGCACAACGCCCAGATAGCTTTCGGTTTCCTCGGCCGGGGCGGCGTCACGTTGCGTCATGCGATACATCGCGTAGACCGCGATGGCGCCGAACGTCCCCCCGAGCACCAGCCAGAACGCGAAGGGGCCGAGCCCTTCCATCGCCCAGCCCGTTACCAGCGGCCCGGCAATGGCCCCCAGGCCGAACGTGAACACCAGCCCGCCGGAGGCCGCCGGCAAATCCTTGGGCGGCAGGAAATCGTTGGTATAGGCCAGGAACAGCGCATAGAGCGGCGTGGTCATGCCCCCGGCAAAGAACGCCGACGCCATGATCATCCACAGCAGGCCGCCGCCGCTGAACCAGCCCAGCGCGCAGAACCCGGCCCCGACCATGGCGGCGCCGAAAATCAGCTTGCGGCGGTCCATCCGGTCGGACAGCCAGCCGATGGGATATTGCAGCACCAACGCCCCGGCGAACAGCATCGCCACGAAAACCGAGATCTGCGTCGCCGTCAGCCCGACCTGCGTGCCGAAAACCGCCCCCATGCCGGATTGCGTCGCGTAGACGCTGCCCAGCAGGAAAATTCCGACCGTTCCCAGCGGCGATCCCTTGAAAAGCTGCCGCAGGGACATGGGCCGCGCGACATCGGCCGCGGGAACGGGTGTCACCGTCAGAAGGATCGGCGCGAAGGAGATCGACACGAGGATCGAGGCACCGATGAAAAGGACGGACGTGCCCGCGTCGCCCAGCGTGAGCAGGCCCTGCGCCCCGATGATCCCGAGGGTCTGGGCGATCATGTAGGCCGACAGTACCTTGCCGCGCGTTTCGTTTGTCGAGGCATCGTTCAGCCAGCTTTCCGCGGCCACGTAGATGCCCGACATGCAGAACCCGATGATCAGGCGCAGCACGGTCCACGACCACGGGTCCGCCAGCAGCGGCAGCGCGATGAGCCCCGCGGACATGAAACTGCCCAGTGCCGCGAAGACGCGCACATGGCCAACCCGGCGGATCATGTCCGGCGACAGGCGCGCCCCCGACAGGAAGCCGATGAAATAGCCCGATGTCACGATGGCCAGCTCGGCCGAGGAAAAGCCCTCGATCCCGCCGCGCAGACCGATCAGGGTGAAATGCATGCCGTTGCCCAGCATGATGAACACGATCCCGAGAAGGAGCGCCCAGACACCCGAGAAGACCTGCCGCATGATCCGTCCCTCCGCGATCCCGTGGCCCGTTGCCAGCTTGTAGCGTGGTTCATTCCGCCGGTTTGTCAATGGCGGCGTGCCCGCGGCCCCGCCCTGCCCCGGACATGCCGGGATTTTGAATTCTGCGATGTGCACCCGCCAACGGCGGCGCGCTCCCGCGACCGGGGGTCTACGCTGTCAGTTCATGCACCCGGGGGGCGCGGCTCAGCGCGGTCCAGGCGTCCCACTGTGACAGGAAAACCCGCCCGGTGAGCGCGTCCAGCAGATGGGACCGCTTGAGCCGGTCCATGACCGGGCCTTTCACCTCGCTCAGGTGCAGATCGATCCCGTGGTCGGCCAGCCGGGTGTTGAGCGCCTCGAGCGTTTCGAGCGCCGAGAGGTCGATCTCGTTGACCGCCGAACACATCAGAACCACGTGGCGCACCGCGTCGTCGCCGGCCAGCCGTTCGAGAATGTAATCCTCCATGAAGCGGGCATTGGCGAACCACAGGCTTTCGTCGATCCGCAGGATCAGGACTTCGGGATCGGTCAGGACCTCGTGCCGGCGGATATTGCGGAAATGCTGGGTGTCGGGCACTTGGCCGACTTCGGCCACGTGCGGGCGCGAACTGCGCCAGAGGTGCAGCGCAACCGACAGCACGACGCCCGCCGACACCCCGGCCTCCACGCCGATGCCGAGCGTGAGGAGGATGGTCGCGGCGACCGCGGCGAAATCGGGCCGGGAATAGGCCCATGCATGGCGCAGGATGGCGAAATCAACGAGGCTCAGCACGGCCACGATGATCGTCGCGGCAAGGGTGGCCGTGGGCAGGAAGTAGATCAGGGGTGTCAGGGCGAGCGCGGCGATGGCCAGCCCAATCGCCGTGAAGGCACCCGCCGCCGGGGTTTCCGCGCCCGCGTCGAAATTGACGACCGAACGCGCGAACCCGCCCGTCACCGGATAGCCGCCGGTGAAGGCCGCCCCGATATTGGCCGCGCCGAGCCCGATGAGTTCCTGATCCGGGTCGATGCGCTGACGCTTCTTGGCGGCGAGCGTCTGCGCCACCGAGATCGATTCCACGAAGCCGATGATCGAAATCAGAAGCGCCGGCAGCGCGAGGGCGGATATCAGCTCGACGTCGAGCGCCGGCATCGTGAGCGGCGGCAGGCTCTGGGGCACGGCGCCCACGATGGCCACCCCGCTTTGGTCCAGGCGCAGGCCCGCCACAAGGCCGGTCGTGACGACCACGGCCAGGACCGGGCCGGCCTTGGTTGCGACACCGGCCATGCCCGCCGACAGGCCAAGGCGCATCAGCAGCGGCTTCATGCCCGTGCGCACCCAGAACAGGAACGCGGTGGCCGCCGCACCGATCGCAAGGGTGACCGGATCAATCTCGCCGGCGTGGCGGACCAGCCATATCAGGACCTCCGGCAGGGTGTGGCCCTCGGCGGGCACGCCCAGAATGTGCTTGAGCTGGCTGGTCGCGATCAGGATCCCGCTTGCCGTGATGAACCCGGCAATCACCGGGTGGCTGAGGAAATTGGCAACGAAACCCAGCCGGAAGACCCCCAGCAGCAGCAACATGCCGCCCGACAGCAGCGCCAGCGTCAGCGCCGCGGCCGCGTAGCCCACCCCGAGATCCGCCGCCTGCCCGATCGCGGTCGCCGTCATGAGCGAGACCACGGCCACCGGTCCCACGGCCAGCGCGCGACTGGTGCCGAAAACGGCATAGAGCAGGATCGGCACGATCGAGGCATAGAGCCCGGCCTCGGGCGGCAGGCCGGCCAGAAGGGCATAGGCCAGCGACTGCGGGATCAGCATGATCGTGACGATCACGGCCGCGACCAGGTCGGCCGTCAGCGCGGCCCGGGTATAGTCGCGGCCCCAATCGAGGATCGGAAGATAACGGCGCATCGCGCGATGCATGGGCAGGGTCTCCTTGGCGGGGCGGCCGGCGCCGGGGGCGCCGGCCGTCGGGGTGAGGCATCTTATTCGGCCGGGACCGGGTCGAGTTTTTCAGGCTTGGCAAGCCATTCCTTGCCGCGCAGCATGGCCTGCCAGTAGATCGGCGGCAACAGCCGCTCCTTGAGCCACCACGCGCTGCGCGTGGCTTTGGTGCCGTCGAGCAGGAATTTGGGGAAACTGGGCTTCAGCGTGCCGCCATAGCCGAACTCGGCGAGAACGATCTTGCCGCGCTCCACGGTCAGCGGGCAGGAGCCATAGCCGTCATACTGGGCGTGGGGCGCGCGGCCGTCGATATCGGCCACGAGGTTGTCGGCCACGACGGGCGCCTGCTTGCGCGCCGCGGCCGCCGTTTTGGCGTTGGGCGCGTTCATCACGTCGCCAAGGCTCCAGATATTGTCGAAGCTCTTGTGGCGCAGCGTCGCCTGGTCGACATCCACCCACCCGGCCGCATCGGCCAGCGGCGAGACACGGATGAAATCCGGCGCCGTTTGCGGTGGCACGGCGTGGAGCATGTCGAACTCCATCTCGACGCGGTCGGGCACCTCGCCGGGCTTGCCGACCTCGAAGGTGGCGGTCCCGGCCGCGCCGTCCACCGCCACGAGGTTGTGGAAGAAATCGAGCGAGATGCCGTATTTCGCGACATATTCCTCCAGCGCCGGCACGTACTCCTTGACGCCGAAGAGCACGCCCCCGGCATTGCAGAAATGGATGTCCATGTCTGACAGCTTCCCGGCGCGCGACCAGGCGTCGGCCGAGAGATACATCGCCTTCTGCGGGGCGCCGGCGCACTTGATCGGCATCGGCGGCTGGGTGAACAGCGCGCGGCCGCGTTTCTTCATGTTCTGCACCAGGTCCCACGTGTAGGGCGCCAGATCGTAGCGATAGTTCGACGTCACGCCGTTGCGGCCCAGCGTCTCCACCAGCCCCTCGACCCTGTCCCAGTCGAGCTTGAGCCCCGGGCAGACGACCAGCCTGTCGTACTTGATCACCCGGCAACCATCGAGGATGACCGCGTCGTTCGTCGGCTCGAAGGCCGCGACGGCGGTCTTGATCCAGCGCACACCGCGCGGGATAAGGCTGCCCATGGTCTTGGCCGTGTCCTCGGGCTCGAACACGCCGCCGCCGACCATCGTCCAGCCGGGCTGGTAGTAATGCACGTCGGCCGGATCTATGATCGCGATCCCGAGATCACGCTTGCGCGCCTTGAGGCTGGCCGCGACGGCGATCCCCGCGGCGCCGCCGCCCACGACGACCACGTCGAAATGCGCATCGGCCGCGTCGGTGGGGGTCCTGCCGCCATTGGCGATCCGGCGGGCAACGCCGCTCATGTCATAGCCGGCGGCCTGCGTCGCCCCGAGGATGTCGGAAACCGGCCTGTCGTCGGCGGCATCGAGCGACCACAGCGTGACCGAGCGCGTGCCCGTCCGGCAATAGGCCAGCGCCGGCCCTGGCAGTTCGCCGAGGGCCGCGCCGAAGGCGTGGGCCGTCTCGTCGGTCACCACGCCCGGTGTCACCGGCAGGTAACGGAAGGCGAGGCCTTCTTGCCGCGCGGCTTTCTCCATTTCCTCGTGCGAGGGCTGGTCCGCGCCTTCGCCGTCGGGACGGTTGCAGATGATCGAGCGGTAGCCGAGGCGCTTGAGCTCGGGGATATCGGCGAGCTGGAGCTGGGGGCTGACCGACAATGTTTCTGTAATCTTGCGATCTTCCATTGGAAAACCTCCTTTTCAGGGCGTGTGTCAGGCCGGTGTCAGAGGATCATCAGGCGGATGGCGTAGGCCACCACCGCGAGGACCGAGACCGAGGCCAGCCAGAGGACGGCGAACCAGCCGAGACGTTTGAGAGTGGTGCGTCGCATCAGTGATACCCCGCGTCCGGATCGACCTTGCCGCGGAACACCCAGTAGGCGTAGGCGGTGTAAGCGAGGATCATCGGCACCAGGATCACCGTACCGACCAGCGCAAAAGCGAGGCTGCTATCAGGGGCCGCGGCCTCGTCTATGGTCAGCGCGGGCGGCACCATCATCGGGTAGAAGCTGATGCCGATGCCGATGAAGCTGATCACGAAAAGGGCCAAGCTGGCGAGGAAGGGGCCGTGGTCACTGCGCGAGGCCAACCCCCGAAAGAGGTACATGGCGGCGAAGAACAGCATCACCGGCACCAGCGCTGAATAGAGCGCTGCCGGAAAACTGAACCAACGGTCGAAATAGACCGGGTCCTGGAACGGCGTGAGCAGGCTCACCAGTCCGATCAGGGCGAGTGTGGCAGCGCCGAGCGGCCACGCCAGCCGGCGCATCCGGTCCTGCAGCCGGCCTTCGGTCTTCATCACCAGCCACGTGGCCCCCAGAAGCGCGTACCCCACGACCAGCGCCACCCCGGTCAACAGCGAGAACGGCGTCAGCCAGTCCCACCAACCGCCCGAATAGGCGCGGTCCGTGACCGCGATGCCCTGTACCAGCGCGCCCAGCGCGATCCCCTGGCACAGCGCCGCGACGGTCGAGCCGCCGATGAAGGCCCAGTCCCAGACCTTGCGCCAGCGTTCCGTGCGCCAGCGATACTCGAAGGCAACGCCGCGAAAGACCAGCGCCAGCAGCATCAGCACGATCGGCATGTAAAGCGCGGGCATCACGATGGCGTAGGCCAGCGGAAAGACGGCGAACAGCCCGCCGCCGCCCATAACCAGCCAGGTTTCGTTGCCGTCCCAGACGGGCGCCACCGAGTTCATCATGATGTCCCGGTCGCGCTTGGTCCGCGCGACGGGAAACAGGATCCCGACGCCGAGGTCGAACCCGTCGAGGATGACATAGGTCAGCACGGCAAAGGCGATGATGCCCGCCCAGATGGTTGCAAGATCGAACATGGCTAATCTCCTTTATTCACCCGGGATGGCATCCGGATCGAGCTGCGGTGCCGGGGTGACGCCGGCGCTGCGCAGCGGACCTTGCGAGGCCGGGTCTTCCGGTGTTTTCCCGGGGGCCTTGTTCATCAGGCGCAGGATGTAGAAGGTGCCCGCGCCGAAGACGAAGAAGTAGACACCGATGAACACCAGCAGCGAGGTCGCCACGGCCGGGGCCTCGACCGGCGAGAGCGAGTCGGACGTGCGCATCAGCCCGTAAACCGTGAAGGGCTGCCGACCGACCTCGGTGGTGATCCAGCCCGCCAGCACCGCGACGAAGCCCGACGGCCCCATGGCCACGGCGGCGCGCTGCAGCCAGCGGCCTTCGTACAGGGTGCCTTTCCAGCGGCGCCACAGCCCCCAGAGCCCGAGCCCCAGCATGGCAAAGCCCAGCGCGACCATCACGCGGAACGACCAGAAGACGATGCCCACGGGCGGCTCCTCGTCATCCGGGATCGTGTCGAGCCCGGCCAGCGGCGCGTTGAGGTCGTGCTTGAGGATGAACGACGACAGCTTGGGAATTTCCAGCGCGTGGTCGATGGTCTTTTCCTCGGCATTCGGGACCCCGAAAAGGATGAGCGGCGCGCCCTCGGGGTGGCTGTCGTAATGCCCTTCCATCGCCATGACCTTGGCGGGCTGGTGTTCAAGCGTATTGATCCCATGCATGTCGCCGGCGAGGATCTGCAGCGGCGTGACGACCACCGCCATCCACATCGCCATGGAGAACATCGTGCGCGTGGCCGGCGTGGCGCGGCCCCGCAGCATCTGCCACGCCGCGGCCCCGGCCACGACAAAGGCCGTCGTCAGGTAGGCGGCCAGCACCATGTGCGTCAGCCGGTAGGGGAAGGACGGGTTGAAGACGATCGCCCACCAGTCCTCGGGGATGAATTGGCCCTCGGCGTTCATCGAGAAGCCCGCGGGCGTCTGCATCCAGCTGTTGACCGACAGGATCCATGTCGCCGAGATCAACGTGCCTGCCGCCACCAGCGCTGTGGCGAACATGTGCAGCTTCTCGCCCACCTTCTCGCGCCCGAAGAGCATGATCCCGAGGAAACCGGCTTCGAGGAAAAATGCCGTCAGCACCTCGTAGGCCATCAACGGGCCGATCACCGGGCCGGCCCGGTCGGAGAAGACGGACCAGTTCGTGCCGAACTGGTAGCTCATCACGATGCCCGACACGACGCCCATGCCGAAGGCGACCGCGAAGATCTTCTTCCAGTACTCGAATAGCTCGAAATACCGCTTTTCGCGGGTGCGCAGCCACAGGGCATTCAGCACGGCCAGATAGCTGGCCAAGCCGATCGAGAAGGCCGGGAAGATGATGTGAAACGAAACGGTGAACGCGAACTGGAACCGCGCCAGCGTTTCGGCCGTGAGTCCGTCAAGCATAACGAAACCTTTCCATCGGTTTTTCGTATTGCAAATATGGAATGTGTCCGGCGTCATGCCATGGAGGTCGGGGCGGCAGGTCGCCGCAACGTCGCACTCCCCTGCCCCGTCTCGCCCTGCCGCCGGAAACCCCGCCCCCGCGCCACCACGGCACGGGGGCGGTCCGCGTGTCAGCGGGGCTCGAAGTAATCGAGCGGGATCTTCAGGTAGGCGCGCCCGTTGTCCTCGGGGTCCGGCTTGCGCCCGCCGCGGATATTGATCTGCAGCGCCGCGAGCATCAGCCGGGGCAACGGCAGCGTGGCGTCCCGGGCATCACGCACCTGCCGGTACTCGGCCTCGGACGGGGCGTCCTTGAGGTGTATGTTGGCGGCCTTGTGATCGGCCACGGTGGCCATGCAGGCCGCCGCGCGGCCCTTGGGCGCGTAATCGTGTCCGACATAGAGGCGCGTCGCATCCGGCAGCGCGAGGATGGCCTGAATGCTGTCATAAAGCTCCTTGGAGCTTCCGCCAGGGAAGTCCGCGCGGCTGGTGCCGCTGTCGGGCATCATGAAGGTGTCGTGCACGAAAGCCGCGTCGCCGGCGACATAGGTGATCGAGGCCAGCGTGTGCCCGGGCGAGAACATCACCCGCACCGGGATCTCGCCAACGCGGAATTCCTCACCATCGGCGAAAAGCCGGTCCCACTGGCGCCCGTCGGTCGGGAAATCCTCGGGCAGGTTGTAGATATCCTTCCACAGCTTCTGTACCTTGACGACGTGCTCGCCGATGGCCGTGGGGGCGCCGAGCTGTTCCTTCAGCCACGGCGCGGCCGAGAAATGGTCGGCATGGGGGTGCGTGTCGAGTATCCAGACAATCTCGATCCCGGCGTCCCGCACGTAGTCGAGGATTTCCTGCGCGCTGTGGGGCCGGGTGGCGCCGGCCTGCGGATCGTAGTTGAGAACCGGGTCCACGATCGCGCCCTTCATGGTCGCCGGGTCGTGGAAGACGTATTGCCAACTCCCGGTCGGCTCGTCCCAGAATGATTTCACGGTCGGGGTGGTCATGGCGTATCGCTCCTTCGGAAAGCAGGGAATGAGTTTCAACAGGGTGCCCGGCGGGCCCGGCATGATGCCCGGCCCGCCGATGCAACGATCAGAGCTGGCGGGTGGAGAAGTACCAGTCGACCGTGTCGTAGCCCTCTTCCGGGCGCGCCTCGGCGGCGTCGGCCGTGGCGGGCGGCGGAACGATCACGGGATCGCCCGGTGTCCAGTTCTCGGGCATGGCACAGGTGTTCTCCGCGGCCGTCTGCAGCGCCACCAGAAGCCGGTGAATCTCGTCGACCGAGCGGCCGGCATTCATCGGGTAATAGACCATCGCGCGCAGCACGCCCTCGGGGTCGATGAGGAACGTCGCCCGCACCGCGGCCGTGTCCGACGCGCCGGGCTGGATCATGCCATAGGCATGCGCCACCTTCATGTTCAGGTCGGCGATGATCGGGAAGGTGATCTGGACGCCGAACTTTTCCTTGATGTTGCGCATCCACGCGATGTGCGCGTAGTGGCTGTCGATCGACAGGCCCAGCAATTCGGCGCCAAGCGCCTCGAAATCCTGCTGGCGCTTGGCAAAGGCCATGAACTCGGTCGTGCAGACCGGCGTGAAATCCGCCGGGTGGGAAAACAGGATCAACCATTTGCCCTTGTAATCTTCCAGCGTCCGCCGCCCGTCCGTGGTCGGCGCGTCGAAGGCCGGGGCCGGTTCGTTGAGGCGGGGAAACGACTGTGCGGTGTCTTCGCTCATCTCTCGATCTCCTTCGTGATCTGCTGGGCAAGAGATACGCGCTGCCTGCTTATTGTTGAAATGAATACTCTGAATGATATTTATAGGATTAACCTTTTAATGGGGTCGTCATGGTAACATTACGCCAGCTCCGCTTTCTCGTCGCGCTCGTGGACGAGGGTCATTTTTCCCGCGCGGCGGAGGTATGCCACGTGTCGCAACCAACGCTCAGCAGCGGGCTGAAGGAGCTTGAAGACATGCTGGGCGTTCAACTGGCCGAGCGCACCAAGAGGTCTGTCCTGATCACGCCCATCGGCGAAGAAATCGCCCGGCGAGCCCGCGGCATGCTGACGGCCGCCGTGGATATCGAACAGCTCGCCTCGGAAAGCCGCACGCCCTATGCCGGGGATATCCGTCTCGGCGCGATCCCGACGATCGCCCCCTACCTGATGCCCAAGGCCCTGCCGGCCATCCACCGGGCATTCCCGGATCTGCGCGTCTTCCTGCGCGAGGAACTGACCGAGTCGCTCCTCGAGGGGCTGGCCACCGGGCGCCTCGACGCGGCGCTGATCGCCAAACCCTTCGAAATCGGATCGCTTGAAACAGTCGACCTGTTCGAGGACGGGTATCTTCTGGCGGCGCCGCCGGGCTATGCCAAGACGCCAGTCACCGAGATGACGGGCGCGGACCTCGAAGGATCACGGCTGATGCTGCTGGAAAAGGGACATTGCCTGCAACGTCACGCGCTGTCGGCCTTTCCGGATCGGGACATCCAGCAGGATGACAGTTTCTCGGCCACGAGCCTGCCTACCCTGATCTCAATGGTCGCCGAAGGCCTCGGGATCACCCTGTTGCCGCGACTGGCGGTCGAGGCGGGCATCGCTGCGCAGCACGACGTGGACCTGTTCCCGCTGCTGGATGCCTGCCCGCGACAGGTGGTTCTCGCGTGGCGACCCACATCGGCACGGGCCGAGTTTTTCAACCGGCTGGGCGATCTGCTCGGCGAAAGCCGGACCCTGCTGCATCTGCCACGTGACACAAAGGCGTCATGACCCGCGAAGCCATGCGAAACGCGCTTTTTTCACTATATAGCAATGCCTTGCTTGGCACAGCTCACCCGGGAAACGCCGCGTTTCAGCCAAGTCGCCATAATGCGGCACCCGCCGGAGCCGGGTCCGTCTACTCGACCGCGACCGCGGCAAGACGCGCATGGGCGGCCTCGGCGGCGGCCAGCGCCCCTTCGAGGAAGCCGCCATCCCCCGGCGCCGTTTCCGTCCCGGCGAAGATCAGGCGGCCCGCCGGGGGCAGCGCGCGATAGGCCGGGTGGCCCGCGGGCGGGATGCGGTCGGCATCGGTCGCCGTGGCCGGGTCGCGGCTCCAGTCCTTGAGGAAGGTATCATCGGGCGTACCGGCGGCCGGCCCGAAAAGACGCGCAAGCTGCGCCAGCGCCGCCTTTTGAAAGCCCGGTTCCCGCGCCGCGCCGGGATGGGCGAAGCCGAAAAGCGCTCCCGTCACCGCGTCGGCGGGCGAGGCATCGTGGATCTCGGCCAGCGGCCCGCGGTGCGAGATCGCGTCGCCGTTCAGACCCTGGTCGCGCCAGAAGGGCGCGGGGTACGTCGCCACCAGCTTGGCATGCCCTGCCATCCATGTCGGCACATCCGGGACAGCGGCCCCAAGCCCCGCGGCAAGGCGCGGCGGCAGCGCCAGCACGACACGCGCGGCGCGCAAGGTGCCCCCGCCGGTCGTGACGGTCACGCCGCTGGCCTGTTCGGTCACGGTGTGCACGGGGCAGCCAAGCCGCAGGCTGTCGCCCAGCTGTGCCGCCACCGCCCCCGTCACCCGCGCCAGCCCCCCGGCCACGCGCAATGCACCGCCCATGGTCGCGACGTCGAGGTCCCGGCGAACCGCCCCCGCCGCGTCCTCGAACACCATCTGACCGGTTGAATGTTGGGGAAAATGGTGCAGGCCCAGCCGGTCAAGCAGCGCCAGCATCCGACGGTTCTGCGGCCAGATCCAGGATGGGCCAAGGTCATGGCTCGCCGGCGACAGAACCCGCCCGCCGGGCCGGTCGCGGGCCTCCAGCAGGGTCACGTCGCGCCCCTCGGCGCACAGTGCCGAGGCCAGCGCC
>JAVLCJ010000057.1:0-17121 GCA_031580875.1 Roseovarius sp.
CTGGTGGGACAGGTGACCGAGGACCCCGGCGGGCGGATGCGCGTGCGGCTGGCCGCCGATTACGACCGGCTGGAATTCCTGCGCGTGCTGCGCGACCACCCCACAGAACGGATCAGCGACCCCGGGCAGTTGCTTGCGCCGGCCGGGCTGCCGGGCAGCGGCCCGCGCGAACCGCGGACGGATCAGGGCGATGGCTGATCGGCTTGCCCGGCATCACTGGCCGATGCGCGGCGTCTACCTTGCGCTGGCGCTGCTGCTGATGTTCCTGCACCTGCTGCCCCTCGACACGCTGCCGCGGGGCTGGGCGGGGCCGGACCTGATGCTTGCCGTGACCTTTGCATGGCTGCTGCGGCGCCCCGATTTCGTGCCCCCGCTGGCGATTGCCGCCGTCTTCCTGCTGGGTGACCTGATGTTCCAGCGGCCGCCGGGACTGTGGGCCGCCATCGTGCTGCTGGCCAGCGAAACCCTGCGCGGACGCGCCCCGGCGCTGCGCGACCGGGCGTTCCCTGTGGAATGGCTGAGCGTGACCACCACCCTGATCGCGATGACGCTTGGCTACCGCATCATCCTTGCCGTGCTGATGGTGGATCAGGCGCCGCTCGGGCTGAGCCTGATGCAGCTTGTCGCGACGCTGGCCGTTTATCCGCTGGTCGTGCTGATGTCGCAGCTGCTGTTCGGGGTGCGCAAGCTGGCCCCCGGCGATATCGACACCACGGGAACACGCGTATGAGACGCCCCGGCCGCGAAAACCTCGAAAGCCAGCGCCGGATCACCCGGCGCGGCCTGTTGCTGGGCGGCGTGCAGGCGGGCTTCGTGGGGCTGCTGGCGCTGAGGATGCGCTACATGCAGGTCGAACAGGCCGACCAGTTCCGCCTGCTGGCCGACGAGAACCGGGTCAATATCCGTCTCATCGCGCCCAAGCGCGGCCGGATCTTCGACCGCGACGGCGCCGTGGTGGCCGACAACGTGCCCAGTTACCGCATCACCATGGTCCGCGAGGAGGCCGGCGACGTCGACGCCATCATCGCGCGGCTGGCCCGGTTGGTGGAGCTTGACCCCGACGAGCTGGAGCGCGCGCGCCGCGACCTGCGCGAGCTGCGCGGCGACACCCCCGTGACGGTCGCCGATCGGGTGAGCTGGACCGAGATCAGCCGCGTGGCCGTCAATGCCCCCGCCCTGCCCGGCGTCGCCCCCGAGGTGGGGCTGTCGCGGCGCTATCCTCAAGGCGCCGATTACGCGCATGTCGTGGGCTATGTCGGCCCGGTGAGCGACCGGGACCTCGAACGGATCGACGCGCCCGAGCAGCTCTTGCGCATCCCGCGGTTCCAGGTGGGCAAGATCGGGCTGGAGGCGCGGCGCGAGGACCTGCTGCGCGGCAGGGCCGGCACCAAGCGCGTGGAGGTCAATGCCGTGGGCCGGGTGATGCGCGAGCTGGACCGCAACGAGGGCCATGCCGGCGCCGACCTGCAGATCACCCTCGACAACGCCCTGCAATCCTATGTCAGCGCGCGGCTTGAAGGCGAAAGCGCGGCCGCCGTCGTGATCGACTGCGAAAGCGGCGATCTGCTGGCCTGCGCCTCGGCCCCGGGATTCGACCCCAACCTGTTCGTGCGGGGCATCTCGGTATCCGATTACAACGCGCTGCTTGACAACAAGTACCGGCCGCTGCCCAACAAGGCCGTGCAGGGCGTCTACCCGCCGGGCTCGACCTTCAAGATGGTGACGGCGCTGGCCGCGCTGGAAGGCGGGCATGTCGACCCCGAGGAGACCGTCTACTGCCCGGGCTTCGCCGAGGTGAGCGGCCGCCGTTTCCACTGCTGGAAGGGCGGCGGCCACGGGAACGTGAACCTGCACCAGTCGCTGCGCGACAGTTGCGACGTCTACTACTACGAGATGGCGCAACGCGCCGGGATCGCCGAGATGAGCGCGATGGCCCGCCGGCTGGGGCTGGGGGTCGCGCATGACCTGCCGATGACCAGCGTCGCCGCGGGCCTCGCGCCCACGAAGGACTGGAAACGCCGGGTGCGCGATACCAACTGGGTGATCGGCGACAGCGTCAATGCGGCCATCGGGCAAGGATTCGTGCTGGCATCGCCGCTGCAACTGGCGGTGATGTCGGCCCGTCTGGCCACCGGCCGCGAGGTGCGCCCGCGGCTCATCAAGTCGATCGACGGCGTCGAACAGCCCACCGGCCGCGGCGAGGAGCTTGGGCTCAACGAGAACATGCTGCGCCGCGTGCGCAAGGCGATGTACGCGGTATCGAACAACCGGCGCGGCACCGCCTATGGCAGCCGCATCATCGAGGATGCCTTCCGGATGGCCGGCAAGACCGGCACCAGCCAGGTGCGCAACATCAGCGCGGGCGAACGCACCACCGGGGTGCGCCGCAACGAGGATCTGCCGTGGCGCCAGCGCGATCACGCGCTCTTCGTCAACTTCGCGCCGTTCGAGGCGCCGAAGGTGGCCGTGGCGGTGGTGGTCGAGCATGGCGGCGGCGGCTCGACTGTCGCGGCGCCGATCGCGCGCGACGTCACCCTTCAGGCGCTCTATGGCGAAACGCCCCCGTTGTCGGCCTACCCCGCCAAGGATCGCGGCCGCATCCGCAGCCAACAGGACCGCCTGCGCGAACGCCGCCCGCCGGGCGCGGCCGGAGGCAGCGATCGCGCATGAGCTATCTGGAATACTCGGTCAAGACCACGCCCACGGGGCTGCGCAAGCTGCTTTTCCTGAACTGGCCGCTGGCACTTCTGCTGGCGGCCACCGCGGCCGTCGGGTTCCTCATGCTTTACTCCGTCGCCGGGGGCTCGTTCCAGCCATGGGCCGCCCCCCAGATGAAGCGGTTCGCCATGGGTTTCGCCGGGATGATCTTCGTGGCGATGGTGCCGATCTGGTTCTGGCGCAACATGTCCGTGGTCGCCTACGGCGCGACGATCCTGCTGCTGCTCGCGGTGGAATTCGTCGGGATAGAGGGCAAGGGCGCACAACGCTGGATCGACCTCGGCGTGATGCGGCTGCAACCCTCGGAACTCATGAAGGTAACGCTGGTGATGGTCCTCGCGGCCTATTACGACTGGCTGCCGATGGCGCGCGTGTCGCGCCCACTGTGGGTTCTGGCGCCGGTCGCGCTGATCCTGCTGCCCGTCGCGCTGGTGCTGCGACAGCCCGACCTGGGCACCTCGATCCTGCTGATCGCGGGCGGCGGGTTGCTGATGTTCGTGGCCGGGGTGCACTGGGCCTATTTCGCCGCCGTGATCGCGGCCGGGATCGGTCTCGTGGCCGCGGTTTTCCAGAGCCGCGGCACAGATTGGCAATTGTTGGCCGATTACCAGTACCGGCGCATCGACACCTTCCTTGACCCCGCCAGCGACCCGCTGGGGGCGGGCTACCACATCACGCAGTCCAAGATCGCCCTCGGCTCGGGCGGCTGGACGGGACGCGGGTTCATGCAGGGCACGCAGAGCCGACTGAATTTTCTTCCGGAAAAGCACACCGATTTCATCTTCACCACGCTGGCCGAGGAATTCGGCTTCGTCGGCGCCGTCTCGCTGCTCGGGCTCTACGCGCTCATCGTCGTGTTCTGCATCGCGTCGGCCCTGACGAACCGTGACCGCTACGCCGCGCTGCTGACCTACGGGGTGGCAATCGCCTTCTTCCTGTTCTTCGCCGTGAACATGTCGATGGTGATGGGGCTGGCGCCCGTCGTGGGCGTGCCGCTCCCGCTGGTCAGCTACGGCGGCTCGGCGATGCTGGTGCTGATGCTGGGCTTCGGCCTTGTCCAGAGCGCGCATATCCACAAACCGAGGTGATCCATGACCGTCAATGTTCTTTTTGCCGCCGGCGACGACCAGTGGGAAACCTACCGGACCGTGCTCGAGCAAGCCCTCGCCGAGGCCGGGGTCGCCGCCAACCTGTCGCGCGGCCTGCCGCCCGGATCGGTCGATTACATCATCTACTCCCCCGGCAGCGAGCTGCAGGATTTCACGCCCTATACCCGCACGAAGGCCGTGCTGAACCTCTGGGCCGGGGTCGAGAACATCGTGAGCAACGAAACGCTGACCCAGCCGCTGGCGCGGATGGTCGATGACGGGCTGACGCGCGGCATGGTGGAATGGGTGACGGGCCACGTGCTGCGCCATCACCTGAACACCGATCTGCATGTCTGCCACCAGGACGGGGTCTGGCGGCATGACCCGCCGCCGCTGGCCCCCGACAGGCCGGTGGGCATTCTCGGGCTCGGCGCGCTCGGCCGCGCCTGCGGCGAGGCGCTGGCGCGGCTCGGGTTTCCCGTCACGGGCTGGAGCCGGACCCGGAAAGACGTGCCCGGCCTGACCTGTCTCGCCGGCGAGGACGGGCTGCGCGACGTGCTTGCCCGGGCCGAGATCCTCGTGCTGCTGCTGCCGCTCACCCACGACACCGAGACGATCATCGACGCGGCGGCTCTGAAACGGATGCCGCGCGGCGCCGTGCTCATCAATCCCGGCCGCGGGCCGCTGATCGACGACGACGCGTTGCTCGCCGCGCTCGGGTCGGGGCACCTCACCCATGCCACGCTGGACGTCTTCCGCGAGGAGCCGCTGCCCACCGCCCACCCGTTCTGGGCGCACCCGCAGGTCACCGTGACACCGCATATCGCCTCGGACACCCGCCCGGCCACGGCCGCGCGCGTCATCGCCGAGAACATCCGCCGCGGCGAATCAGGCGAACCGCTGCTGCATCTCGTGGACCGCGAACAGGGCTACTGACACCGCCGCCGGACGTCCCGGTCTTCTCCTGGTCGAAATACCCCGGGGGTCCGGGGGCAGCGCCCCCGGCCGGTCGGCTTGCAGCGCAAGCCGACACAGCGCCCGCGCGGGGCGCTCAGCGCAGCCTCGGCGGCTTTGCCGGGTCCATTCCCGGGGCGGCCCCCGGGGGCTGGTCCGGCATGGCCCGCGCCGCGGGCAGATCGAAACGCAAGCCCACCCGTGCAAGGCGCTCGGTTACCGGTGCGTCCGGCTCGAAGAACCCGACGTCAAGCGCGCCGTCCTCCATCCCCGAGAACGCCACCGCCTCCCCGACAAGGCGCGCGAGCGCCCCCTCGGCCCCCGGCTGCGCCGCCACGAAGGCCAGCATGTGGCCCTGCGTGCCGTCGTCGTAGGCCACCGCCACGAGGCAGGCCGTCCGCGCCAGCCCGGCCGCGGCAGCCAGCCGCGCGTCAAGCGTGGTGAGCAGCGTCTCGGGCAGGTCGGTAGGGGCATGAAAGCTCCGGGCGCGCGCCTCGATCTCGCCGGGCGCCCGCGCCACGGTCTCGGCCAGCCAGGCCACCGCGTCGGGCGGCATCACGAAGGCCGAGGGCGCCACCCCGGGATTGAGCGCAAGGCCCAGCCCCTCCCCGGCCAGCATCCCCGCCACGGCCCGGCCCGACAGCGCCGCGTAGGGCGACGCACGGCCGGTAAAGGCGGTGAGCCGCGCCTCCCGGTCGAAGGCCAGCACGTACCGTTGGCCGCCGGTCTCGAATATCTCGGGGGTCACGCTGTCGCCGTCTCCCTCGTCGGCCAGCAGCACGAACAGCTCGCTCGCCGAAAGCACGTCGTAGAAGGCCAGCCGCGCCGCCGTGTCCGTCTCCGGCGCGGCCTCCATCGCCGCGTGGGCCGCGTCCAGCGGGGTCTTTCCGTTTTCGTCAGCCATCCATCACCTCCCGCACGCGCCGGCGCAGCACCGGCAGCAGCTCGGCCTCGAACCACGGGTTCCGCTTCAGCCACGCTGTGTTGCGCCATGACGGGTGCGGCAGCGGGAAAAGGCGCGGCGCGTGGTCGCGCCAGCCCTTCACCGTGTCCGTCACGCCCGTCCTGACACCCATGTGGTATTTCTGAGCGTAGCCGCCCACGATCACCGACAGGGCCACGCCATCAAGGTCGCGCATCACGCGGTCATGCCACGTTTGCCCGCAGACCGGCGGGGGCGGCAGGTCGGCACCCCTCGCATCGTACCCCGGAAAGCAGAACGCCATCGGCACCACCGCAACACGGCCCCGGTCATAGAACTCGGCCCGCTCCAGCCCCAGCCAGTCGCGCAGCCGGTCGCCCGACGGATCGTCGAAGGGCGTGCCCGACCGGTGCACCCGCATCCCCGGGGCCTGCCCGGCCACCAGCAGCCGCGCACCGGGCCGGAACCAGACGACAGGGCGCGGCGCATGGGCCGTTTGCGTGTCGGCGAAACGGTCGGCGCACATCCGGCAGGCCGCGATCTCGTCATGAAGGGCGGACATCTATTGCAGCCTGACCCCGGCATCCTTCATCGCGTTCCACGCGGCCTCCAGCGACCCGTCAAGGTCGATCGCGCGGCTCAGGTCACTGCGCAGGGTCACGTCATAGCCCAGCCGGGCCGCGTCCACGGCAGAGAAATACACGCAGAAATCGGTCGCGAGCCCGACCAGTGTCAGCGTGTCGATGTGGCGTTCCTGCAGATAGCCGTGCAGGCCCGTCGGGGTTTCGTGGTCGTTCTCGAAAAAGGCCGAGTAGCTGTCGATGCGCGGGTTGTAACCCTTGCGCACGATCACGTCGGCCCGGTCCGTCTGAAGGGCGGGGTGGAAGGCCGCGCCATCGCTGCCCTGCACGCAATGGTCGGGCCACAGCACCTGCGGACCGTAGGGCATCTCGACCGTTTCGAACGGCGCCTTGCCCGCATGAGAGGACGCGAAGGAGGAATGCCCGGCCGGGTGCCAGTCCTGCGTCAGGATGACGGCCGGGAAGCCGGCCATCAGCGTGTTGATGCCGTCCACAATCTGGTCGCCCTCCGCCACCGCGAGCGCCCCGCCGGGGCAGAAATCATTTTGCACGTCGATCACGATCAGGGCCTCTGTCATGCGGGCGCCTCCTTGGTTTGGCTTCTGGCAAACTTGGCGCAGCCGGGCGGCAGCGTCAACGTCAGCGCCGCCGCGCGCGGCGCTGTGCGGGCCTGCATAGGCAACGTGCGCGCAGCGGCGTTTCGCATCGCGCCCCGTGCGATACGTGAACGGCCTGATGACAACGGAGACCCACATGACCGAGAACCGCACCTTCGCCGCGATCAGCGGCTCGCTGCGCAAGGACAGCCTCAGCACACGAATCGCCGAGACCCTGCAGGAGCTTGCCCCCCGCGACGTGACCGTCGCGAGGCAGGACATTGCAGCCATCCCGCTTTACAACGAGGATCTCCTCGATGGTGGCGCGTCCCCCGCCGCCGTGACGGCGCTGGCCGGGAAGCTGGCGGCGGCGGATGCCGTCATCGTCGTATCACCGGAATACAACCGCGGCACGTCGGCCGCGCTGAAGAACGTGATCGACTGGATGTCCAAGGAACCGGGCGCACCCTTTGCCGGCAAGCCCGTGCTGGTGATCACCCAGTCGCCGGGCGCCACCGGCGGGCTGCCGGCGCAGTACGACCTGCGCAAGGTGCTGTCGGTCATCAACGCCGAGGTCGTTCCGGGCTTCGAGATCGCCATCGGCGGATCGGCGGAAAAGATCGAGAATGGCCGCCTGACGGATGCGGGCACGCGCGACTTCGTCGCCGGCAACCTGCAGCGTCTTGCCGACCGGATCGCGGGCTGACAGGGCGCAAGGGGCGTCTTGCCCCTTGCCCATGCCGCCGCGGCTGCGTACATCGCGGGCCATGTACACGATCGCCGCGCTTTATCATTTCACCCGGTTCGACGACCCCGCCGCGCTGCGCGGCCCGCTGCTTGCGCTTTGCGACCGCGAGGGGATATCGGGTTCTCTCCTGCTGGCCCGGGAAGGGATCAACGGCACCGTCGCGGGGCCGCGCGCGGGCATCGACGCGGTGCTGGCGCATATCCGCGCCCTGCCCGGCTGTGCCGATCTGGACTGGAAGGAAAGCGCGAGCGCAGACCAGCCGTTCCGCCGGCTCAAGGTACGGCTCAAACGCGAGATCGTGACGATGGGCCAGCCCGACGTGGACCCGCGAGCGCGGGTGGGCCATTACGTCGACCCTGCCGAGTGGAACGACCTGATCCGGTCGCCGGACGTGGCCGTGATCGACACGCGCAACGATTACGAGGTGGCCATTGGCACCTTCGAGAGGGCGGTCAACCCGGGAACCGCCAGTTTCCGCGACTTTCCCGCGTGGTGGGAGGCGAACAAGCACCGGTTCCACAACAAGCGCATCGCGATGTTCTGCACCGGCGGTATCCGTTGCGAGAAATCCACCAACTACCTGTTGGGTCAGGGGGTGGAAAACGTCTATCACCTCAAGGGCGGCATCCTGCAATATCTCGAGGACGTGCCCGAGCCCGACAGCGCGTGGCGGGGTGACTGCTTTGTCTTCGACGGGCGCGTGTCGGTCGGGCACGGCCTGCGCGAAGGGCCGCACGAGCTGTGCTTTGCCTGCCGCCGTCCCGTCCTGCCCGCGGACATGAACCGCCCGGAATACGAACACGGTGTGTCCTGTCATCACTGCATCGACGAGACAGACGACGCCGACAAGGCCCGTTTCCGCGAACGGCAGAAACAGATGGCGCTGGCCGAGGCGCGCGGCGAACGCCACATCAAGATCGTGCACGAGCAATAGCCGGGACATGCCGGCGGGTCAGGCGTGGCCGGGCGTGCCCGCCACGGTTTTGCGCGGACGGGTCCGCAGCAGCAACGACGCCAGGATCGCGATGTTCAGGAAATTCCAGCCGATCCCGTTGATGAAGGCCATCCGGTAATCACCCGTCATTTCGTAAATCCAGCCCGACACCCAGCCGCCGAGTGCCATGCCGAGGATCGTGGCCATCATGACGATCCCGACGCGCTTGCCGGCCTCGGCCGAGGGCATGTATTCGCGCACCACCAGCGCGTAGGTGGGCACGATTCCCCCCTGCGACAGCCCGAAGATCAGGCTGACCGCGTAAAGCGACACCAGCCCGCCCGCCGGCAGGTAGAGAAACAGCGCGAGGCATTGCAGCCCGGAACTGATAAGAACGGTCCGGACCCCGCCCAGCCGGTCGGCCACCAACCCGAAGAAAACGCGGCTGGCCGCGCCGGCGACCAGCATGACGGCCAGAATTTGCCCGCCGACCGCGGCGCCGAAGCCCATGTCCACGCACAGGCTGACCATGTGGACCTGCGGCATGGCCATCGCCATGCAGCAGGCCAGCCCGGCCAGCCACAGCAGTGCCGTGATGGTGCGCGGCGACAGCCCCGCCGCGCCGGCCCGGATCGAGGCGACGCTGTCGGAATGCTGGCGCGCGACAAGCGGCACCCGGCGGCGCAGGCACAGCGCCAGCGGCAGGTTCAGCGCCGGGATGATCACCGCCAGCGCCAGGTAGGCGCTGCGCCAGCCCGCGCTTTCCAGAAGCCCGGCCAGCACGAGCGGCCAGATCGCCCCGGCAAGGTAGTTGCCGCTGGCCACGATGGCCACGGCGATGCCGCGCCGTTTCAGGAACCATTGCGAGATATCGGCCACGAGCGGGCCGAAGCCTGCCGCGGTCCCCAGCCCGATGGCCATCTGCGCCGCCGACAACGTCCAGACAGACGGGCTGAGCGCCGCCAGCGCGGTCGCCCCGCTCATGACCAGCGTCGCGCCGACAAGCGACGCGGTCATGCCGACCCTGTCCACGAGGCGCCCGATGGTCAGGTTGCCCAGCGCGAAGCCGATCATCGTCATGGTATAGGGCAGCGAGGCGGCGGCGCGGTCGGTGCCGAACTCGGCCTGCATGGCGGGCATGACCACCACGATAGCCCAGATGCCGACATTGCTGACGGCCGCCACGAGCAATGACAGCCCCATGCGGAGCCACGAATACCGGCTGTCGAGAATGTCCGCGTCGGTCATGGACGCGACGTTATCGGGGATGGCGCCGGGCGGCCAGCAGGTTTCCGCGAGCCTACCAGCTCAACGGCACCCGCCCCAGCAGCGCGACCGCCGCGACCGGCACCAGCAGCACGTGCGTCACGTGGTCGAACCAGTTGCTGCTGCCCCAGCCCATGATCCAGCCGGCCTGTCCGAGCACCGCCACCAGCGGCAGGAACCAGTTGCCCGTCACCGCGCCGTAGCCGCAGACCGCCAGCACCATCAGAGCCACCGGCGCGGGGGCATAACCCAGCCGGTAGAGGTCAACCGGGATCACCCCGAAGGCCGTGGCAAGGAAGGCCATGTAGGCCAGCAGGAACAGCGCCAGTTCCCACGTGGCAAAGCCGGGCACGGGCGCGCCGAACTTCACGGCGGCGTGGCGCAACGCAAGCGCCGGCAGCATCACGCCGAAAGGCGCCAGCAGCGCCATCGCCCCGCGCAGCGCCACCGTGTCCCGCAGCAGAAGCAGGCAGACCGCCGCCGTCGCGGTACCGACGGCGACCGCCGCCGCCGCGCCCGTGACAAGCAGGGCAACCGCGAAGACCACCCATCCCAGCAGGATGCCCAGCGCCAGCCATGACAGGACCCCGGTCATTGCGCCGCCACCCATGCCTCGTTGAAGACATGGGCCCGGATGCCCCGCTTGGTGCCGTGGGAATAGGCCAGCGCGATCTCGCCGCCGGTCAATCGCCGCAGCATCGGGTAGCGCGCATCGCCGCCGTCATCCTCCAGCGTGCGGATGACGCGCCAGCTTGCGCCCTCGTCCGCCGACACGGCCAGCCGCAGCCGATCGGCGCCTTGCGCGTCGTCGTTCATCGCCATCAGGATGCGCCCGTCCGACATGGCCAGCGCGGCCACCGGCGCGCTCGGGTTGGGAATGTCCGTCATCTGAGCCGCGCTCCAGCTCTGGCCGCCATCCGTCGTCCGGCTGAGCCAGAGCCGCCCGCTGGCGTCGAAATCCCGCAGGAAGGCCAGCGCGCGCTCCGCGTCCAGTGGCACGATCATCGGCTGGATGGGCTTGCCCGGCCCCGCGATGCGGCGCATGTCGCGCACGCGGCCATCCGCGCCCAGCCGGACCAGCGCGCCATGGGCCGCGCCCATCTCGAAATAGGCTGGCAGGGCATGGCTGCCGTCGGCATAGGCCACCATGGGCGACTTCACCAGAAACGAGCGGTTGAGAAACGGCGACAGGTTCAGCTTACGCGCCCGCACGGGGCCGTCCGGGCCCATCCGCAGGTCTGCGACCGACGCCATGGCCCAGCCCCCGACCGAGACCACCGTGGCATAAAGCGCGTTGGCGGCGGCTTCGTTCTGGATGGTGTTGCCCAGCGTGACGACAAGCTGACGTGGCTCGAACGCGTCGGACAGCGCCGCGCGGGTGACGCGGGGCGCGGGGGCAGTGGCCTGCCACGATCCGCCCTGCCGGGCCAGGCTGGCGGCGTGGATGTCCACGTCCGCCTGCGCCTCGGCCGAGCCTTCGAACCACAGCACGGCAAAGCCGGCATCGTCCACGACGATCCCGGGGGAATGGGCCTGCCCCTCGGGCGCGGTGTAATCCAGCACCCGCTCGAAGACCGGCGCGTCCCCCGGCGGCGACAGGTCGGGCGTGGCGAACCGCCAGTCAAGGGGCCTGTCATGCCAGAGCGCGTAGCCGCTCAACCCGACGCTCATCAGGGTAAGGGCCACGATCAGCAGCTGCGTGCCGGCCACGCCTCAGCCCACCTTGAGAGCGATCTTGCCGATATGCCCGCTGCTTTCCATCCGTTCATGGGCCGCCGCGGCCTCGGCCAGGGGGAATTCGGAATCCATCACAGGCCCGACACGCCCGGCCTCGATCAGGGGCCAGACATCCGCGCGCAGCCCCTCGGCGATGCGCGCCTTGGCAAGGTCGCTTTGCGGGCGCAGGGTGCTGCCGGTGATCGTCAGCCGACGTGCCATCACCTGCGCGAAGTTCAGTTCCACCTTGGGCCCCTGCAGGAAGGCGATCATCACGAGCCGCCCGTCATCGGCAAGGCACCTGACGTTGCGCGGCAGGTAATCGCCCCCCACCATGTCTAGGATGAGGTCGGGGCGCCCGGCATCCTTCATCACCTCGACGAAGTCCTCCTCGCGGTAGTTGATCGCGCGCTCGGCCCCGAGATCGACGCATGTCGCGCATTTCTCGGCGGAGCCGGCGGTGGTGAAGACCCTCGCGCCAAACGCGCTGGCAAGCTGGATCGCCGTCGTCCCGATCCCGGACGACCCCCCGTGGACGAGAAACCGCTCCCCGCCCCTGAGGCCGCCGCGGCCGAAGACGTTGGACCAGACGGTGAAAAAGGTCTCGGGCAGGCAGGCGGCCCGGCGCAGGTCCAGCCCCGCGGGCACGGGCAGGCAATGCGCGGCCGGCGTGGCGGCGTATTCCGCATAGCCGCCGCCGGGCAGCAGCGCGCAGACATGATCGCCCGTCCGCCAGCCGCTGACGCCCTCGCCCACGGCAACGATCTCGCCCGCGGCCTCCAGCCCCGGCAGATCGCTGGCCGTGGGGGGCGGCGCGTACATCCCGGCGCGCTGCAGCGCGTCGGGGCGGTTCACCCCGGCATAGGCCACGCGGATCACCACCTCGCCCACGCGCGGCACGGGCACCGGCCGCGTCGTCATCGCCAGCACCTCGGGGCCGCCGGGCCCGGTGATCTCCACGGCGTTCATTGTCTCGCTCATCATGGTCTCCCTAGTTCGGGCCGTTCCAGCGGCCCGGCATCCCGGTGTTGTGCCCGCCGCGCGGCGCCTTGATACGCCCGAGGAAGGCCAGCGGCCCTGCCATCAGCCCGCTGACAAGGCGGTTGTCGCGCGCTTTGGCCTTCACTTTCTCGAACTGCATGACATCGTCAATCCGCCGGTCAAGGAATTCCCACGTCTTTTCGTATCCGGGGCTGTCATCGCCCAGCCAGTACAGCACGGTGGAGCCGTAGACGCCCGACAGCGTGGCGCGCTTGGTGTACCAGTTCACGTCGTCCGACATGTCGCCCAGCGCCGTCCAGATGCGGTCACTCGTGCGCCACAGCGCCTGCGCCCCGTCGACGGCATGGGCCGGCAGGGAAAACAGCGTCATGCCGCGCCGCACCAGCTCGCGGTCCTCCACCGCCTCGAGCCGGTAGCGCACCGCGGCCGCCACCCGGTCGCGGAAGCGCATCGCGCTCAGGTCCTCCTCGGCCAGGCGGGCCAGCATCGCCTGGTCGCCCTCCTCGTGGAAGGCCAGCGCCAGATCGACCGCCCCGCGCGGACAGACGGCCCGCGCCACGCCTTCCTCGACGCCCGTATCGGCAATCGCGGCGCGGAACGTCGCCTCGCTCCAGCCGTCGAAGGGCACGTGCATCTTGGCGGCTTCCAGCAATTTTGCTTTGATATCCGTCTCGGGCATCTCTCGGGCCTCCTTTTCGCCTGCCGCCACCCTAGACAAAACGACAGCGCTTTGCTATATGGCGGCCTCCTGCAATCTCTTGCAACTCAAACTCGGAAAGGTGGTGACAACCACATGCAGGTTAGTGTTCGCGACAACAATGTCGATCAGGCGCTCCGCGCCCTGAAGAAGAAACTGCAGCGCGAAGGCGTTTTCCGCGAAATGAAGCTCAAGCAGCATTTCGAGAAACCGTCGGAGAAAAAGGCGCGCGAGAAGGCCGAGGCGATCCGCCGGGCCCGCAAGCTCGCACGCAAGAAGGCCCAGCGCGAAGGGCTGCTCTGAACCGCGCGTTTCCACGCGACACGTGATTGACGACCCCCGGGCAGCCGCTTCGGGGGTTTGTCGTTTTCGCGGCCCGCGCGCCTTGCCACCCCGGGCCCCCTTTGCTTTAAGCGGGCGGGAGCAATCTACCGGAGACCCGCGCCATGGCCGATATCGCCTCCCGTGTCTACAACCACCGCTGGAAGATGGATCCGATCGTGCGGTCGCTGATCGACACGGACTTCTACAAGGTGCTGATGTGCCAGTCGATCTTCCGCAACAGGCCCGACACGCAGGTGACGTTCTCGCTCATCAACCGCAGCAAATCGGTCCGGCTGGCGGAACTGGTGGACGAGGGCGAATTGCGCGAACAGCTCGACCATATCCGCTCGCTCTCGCTCAGCCGTGGGGAATCGACATGGATGCGCGGCAACACCTTCTACGGCAAGCGGCAGATGTTCACCCCCGAGTTCATGGACTGGTTCGAGGGGCTGCGCCTGCCGCCCTATCACCTCGAAGTGCGCGACGGGCAGTACGAACTGACCTTCGAGGGGGCATGGCCCGAGGTGATGCTGTGGGAAATCCCCGCGCTCGCCGTGCTGATGGAGCTGCGCTCGCGCGCGGTGCTGCACGACATGAAGAAATTCGAGCTGCAGGTGCTCTATGCCCGCGCCATGACCAAGCTGTGGGAGAAAGTCGGCCGCCTGCGCCCGCTGGAGGGGCTGCGCATCGCCGATTTCGGCACAAGGCGGCGGCACTCTTTCCTGTGGCAGGACTGGTGCGTGCAGGCGATGGGCGAAGGGCTGGGCGAGAAATTCGTCGGCACCTCGAACTGCCTGATCGCCAAGAACCGCGACCTCGAGGCGATCGGCACCAACGCGCACGAGCTGCCCATGGTCTATGCCGCGCTGGCCGAGACGGACGCGGAATTGCGCGAGGCGCCCTACAAGGTGCTGGCCGACTGGCACGAGGAGCATTCGGGCAACCTGCGCATCATCCTGCCCGACACCTTCGGCACCAAGGGTTTCCTGAAAAACGCGCCCGACTGGCTGGCGGGCTGGACGGGCATCCGGGTGGATTCGGGCGACCCGGCCGAAGGGGCCGAAACCGCGATCCGCTGGTGGCAGGCGCGTGGCGAGGACCCCCGGCAGAAGCTCGTGATCTTCTCGGACGGGCTGGACGACGACAAGATCGTCGAGCTGCACCGGCAGTTCTCGGGGCGGGTTCGGGTCAGCTTCGGCTGGGGCACGCTGCTGACGAACGATTTCCGCGGCCTGACCGAGGGCGACCGGCTGGCGCCCTTTTCACTGGTCTGCAAGGCCGTCGCCGCCGAGGGCCGGCCCACGGTAAAACTGTCCGACAACCCGCGCAAGGCCATGGGCCCGGCAGACGAGATCGCGCGGTATAAACGGGTCTTCGGCGTGGGCGAGCAGGAGGAGATGGAGGTTGTGGTTTAGCCTCCATCATCACGGTGTGAGCTGACCGGTTCGATGGTCTTTCCCGCGGCATTCTTCGTTCGAGGGGTACGCCGGATGGGCTGGTGTCGAGCCTCAAGCATGGGGAAGAGATGACCTGCCCCCCGGTCGTCCTTCGTTTATAACGAGGGTCTGCAGGTTGGAGTTGGGTATTCCGGTTCCCCGTCTGGCGCAAGCGCGCCGGGCGTGGAGCCCTCAGATTGCTCAAGCGTCCGGCGCGCTTGCGGCGGTGTCTGGTTGCCCAATGACGTGTGCGGCCTGACCGCACTGTAGTCGTAGCGCCAGAGGGCCAGCTTCCCGCGCGCGTCATCCCGGCTGTCGAAGATCTCCTCGTTCAGCAGTTCGTCGCGCAGGCTGCCGTTGAAGCTTTCGATGAAGGCGTTCTGCCGGGGTTTGCCCGGGTCGATGTCATGCCAAGGCACCGTGTTCTCGTCGGCCCATTTCGCGGCGCGGACCTTCGGTTCGGGGTCGCCCGGCTGGTGAGCTCGGTCCCGTTATCGCTGACGATGCAGCCCGGCTTGCCGTGGATCCGGATCAGGGCATTCAGTTCACGGGCACCCCGTACGCCGGACAGGCTGGTGTCCGCCACGAGGCACAGGCATTCCCGCGTGCAGTCGTCGATCACCGCCAGGATCCGGAACTTCCGCAAGGCGCCAAAGCTGTCGGATACGAAGTCCAGCGACCAGCGCGCATCGGGATGCGCGGCAACCGGCCTCGGCGTCCTGGTGCCGCGCGCCCGTTTTCGGCCGCGCCGTCGCTTCACCGACAGCCCTTCCTCGCGATAGATGCGATACAGCTTCTTGTGGTTCATGATCATGCCCTGCCGTTCCGGCAGGACCCCGATCCGGCGGGAACCTGACCTGCCACGGGATTTTTCCTCCAGTTGGAATTAGAGTCTGACCCAACGAAGGGACGGACTATGAAGCGAACGAGATATACAGAAGAGCAGATCATCGGCATTTTGACTGAGGTGCCCCTAGATTTGTAGACGCTTTGCCCCCTAACTTTGAGGCTAGGAGGCCGACATGGGGACAAGCGATTACAGCGACGAGTTCAAGCGGGATGCGGTGCATCAGATCACGGTGCGGGGATATCCGGTTCGGGAGGTGTCTCGGCGTTTGGGCGTGAGCACGCATTCTTTGTACAAGTGGCTGAAACTGTTCGCGGAGCCGGTTCCAAAGCCCGGCGTGGATCATGAAGCCGAGAACCGGCGGCTGAAGCGCGAGCTGGCAAGGGTGACCGAGGAGCGCGACATTCTAAAAAAGGCAACGGCGTACTTCGCGCGAGAGTCCCAATGAAGTACGCGTTCATCCGGGCGCATCGCGAGGAATTTGGCGTCCGGGCCATGTGCCGGGTGCTTCGGGTCCATTTCTCCGGCTTCTACGCATGGCTTAAGGAACCGTTAAGCCACCGTGCGCAAGAGGATGTTCGCCAAACCGAGCTGATCCGGCAGGCCTGGGCCGACAGCGGCAAGGTGTATGGTTATCGCAAGCTGACCGACGATCTGCGCGACGAAGGAGAACGCATCTCGGAGAACGGTTTTGAACCGTCCCGGGTTTCCGAGAGGCTTTTCTGTTCAAAACCTACGCGGCGTTTTCAAGAGCATTCATCTCTGCATGGAACTCATCCTCCACTTCCTGGGGCGGCCGGTGGCCGATGGCGCTGTGTAGCCGCTCCGTATTGTACCAACTGACCCAGTGCAGGGTCTCCCATTCGACCTGTGCCATGGACTTCCAGGGTCCGAGGTAGTTGATGACCTCGGTCTTGAAGAGGCCAATGACGCTTTCGGCCATTGCGTTATCATATGAATCACCGACACTGCCGACCGAGGTGTCGATTCCGGCATCGGCCAGGCGCTCGGTGTAGCGGATGGATAGGTGAGCCTGCGAACGGCTGCCGCGGTCGGAGTGATGGATCAGGCCACCGCCCTCGGCCGGGCATCGTTGACAGATGGCCTGGTTCAACGCATCGAGCACAGTGAGCGATCAGCGCGCCACAGGTTCGAGCGCGATCGCGAACGGTGGTCATGGAGGTCGAGACGCGCCAGCCCACGGAGAGCCATTGGTGCGCCATTGATGGGGTGGATGGCTCCCGCTCCCGGCATCGCGCTGTGCCACAGTGGGTGTCGTCGAACGGACCACT
>JAVLCJ010000058.1:0-16664 GCA_031580875.1 Roseovarius sp.
CGCGCGATCGTGGAGAACGGGGTGCTGACCGGCTGGACCCTGGACCTGGCGACGGCACGCAAGCTGAATCTGCAATCGACGGGCAACGCGGCGCGGGGAGCCGCGGCGCCGCCGTCGCCGTCGAACTGGAACGTGGCGCTGACGCAGGGCGGTCAGAGCCGCGAGGATCTGCTGCGCGAGATGGGCACCGGCCTGTTGGTGACGTCGATGATCGGCAGCACGATCAACCCCAATACCGGCGATTATTCGCGCGGGGCCAGCGGGTTCTGGGTGGAAAACGGCGAGATCGCCTATCCGGTGAACGAATGCACCATCGCCGGCAGCCTGCCCGAGATGCTGCGGCGCATGACCCCGGCCAATGACGCCCGCCCCTGGCTGAGCCGTGTCGTGCCCTCGCTTCTGGTGGAGGGTCTGACGCTTGCCGGCAACTGACCTCGGCCTGCTGGTCGAGGCGGCGCGCGCGGCGGGCGAGATCGCCACGCGCCACGGCGGCAAGGGTGTCGAGCATTGGCAGAAACCGGGCGGTGCAGGCCCGGTGAGCGCGGCCGACATGGCGGTGGACGCGATGCTGGCCGCCGACCTGCTTGCCGCGCGGCCCGAGTATGGATGGCTGTCGGAAGAAACCGAGGATGACCCCGGGCGGCTGACGTGTGACCGGGTGTTCATCATCGACCCGATCGACGGGACGCGCAGCTTCGTCGAGGGGTCGCGGACGTGGGCGCACGCGCTGGCCGTGGCCGAGCGGGGCGTGGTGACAGCGGCCGTGATCTACCTGCCGCAGCGCGACAAGCTGTATAGCGCGGCCGCGGGGGCGGGCGCGTTCCTGAACGGGCGGCCGATCCGGGTGGCGTCGCGGGACGAGCTGACCGGCGCGTCGGTGCTGGCGGCGCGGCCGGCCTATGCCCCCGAGCACTGGCGCGGCCCGGTGCCCGAGGTGGCGCGCGCCTACCGTCCGTCGCTGGCCTACCGGCTGAGCCTTGTGGCCGAGGGGCGGTTCGACGCGATGCTGACGCTCAGGCCGAGCTGGGAATGGGACATCGCCGCAGGCGATCTGATCCTGCGCGAGGCGGGCGCGGTCACGTCGGACCGCGCGGCGCGGCCGTTGCGGTTCAACAATCCCGTGCCCCGGCTTGACGGGGTGATGGCGGCCAACCCGGTGCTGCACGGGGCGCTGGCGCGGGGGCTGGCGCCATGCGGCCACGGGTCTTGACCTTGAGCGCGCAAGCGCGCAAGAGCAGGGCCGCCAGACAGGAGATGCCGCCATGCCCTTCGACCGTTCCATCAAGATCGCCCCGTCCATCCTGAGCGCCGATTTCGCCGATTTCGGGCGCGAGATCCGTTCCATCGAGGCGCAGGGCGCGGACTGGGTGCACGTGGACGTGATGGACGGGCACTTCGTGCCGAACCTCACCTTCGGGCCCCCGGCGGTCAAGGCGTTCCGCCCGCATGTCACGACCTTCATGGACGTGCACCTGATGATCGCGCCGGTCGATCCTCATATCGAGGCCTATGCCGAGGCCGGCGCCGACATGATCACCGCCCATGTCGAGGCGGGCCCGCATGTTCACCGCACGCTGCAGGCGATCAAGGCCACGGGCAAGATGGCGGGCGTCAGCCTGAACCCGGGCACGCCGCTGTCGAGCATCGAGCATGTTCTGGACATGGTTGACATGGTGCTGATCATGACGGTCAATCCCGGTTTCGGCGGTCAGAAATTCATCCGTTCCGGCGTGGAAAAGACCCGTGCGCTGCGCCGGATGATCGGGGACAGGCCCATCCACATCCAGATCGACGGCGGCGTCACGACCGAAACCGCGCCATTGGTGGCCGAGGCCGGTGCTGACGTTCTGGTGGCGGGCTCGGCGGTGTTCAAGGGCGGCAGCGTGGACGCCCCCGAGGCCTACGGCCGCAACATCGCGGCCATCCGCGCGGCCGCCGAGGCGGCGCGCGCGGGCTGAAACGCGCCGCCCGTGCCGGGGCGGGTCGGGCTGAACGCGGGCGTGTTCCGCTTGCCCGCCGGCCCGTGCGATGATATCAATTGTCAACATCCGTTGGGGTGCCCCGCTTTCGGGGCTGAGAGGCCGTGCGCCAACCCATCGAACCTGATCCGGTCAGCACCGGCGGAGGGAACGGAAAACCTGCAAGGCGGCCCCGGCCGCCGATTTCCCGTCTCCCCGTTGATCTGACGCAACACCAGAGGAGACGCGCCATGCGCCTGTTACCAACCGTTTTCGCCCTGCTGATTGCCGCGCCCGCGGCCGCGCAGGACAAGATGACCCTGATTCTCGACTGGTTCCTAAACCCCGATCACGGGCCCATCGTCATCGCGCAGGAAAAGGGCTTCTTTGCCGATGAGGGGCTGGAGGTCGAGGTGATCGCGCCGGCTGATCCGGCGGACCCGCCCAAGATGGTCGCCGCGGGTCAGGCCGACCTCGGGATATCGTACCAGCCGCAACTGCATCTTCAGGTGGCCGAGGGCCTGCCGCTGACGCGGGTGGGCACACTGGTCGCCACGCCGCTCAACTGCCTGTTGGTGCTGGAGGACGGCCCGATCGAGAGCATCGCGGATCTTGAGGGCCGCAAGGTCGGTTTCTCGGTCGCCGGGGTCGAGGAGGCGTTGCTGAGCGCGTTGCTGCAGCCGCATGACCTGGGCTTGAGCGATGTCGAACTTGTCAACGTCAACTGGTCGCTGTCGCCCTCGCTGATGTCCGGGCAGGTTGACGCGGTGATCGGTGCGTATCGCAATTTCGAACTCAACCAGATGGAGATCGAGGGCCGCCCGGGGCGGTGTTTCTACCTCGAGGAAGAGGGCGTGCCGCCCTATGACGAACTCGTCTACGTCGCCAACCCCGAGCGGATGGACGACGACATGATCCGCCGTTTCCTGAGCGCGACCGAACTTGCCACGCAGTACATCACGAACCACCCGCAGGAAAGCTGGGACGTGTTCTCTGGCACGTCGAAGGAATTGCAGGACGCGTTGAACGAGAAGGCATGGGTGGACACGTGGCCCCGGTTCGCCCTGCGCCCGGCCGCGCTTGACGCCGGCCGGTACGCGCGGTTCGAGAAGTTCCTTGCGGAGGCGGGCCTTGTCGAGGGCGAGCGCCCGGTATCCGACCTGGCCGTCGATCTGGGCGCCCGGTGACCCGGCGCGGGGCCGGCCGCGCCGGCCCCCGTTACCGCACGAGCAGGACGGGCACCTTGCAGGAGCGGATCATTTCGGTCGTGGTGGAGCCGATCAGCAGGGCGCGTACCCGGCTGTGCCCGTAGGCCCCCATCACCAGCAGGTCGTACCCGTCGGATTCGGTCATCTGTGCGAGAACCTTTTCCGGCTCCCCTTGGCGGATGAGCGTTTCGGGCTCGATCCCGCCCGATCGCAGGGTGGCGGCCGCGCGCTCCAGCGCGCGAGTCATCTCCGGGGTTTCGGTGCCGGCAAATACCAGCGTCACGGCAAGCCCCGCGAATAGCGGGTTGCGCGCGATGTGATCCACGGCCTTGAGCGATGACGCGCCGCCGTCGAAGGCCACGAGCGGGCGTTCCGGCGCCCTGAAGGCGCGGTTGGCCACGAAAACCGGTTTGTGGCTGGCACGCACGACCCGTTCGAGGTTGGATCCCAGGTGTGCCGCGGCCAGCCCGGCGGCCTCGCCGCGCTTGCCGACGATGATCATGTCGCCGGTATCCTCCTTGGCGCTGATCGTCTCGATCAAGTCGCCCTGCCGCAGCCGCGTTTCGACCTTGATGTCGCCCTGTGCCTCGATCAGCGCGCGGGCATCGTCGAGTATGGCGCGGCCCTGTTCGTGGGCGAGCTTCGCGCGCTGCGTGTCGAGATCGGAAAGCTGTTCAAGCAGGCGGGAGCGCGCACCAAGGCGGATCGCGCCCGACAGGTCCTGTTTCTCGGGGGCGTCGCGGCGGCCCATCACGTGATAAAGCTTCACCGTCGCGCCCGTGCGCGCCGCGATCCATGCCGCGTGGTGGCAGACGCTTTCGGAATAGGCAGAGCCGTCGACAAGGGCGATGAGCGTGTTTGTTGTCATGTTCCGTTTCCCTTCAGTGACCGAGCAACTCGTCCATTGCGCCGGGTTTGTCGTGGATGGCCAGCCGGTCGACGATGGTCTCGGACGCCTCGTTCAGGCCGATGAGGTCGACATCGGCGCCCTCGCGGCGGAACTTGAGCACGGCCATGTCGAGCGCCGCAACCGAGGAAATGTCCCAGATATGCGCGCGGCTGAGGTCGATCGTCACCTTCTCGGGGGCTTCCTTGAAATCGAAGGCGCGCATGAAATCCTCGGACGAGGCAAAGAAAAGCTGGCCCTCGACGAGATAGGTGCGGTGCGTGCCGTCGGTGGTGATCTCGGTCCTGACGCGGAAAAGCTGCGCGATCTTCCAGGCAAAGAAGATGCCCGACAGCAACACGCCGACCAGCACCCCGATGGCGAGGTTATGGGTGTAGACCACGAAGAAAACGGTCGCCAGCATCACGATCGACGACGATCTTGGATGCTCGCGCAGGTTCTTGATCGACGACCAGGAAAAGGTGCCGATCGAGACCATGATCATGATCGCCACCAGCGCCGCCATCGGGATGATCGCCACGATATCGCCGAGCGCCACCACCATGATCAGCAGGAAGACCCCGGCGGCGAAGCTGGACAGCCGGCCGCGCCCGCCGGATTTCACGTTGATGATGGACTGGCCGATCATGGCGCAGCCCGCCATGCCGCCGATGAAACCGGTGGCGGTGTTGGCAAGGCCCTGGCCGATGCACTCCTGGTTGCGGTCCGAGCCGGAATCGGTCAGGTCATCGACGATCTGCTGGGTCATCAGGCTTTCGAGCAGGCCGACCACGGCCACGGCCAGCGCGTACGGAAAGACGATCTGCAGCGTCTCGAATGTCAGCGGGATGTCGGGGATCAGGAAGACGGGCAGGGTATCGGGCAGCTCGCCCATGTCGCCCACGGTGCGCACGTCCCAGCCCATGGCCACGGTCAGCGCCGTCAGCACGATGATCGTCACCAGCGGCGAGGGAACGGCCCGCGTGAGGCGCGGGAACAGGTAGATGATGGCCAAACCGCCCGCGACCAGCGCGTAGGTCAGGGGCGGCACGCGTCCGGGGTCCAGTTCGGGAAGCTGGGCCATGAAGATCAGGATCGCCAGCGCGTTGACGAAGCCGGTCATCACCGATTTCGACACGAAGCGCATCACGTAGCCCAGTTTCAGCAGCCCGGCGCCGATCTGCAGGATGCCGGCCAGCACCGTGGCCGCCAGCAGGTATTGCAGGCCGTGATCCTTGACCAGCGTGATCATCAGGACGGCCGTCGCGGCGGTGGCGGCCGAGATCATGCCGGGCCGGCCACCCGTGATCGCGATGATCACGGAGATGGAGAAGCTGGCATAGAGCCCGACCTTGGGATCGACACCCGCGATGATGGAAAAGGCGATTGCCTCGGGGATGAGCGCCAGGGCGACCACGAGCCCGGACAGGATGTCGCCGCGTATGTTGGAGGTCCAGTCGCGCCGGTAGGCGGTAAGAGAGAGCATGTGATCGCGTTTCCTTGGGCCGCGCCTTGCCGGCGGTCTTGGGTCATGTCCTTGTCGGTCGGGCTGGTCCGGGCGGCCGGTCGTGCGGATCACGCCGGGTCAGACCCGGATGCCGTGGTGCTGCATCGCGGCGTAATCCGCGCACGGAGAGAGCGCAACCCGCTTTTGCTTTTCGGCAGCAGGCGCCGTCAGCCGATGGCGGCGATCACGGCGGCCCCCGTGGCGAGGCTGGCACCATGGGCGGCCATGACGCGCCAGCCTGCCGGCCATCCGGCCACGGCCAGCGTGATGGCCGCCTTGATCAGCGTATTGACACCGGTCGCGACGAATATCCCGATCGCGGCGGTGCGCACCGCGATACCCGTTTCGGCGATGCGAGCAAGCGATATGGTGATGGCGTCCACGTCGGTGATCCCCGACAGGGCGGCGGCCGTGTAGACCCCGGCATCGCCGAACCACTGGCGCAGGTAATGGGTGCCCAGCAGAACGGCCGCCAGCAAGAGCCCGAAGAGCAGCGCGGCCTCGAGCCCGAGAGGGTTCGAAATGGGTGGCGGCGTCGCGCGGTCCTTCTGGGCCTCGGGAGACAGGCTCGCGAAGATGAGGCCCGCCCCGCCCAGCCCGGCCAGCGCCATGCAGGCCATCGGCACGGCCAGCCGGTCCAGGAGCGCCGGGGCGAACAGGGCCGCAAGGATCGTGATGCGCAGGAAGGTCACGGCGCCGGCCAGCACGATCCCGACGGACAGGACCGGTGCGAGCGGCGGTTGGGCCCGCGCGCGCCGGGCAAGGGCGAGCGTGGTGGGCGTGGAGGAGGCCAGACCGCCGAACAGGCCGGTGATGATCGCGCCCAGCCGGTCGCCTGCCAGCCGCATTGCCGCGTACCCCGCGAAGGACAGTCCGGCCACGAGGATCACCGCCCACCAGATCGCATGGGGGTTCAGCACCCCGCCCGGGCCGAAACCACGGTCGGGCAGGACAGGCAGAACGACCACGGAAATCACGGCAAGCTGAAGCACGGCCATCAATTCGAAGCGCCGCAAATGCTTGACCCACCGATGAAGGGTCGTCTTGAGGGCGAGCAGCGCGGCGGCCAGCACAGCCGCTGCCGCGGTCGTCGGCATGTCGCCCAGCACGGCGCCGGCGCCAAGGCCGAACGCGACGAGCAGCGCGATCTCGGTTGTCAGTCCGCGATCATCATCCTGCTGAAGCCGGATGGCGTAGCTGACGGATACCAGCATCGCTACGCCAAGAAACGCGAAACCCAGCACGACAGGCGTGGTGATCGTTGCCAGCCAGCCGCAGATGCCGCCCAGGAGCCCGGCGAGCGCGAAGGTGCGCAGGCCCGCGATGCGCCCGCCTTCGGGGCGGCGGCGTGCGCTCCAGCCCCGTTCGAGGCCGAAGAGCAGGCCGATGGCCAGGGCGAGGCCCAGACGGCGGAGGAGGTCGGTTTCATCCATGCCGTCTTTATGATCCATTTTCGCCGGCTTGGAAAACGGCCATCTGGCTGGCGCCGCCGAAATCGGGGTGACATCCCGCGATGTCAGCAAAGCTGACGCGGTACCCGTCGGCACGGGCGACGCGGCGGCCCCAGTCGCGGAATTGCCCGCGGGACCATTCGAACCGGTGACCGGGGTGACGGAACCTGTGGGCGGGTACGCCGAGCAGGGGGTTGAACTCGGCATTCGGGGTGGTGACGACCACGGTCGCGGGGCGCATGTGATGGAACACGGCCCGCTCCATGCGTGACAGGTGCGCGGGCGGGACGTGTTCGATCGTCTCGATCATCAGGGCGCAGTCATACCCGGCAAGGTCAGTGCCGACCCCGGTGATCGAGGCGAGGCGCAGGGCCACGGGCCTGTCCCCGGTATCAACCGACGCGAGCCGGCGGCGCAGCCGATCGATCGCGCGTGGGTCGGTGTCGATCCCGGTCAGGTGCCGGATGCCGGGATCTGCCGCGAGCCGAAGGAACAGGTCGCCGTCGCCGCACCCGAGGTCGAGCACGCTGGCGGCGCCGCTGTCGCGCAGGGCCCCGAGCGCGGCGTCGAACCTTTCAGCGTGAAGCGCCGTCGCCATCCGGTCGTCCTTCAGAATGCGCCCATGGCAAGCCCGGCCCCGAGACCGGCGCCGAGATCCCGGCAGAGGGCAAGATCATCCTCCGGGATTGTTTTCGGCGCGAGTATCCGGTCGGGCGTCTGCGCATGGGTGCAGACGATCAGGGCCGGTTGCACTTCGCGCAGGCGCCAGCCCTGCGCGATCCGGGCGGTCTGCCGGGCCGCGTTCTGCCCGTCGGAGCCGGCGCAGATCATCTGGGCGTAGGGGCGGCCCTCGATCCGGCCGAGGACCGGGTAATAGCACCGGTCGAAGAAATCCTTCATCACGCCGGCGATGGCGGCAAGGTTCTCGGGGGCGCAGAAGACATAGCCGTCGGCGCCCAGCAGGTCATCCGGCCCGGCGTCGCGCGCGGCGGTCAGCCGGGTGGCGGTTTCCGATTCCGCCGCGCGGGCGGCCGCCTCGGCCATCTGGCGGCTGCCGCCCGTTTTCGAGTGATAGACGATGAGAAGTTCTGCCATGCCCGCATTCTAACCATTGGCGGCGCCGGGGGCCACAGGGTGCCGGTTGCCGGAACGCGTGCGGCATCACGCCAACGGGTCAAATCGGAAAGGGTTGGCTTTGACGGAGAAAGTCATGAAAGCGAGACTCAGGGAAGGCGAGGCGCTGACCGACCTGCCCGAGCAGGCGGATGCCGGTCTGTTCTTCATCGGCCGGATCGCGACGCCGTGGTGCCGGCGCGAGGATTGCGCCCGGCACGGACGGCTGGATGGCCCCGAATGCCGCATCGAGATCTTTCCGCGGTGGGAGGCCGCGCTGGAGGGGATGGAGGCGTACGGTAAGCTCGAGATCATATACTGGCTCGACCGTGCGCGCCGGGACCCCGTGCGCCAGAATCGCAAGGGCGACGGCACGCGGTTCTTCGGCACCTTCGCCCTCCGGTCTCTCCAGCGGCCGAACCCGCTGGGAACGTCCATGGTGCGTCTGGAACGGCTGGAGGGGCGGACGCTTGTCGTGCGGGGTCTTGACTGCCTCGACGGCACGACGCTGGCGGATGTCAAACCGGACCGCTGCGAGTTCAGCCCCAAGGCGCCTTTCGGCTGGATCGACAGGCCGCCATCGCTCAACCGGGTCATGGGGCCCGTCTGGATGGCGGGGCTTCTATGTCCGGAAGGGTGGCAGTGCGACCTGCGCGCGGAGACGCGCGCGTTCTACGAGACGTAGTACCAAGTCAAGCTCGGTGAGCGCGAGCTTGACAGGTTGCTTCGGCAGGTTGACGGGCATCCGCCCGAATGAGCGGACCGCCCCGGCACCTGCCGCTTGGCGCCGTTATGACGGTGCTGGCCGGGCCGTACTGACCGACGCAATCTAGCGCGTCAGCCCGCCGGGTCTGCCTGCCCGGCCCGCATGGATGATCGCCCGGGTGGCTTTTATGGCGCCGTTCGCGCCGCCGCGGGTATTGCGGCGCGAACTCGATACCGTTCGGGGCACTCGGTAGCGGAGGTGCGTTCAAATCGAAGGAGACATGGGAAAGAAGTGGCCAGAGGTCCGACTCCGCATCCTTTCTTGCGTCCAAGGTCTGTGGTTTCCGGCCCTTAGTCGCCATTGAAAGGTGACATTCGACCCCGTGGCGTGGTCGGCCAACCCTGACTTTCGCTGCGAGGGCAAACCCGGGAGCTTCCGACCTTACGCAGTGCTGGTCCAAGCCGCCATGCGTGAATGTTGCTTGGCCCACGCAGTATGCCTTGGCAAACGGCCGGTGGGCAGTGCGGTCATTCGCGCGCCGTTGTCAACGGGCCGCGATATTGTCCAAACCAAGAGACAGCAGCATAATTCAAGCACGCCACGCGATCAGAACCGGTGACCTTGTTTTATTGTCTTCCGGCTGCGGGCGGGTGCGCCCACTGATGCATCTTGAAGTGTCATTCGCGGCCGCGCGCATCTGCGGCACGAGACTCCGGATGCCGCAGGAAAACGTGGTCACCGATCCGTGCGACCTGATGCAGCTTTTTGGCCCAGGACGGTTGCACCGTGACCGCGTGGTAGAACTCCGCCCCGCGGGCCAGGCCTGCGCGTCCTGCATTGAAAAGGTGCGCGGCCAGACGTTGTGCGCGGTCATAGGCGTCACGCTCATCGAACCGTTCGGGTGCACCGTCGCAAGCATAGCTGAACTGACAGGCGTTGCGCCGGTGGCTGCCTTGGTAAATGACGTCACAGATTGTGTCGGGAAAACGTGCGCTCCGGGCGCGGTTCAGGATCACCTCGGCCACGGCGATCTGGCCTTGCACCGGCTCTCCTCTCGCTTCGAAATAGAGAGCTTCTGCAAGACACATCTCCTGCTCACTCAGCTTCGGGGGCGATGGCAGAGCCCGAATCCATTCCATGTCAAAACGCGGTGTAGCGTTCTTCAGCCGGGATATCTTGAGCGGGGTTACCTCGGTGAAGGGGGCGCCCCGTTTGTCCACGGCATGTTCTTGTGATCCGTGATCCGTTTCGCCCTGAAACCACAAAAAGCCCGATAACAAAATCAGCATCACAATGGCCGTCATGAAAATGAACGCGTGTTCGGTTTTTCTTTTCATTTTTTCCTCCGTCTCAGATGAGCCAAGGCATCGCGAGGCTGGCGAGGCTGAGCACCAGGAAGAACCCGGCCATGTCGGTGATTGTGGTCAGCAACGGCCCGCTCGCGGCAGCGGGGTCTTGCCCCAGACGTTTCAGCAGTAGCGGAACCACGCCGCCAATCGACACCGCCAGCACCGTGTTCAGCGCCAATGCGGTTCCAATCACGAGGCCAAGCCACGGGTTGCCCTTCCACGCCCAGGCCACGATGCCGATCAGGACCCCCAGCGCCACGCCATTCATGGCTCCGACGCTGACCTCCTTGAGCCAGACACGGACCGCATCGACCGGGCGCACAAGGCCCAGGGACAGCTCGCGCATGGTCACGCCCACGGCCTGATTGCCGGAACAGCCTGACATGTCGGATACCATCGGCAGGAATACCGCGATGGTGATCACGGCGGCCAGCGTCTCCTCGTAGGCCGAGATCACGCTGGCGGCGATGATGTTCAGAACGATGTTGGCCGACAGCCACGCCAGGCGGCGACGCGAGCGCAGCAGCGTCGGCATCGAGCGCAGCTCGTCTCCGAAAACACCCTGACGGCGCAGGCTTTCGCTTTCGGCGCGCTCGGCCAGCGCCTCGTCCACAGCGGCGCGCGACAGTGCCCCGGCCAGCCGACCGTCAGCGTCAACGACGGGCAGGCCGAGGAACGGATGTTCGTCAAAGATGTCTTCCAGTGCCTCCAGTGATGTCTCGACCGAAACGGTCATTGGCGCGGTCATGACCTCGGACAGTTTCATGCTGCGCTTGGCCGTCAAAAGGCCGCGCAGAGAGACGACCCCCACCGGCCGGCCTGACTCGTCAAGCATGTAGGGATGCTGGCCGCGGTAGCGCTCGAAATCCTCGTCTTCACTCGCCAACCGGCGCAACACGGTGCCAACAGTAGCATCTTGTGGAAACGAAAACGCCTCGGCCGTCATCAAGGCACCAGCGGTCCCCTCGGGATAGGCGATCAGCCGCCGCACGTCTTCGGCGTGTCCATCCTCCATTTCGCCCAGAACCGCCTCGGCGTCGGTTGCCTCCATCTCGGCGACAACGTCGGCCTGCACGTCCGATCCAAGTGCGTCCAGCACTTCGGCCGCCTTGATCGGGGGCATGTGGGCCACAAGCGTCGCCGCCATTTCGTGTGGGGCTTCTTCAACCATTTCAGCGGCCAGCTGCGGCGGCATCAAGGCAAAGGCGCGGTCGCGTTCCTGCTCTGGCAGGTTCAACAAAAGCCGCAAGGCGTCACTGTATGGCAGGGGGTCCAGAACGGCAGCGAGCGCGGCACTATGCTCGGCCCGGACCGCCTCCAAAAGGCGACCTTCCAAGGCGCGGTCGTCGATATCGAGAGTCGTCATTGGCCGTCCGTTCTGCAAGGTAAAGAGGGCGCTTAGGCCAGGGGCGCGTCACGGTCGGGAATGCCCCACCCTTGCACCATGCCCATCCGTGCGCAGAGGCGCAGAACGGCATAGTAGTTGCGCCGCACCAATTCGGCTGCGGCTGACTCATCGAGTGTCTCCAGCTCCACGGCCGGTAATGTCAGGATATGATCAATCGGGCCGCTCACGCCAAGAAGGCCGCGCAAGGACCCAAAGTCGTGCAGGTCATCCAGACGATCCAGCGAGATCAGGAACAAACGCCCCTTCAGGCGGTTGAGGCCGGGGATCAGCAAAAGCCGCTGGTACACCTGCCGCGCCAGCGCGGCCTGACAGGCAACGACAACATCGGGCCCATTCAACAACCCACCGATACGAAAGCCAAACCGATGGTTCGACCCCGGTAGATACAGTTCCGAGATATGAGATTTCTGCGGCTCGCCCTCGACCCGGGCCGCAAGGCTTGGTTTCCACTTTTCCATCATACCGTAACGATATTATCGGCCCGGCCATATGGAAAACGAATTATATTTAGGCTTGAGACAAGAATTACTCATTTTAATAGCGTTCATGCCAGCCTTCCGCCAAACGACGTTTTGAATCAAGCCTCACGCGATCACACCGGCCATTCCCTGCCAGCCGTACGAAAAAAGGGCGGGGGTGACCCCGCCCTGAGTTGAGGCAATTTCCCTGTTGGAAGCGATTACATGCCTTGCACGGGTCGCGTAGCCGGCCAAGGCCGGGCCGCAACCTGCGTGGGTCGCCTGCCACTCTCGTTAACGGCAATGACACACCGGCAGGCGACCATGACCTCGACCTCATGGGTCAACAGGCCGACCGCAGCCTATGCCAATCAAAATGTTGAAGAAAACGAATTTGAAATATGGATAAGATAAGAAGAACTCATTTTTCTTCGGTGAAAATATCCCCAAGGGTCTCGATTTCGCCATCCTCGCTCAGGTCTTCCAACTCTTCCTGAACGGCCTCCTGATCCTCCTCGAGGGTCGAAATCACCTTTTGCAGGGCCGCGTTTGCAACAGTGGCCACGCGATCATCAAGGTCCTCGCGCCAGACCGACCAGATCGGGAAGGGAAATTTTGGTGCATCTGGCACGTAAAACAGTTGCCCCGCGTCGACATAGGATTTGACATAGCGGGCCGGCAGATAGGCGGCGAACTTGCGATTCATGATGAAATCGGCCCCGAGTGATCCCAGCGCAAGCGTCAAACCGGGGTTGGTCAGCTCGGGCAGATGCAGCGCATGAGCATGGACGAATTCCGGCCCCCAATCGATGAAGGCGTAATGCCCGCCCAGCGCCTCCAGATCGGGATCAGGCCACGCGGCAACCATGACCAGATCCTCGGACATCAAGGGTTTGATGGTCAGGCCGGGCCGCAGTTGCGGTGTGTAAAGCAGCGCCGCCTGCAATGTCCCTTCCAGCAATTGCCGGGTCAGGCGGTCCGGCATGCCGACCTCGCCGCGGATGCTGAGCTCGGGCATGGCGGTGCGCATCTCGTCGATCCACCGAAACCCGAGACGCGGCCAAAGTGAATACTGCGCGCCGATGCTGATGCTTTCGGTATAACCCTTTGGAAGGGCGATTTGCTGACGCGATTCCTCCCAAAGTTTCAGAAGGCTGAGCGCATAGCCTTCGAATTCCTGCCCCGCCGATGTCAGGGATGCCCCGGCCTTGGATCGGGTGAACAGCTCATGGCCGAGCATTTCCTCCAACCGGCGTATTCGCAGGCTGACCGCCGATTGCGTCACGAACAACCGTTCGGAGGCATGCACGAAAGACCCCGTTGCCGCGACTTCGAGAAAGGTTTTAACGAGGGCAATATCCATTCGCGCACTCCATCACGTAAGGACCGGCATACTTGAGACGAGAATATCTCACCTCAATCCTGAATATTATCAATTTTACACTTATGAACCACCCCGATACCTCCTCGGTTCTCGAAATGCGGCAAGAACAGGAGGATGCGCAATGCAGTCCCGGCGACAATTTCTGACCGGTGCCGTTTCACTGGCGACAGGCGCTTTGGCGATGCCCGCGCTGGCGCTTGGTGATCTGGATCTTCACCTGGTCCGTCAACGCACGGGCGAAGTTTTTCGCGGCGATCTTGTCCGCAAGCGCCTGTTCGGCCATGAACCGGACCAAGCCGCCTTTGCGGCCCTGAACCGTCTGTTGCGCGATGTGCGTGCCGGTCAGTCCACGAAGATGGACCTCGACCTGATCAAGTTGATCGGACGAATCCAGCGCCGGATCGGCGACCGGCCGGTGGTGATCACCTCGGCCTACCGCACAAAAGCAACCAACGCGGCGCTGCGGGGCAGCGCGACAAACAGTTTTCATATGCGCGGTCAGGCGCTTGATATTCACGCACCGGGCTTGTCGACGCGCCGCCTACGGCAACTGGCGCGCGCTGAGGAGGCAGGCGGAATCGGATGGTATCCGTCGCGCGGCTTCCTGCACGTCGACACCGGACCGCGTCGTGATTGGCGGCGTTAAACGAGCGTTCGTCACCGGCCGTTCTGTCCAAGCAGACAAAAGGATACTATCTGCGTAGCAGGGTCATTGATTTCTCGGATGTCGCAAAAAGAGCAGGCAGCCCGCTATGTATGAGTATCCAAATTTTCTTTTATCAGGGATGCCCCGAGCATCCGCGGCCCGAATCGCTTCCCGCCCCATCTTGATAACCAACGAGTTATCTGACCTGCCACAGAACTTTCATCCGTTCGGAACCGGAGCCGGGTGAGTGGATACACCGCTTTGCGCGGGTGGAGCAACCGACATCCGCGCGGGGCTTTCAGATGGTGCAGCGCGGCTGCCGGTTGCGGTGGTAAGGTGTTCCGCGAATTCCATTGGCGTCTGATTGCCAAGCGCCGAATGTGGGCGTGTCTCGTTGAAGTCAGCAGCCGAGGCCTGAATCAGAACAACCTGTTGACGCGTCAAACGCGCCGACACGATTACCGTTTCACGGGGCTCCGAGCGAAAGGGCGGCGTCAAGGTCGAAATCGCCGGACTCCTGACCCAATGTCTTGGCCTATACGCCTTTCCACAAGGTGTCAAATGAGTTTGGGCCGACTTGGTAGCGGAGGAGCGTTGCCTACTTGAGTCCCTTTTTGTCGCGCGGGACATCACAGGCATCGCGAACTCTACGCTAAATCAATGATTTAGCGCATTTTTTCGTGTGTCTGCCGATCTGCCTGCGCAGAAAGGCGGCGACATGTATGACGACGAAAAAACCTTCCCGGTGCCGTTCTCGCTGCGTCTGAGCTTTGAAGAACGGGCGCAACTTGAGCAGGATGCTGCCGGACAGCCCCTCGGGGCGTATATGCGCGAGCAACTGCTCGGCGAGAAGAAAAGCCCACGTCGCCCGCGTGGAAAGTTTCCTGTGAAGGATCATGCGGCTTTGGGACGCGTTCTGGCCGCGCTCGGGCAGTCCAGGATCGCGAACAATCTCAACCAGCTTGCCAGGGCTGTGAATACGGGCTCCCTGCCTGTTTCGCCTGATACCGAAGATGCGCTTCTGGAAGCCTGCCAAGACGTGCGCGCCATGCGGCATGATCTGCTGCTCGCGCTCGGAATCCGGCAATCGGGTTCGGGCACCATGTCTGGGCCGGAGTACAAGCCGTGATCCTGAAGGGAAACCAGAGAGGCAATGCTTTGAATCTCGCGCAGCACCTTCTGCGGCGTGATCAGAACGAACATGTCACGATGCACGAGATTCGTGGTTTTGCCGCTGACGATCTGACAGACGCGTTGCGTGAAGCCGAAGCGGTCAGCAAAGGCACACGCTGCCGCCAGTATCTCTTTTCCCTGAGCCTCAATCCGCCCGAGCATGAGACAGCGTCGGTTGCGGATTTCGAGGCTGCGATCACCGATGTAGAGCGCAAGCTCGGTCTGAAAGGGCAGCCGCGCGCAATCGTGTTTCACGAGAAAGAAGGGCGCAGGCATGCCCATTGCGTCTGGTCGCGGATTGATCCTGACACAATGACAGCGATCAACCTGCCTTTCTACAAGCGCAAGCTGATGGACATATCAAAGCAGCTATATCTTGATCGCGGATGGGATTTGCCGGACGGTTTGAGGGATGGTTCCTGCCGCGACCCGCTGAATTTCACGCGGGCCGAGTGGCAGCAAGCCAAGCGCGTGAAGCTCGACCCGAGAGAACTGAAGTCCCTGTTCAAGAAATGCTGGGAGACATCCGACACCCGTGATGCTCTGGAGCATGCCCTGAAAGAACGGGGTTTTCTGCTCGCACGCGGTGACAGGCGTGGTTTTGTCGCCGTCGATTTTCGCGGTGAGACCTATGCGCTCGCCAAATGGACGGGCCTGCGCGCCAAGCAGGTCAAAGAGCGTCTGGGCGATCCCGTTTCATTGCCATCTGTCACGGAAACCAAGGCGCGCATTGCCGAACGCATGACCGGTGCGCTTGGTCAGTTTATCAAGGATGTAGAACAGGAAGCCCGCAAACGGTCTGCCAGTCTTGAATTCCGGCGTTCTGAAATGGCCGGACGGCACCGCGAAGAGCGGAAACTGCTTTCGGAGTTCCACGAGCGCCGTTGGATCACCGAAACGAACGAGCGCGCCGCGCGATTGCCGAAGGGCGTCAAGGGCATCTGGCACAGGATCACGGGCCAATATGCCGCCGTTCGTAAGGAAAACGAGCGGGAAACCTGGGACGCTTTGAAGCGGGATCGCGCCGAGATGGACGAGATGATCATGAAGCAGCTCGAAGACCGCCGCGCTCTCCAGCTGGAAATCAGGGAACGGCGCACGCTCCAGCAGGAAGAACTGCTTCATCTGCGTGCCGACGTGGCGCGCTACCAGGACATGACCAGACAAGCGCCCGAAAAGATGCAGGAGCGCGACCGGAACACAGAGCGCAATAGTCGCGAAAACCGGCGGAATCGTAGCCCGCGACGTGGCATGAGAACCGACTGAGAAAGGAAGAACAGAAATGCTTATTAACATAAAGGATCAGCTCACCCCCGAACTGCGTAAGGAGCTCGCAAAAGACTGAGCTACCCCCTGAAATTCGGACACTGACATAAGCTACGAATTGCAGTCTGCTGATCTTCGACGAGAAGGAGAT
>JAVLCJ010000059.1:0-16554 GCA_031580875.1 Roseovarius sp.
AGGACTGGCTGGACGCGCCGGTTACGCTGGTCGGGCGCGAGGCCGGCGCGACACCCGAGGTGCGCGTTTCGGGCGGTACCGTCGACCTGCGCCGCACCTCCCTGAGCGGCGAGGGCGCGGGTGGCGCATCGCGCCCGGGCGGGCCGGTGACACTGCGCCTCGACAGGTTGCAGGTATCCGACGGCATCGCGCTGACCGGGTTCAGCGCCGACCTGAACACGGCCGGCGGGACGCGGGGCAGCTTCAGCGGCCGGGTGAACGGCGGTGCGGTCATCAACGGCGAGGTCGTGCCGCAGGCGGGGCGCAGTGCCTTCCGCCTCAGCGCCGCGGATGCCGGGGGGATCCTCAGTTCGGCGGGCCTGCTGAAACGGGCGCGCGAAGGACGTCTGGAACTGGTCCTGACGCCGGCCCCTGCCGCCGGCAGCTATGATGGCCGGCTGACAGCCCGCGACATCAGGCTGACGGATGCGCCCGCACTGGCGACGCTGCTCAACACCCTGAGTGTGGTGGGAATACTCGACCAGCTTGACGGCGAGGGGATCCATTTCAGCGATGTCACGGCGCGGTTCCGCCTGACACCGGAACGGGTGGCCCTGCTGTCGAGCAGCGCGGTGGGCGCCTCGATGGGGATCACGATGGATGGCTATTACGATCCGGACCGGGAACTGATGGACATGCAGGGGGTGGTGTCGCCCTTTTATCTTGTCAACTCAATCGGCGGCATATTCACGCGCCAGGGCGAGGGCCTGTTCGGGTTCAACTATGCGCTCTCCGGTCCGGCCTCGGACCCGAGCGTGCAGGTCAACCCGTTATCCGCCTTGACGCCGGGCATGTTCCGCGAGATTTTCCGCCGGCCCGCGCCGCGCGTGGGATCGAGCGGCCAGATGGTGAACGAGGCCCCGCCGGAACGTGAAAGAACGGACGGCCGACCGGCCGGGAACTCTCGATGAAGCTGAGCGACTTCGATTTCGATTTGCCCGAGGCCCTGATCGCCACGCGCCCCGCGCGGCCGCGCACCGCGGCCCGTTTGCTGGTGGCCGAGCGCGACCGGATTACCGATGCGCGGGTGGCCGATATCGGTGGCTGGCTGCGGCCGGGCGACCGGCTGGTGCTGAACGATACCCGCGTGATCCCGGCGCGGCTGAGCGGGACGCGCCGCCGCAACACAGCGCAGGGGCCCACCGAGGCACGGATCGAGGTGACGTTGCTGGAGCCGGGCGCGGACGGGCACTGGGCGGCCATGCTCAAGCCCCTGAAGAAAGTGCGTGAAGGCGAGGAGATACGCTTTTCCGACCGTCTGAGCGCGCGGCTGACGGCCAAGGAGGACGGGCAGGGCCGGCTGGCCTTCAACCTTGTGGGAGATGATTTCGACGCGGCGCTGGCCGAGGCGGGCGCAATGCCCTTGCCGCCCTACATCGCCGCGCGTCGGGCGGCGGATGCGCAGGACGATACGGATTACCAGACCGTTTGGGCCCGCCGCCCCGGCGCCGTCGCCGCGCCGACGGCATCGTTGCATTTCGACGAAACGCTGCTGGAGGCGCTTGCGGCGCGGGGCGTGGGGTTCACGCATGTCACGCTGCACGTCGGCGCGGGCACGTTCCTGCCGGTCACGGTGGATGACGTGGCAAGCCACCGGATGCATGCCGAATGGGGCGAGGTGAGCGAGACGGCCGCGGCGGAAATCAACGCTGCGCGCGCGGCCGGGGGGCGCATCATTCCCGTCGGCACGACGGCGTTGCGCCTGATCGAGACGGCCGCGCGCGGCGGCACCTTGCGCCCGTGGCAGGGCGAGACCGAGATCTTCATCTATCCCGGGTTCGAGTTCAGGGTGACGGATGCGCTGATGACCAATTTCCATTTGCCACGCTCGACGCTGATGATGCTGGTCTCGGCATTGATGGGGCCGGCGCGGATACGGGCGATCTATGACCACGCCATCGCCGAAGGCTACAGGTTCTTTTCCTATGGCGATGCGTCGTTGCTGATCCCGGGGGAACACACGGTCACCGAACCGGATACGACGCGGGCCGTGTCGTGAACGCTCAAGACAGCGCGCCGACCGGTACGGTAGCCGGATTTGTGCGGACGGGGGAGAGACGGGAATGATCAAGGTGCTGGCCAGCGCCTGGGCGCTTTTGCTGGGCATGATGCTGCTGCAGGTCGGCAACGGGATGCAAAGCACCCTGCTGGGCATCCGCGGCGAGATCGAGGGGTTCTCGACCTTCGAGATGTCGCTGGTGATGTCGGGCTATTTCGTCGGCTTCCTGTTCGGGTCGCGCATGGCGCCGGAAATGATCCGGCGGGTTGGGCACGTGAGGGTCTTCGCGGCGCTCGGCTCGCTCATATCGGCGGTGATGATCCTTTACCCCGTGCTGCCGGACCCGGTCGCGTGGGGGCTTGGACGGATTTTGGTGGGCTTCTGTTTCTCGGGTGTCTACGTGACCGCGGAAAGCTGGCTCAACAATGCCTCGGACAACGAGAACCGCGGCAAGGCGCTGTCGCTTTACATGATCGTGCAGATGGCCGGGATCGTCAGCGCCCAGGCGCTCATGCTGGTGGCTGATCCGGCCGGTTTCATCCTGTTCATCCTGCCATCGGTGCTCGTGTCGCTGGCATTCGCGCCGATCCTGCTGTCGATCAGCCCGACGCCGGCATTCGATCGGACGAAGCCGCTCAGCCTGCGCCAGATACTCAAGATTTCGCCGTTGGGCTGCGTGGGGATGTTCGTGCTTGGCGGTGTCTTTTCCGCGCAGTTCGGCATGGCGCCGGTCTTTGGCGCGGAGGCGGGGCTGAGCGTGCCGCAGATTTCGACCTTCGTCTCGACGTTTTTCGTGGGGGCACTGGTGCTGCAGTTTCCCATCGGCTGGTTGTCCGACCGGATGGACCGCCGCGTGCTCATCCTTGCCGCGGCACTGCTGTGCGGTATCGGTGCGATGATCGGGCTTATTTTCGGCGGAGTCTTCGTGATGCTGCTGGTTGCGGGGTTCGTGATCGGGGGGATGTCGAACCCGCTTTATTCGCTGCTGATCGCCTATACCAACGATTTCCTGTCGCATGACGACATGGCCGCGGCCGCCGGTGGGATGGTGTTCATCAACGGTCTGGGGGCGGTCGCGGGGCCGCTCATCACCGGCTGGATGATGGGGGCCGTGGGCCCGCGCGGGTTCTTCCTGTTCATCGCGGGGCTGGGGTTCGCCATGGCGGCCTATGCCGCCTACCGGATGACGCAGCGCGCGGCGCCGACCGTGGAGGAGACCGAGCATTATGCGCCGGTCGTCGCATCGGCGTCGCCGATGGCGGTGGAGTTCGCGCAGGAATACGCCATCGGCACGGCGCAGGACGAGGAAGACGAGACCGATAATGCGCGCAATATGTCGTCAGTGTAGCATTAATTTACTGTTAATTGCGCAAAAGCTGCGTTTAACCTCCGCTGAGAGGAAGGCGACAAGCGCAAGGGGGCCGAAATGGTTTCGCCGGAGGACGTGCTGGGGTTCTGGCTGGACGAGGTAGGGCCTGCGGGGTGGTATGCCGCCTCGGAGGAACTGGACGAGGAGATCAGGCAACGGTTCCTGCCCGCGTGGGAGCGCGCGCGCGAGGGCACGTACGGTCTGTGGCTCACCTATCCCGGCGGGACGCTGGCCTACATCATCCTCATGGACCAGTTCCCGCGGAACATGTTCCGGGACAAGGCGCATGCCTTCGTGACGGACAGGCACGGGCTCTCCGCCGCCAAGGTGGCGATTCACCGCAAGTGGGACACGCGCATCGACGAGCCGGCGCGCCAGTTCTTCTACCTGCCGCTCATGCATTCCGAAAACCTGTGCGACCAGGAACGGTGCGTGCGGCTGATCTGCGACCGCATGCCGGAGCACGGCGCTAACAACCTGCTTCATGCCCGCGCGCACCGCGAGGTCATCCGCCAGTTCGGCCGATTCCCCTATCGCAACGAGGCGCTCGACCGGAGCTTCACGCGACCTGAGCGCGACTACGTGGCGCAGGGCGGCTATGCCATGACGCTGCGCGAATTGCAGAAGTCCGCCGCCGCGTGAGCGGCTTGCAGCGCGCGCTGCGCGGGTCCGGACAGCACGACCAGCCGCATGGCAAGGCCCCGGCGCGCGCGGGGGCATTGCCTCGTTGCGCGGCGCCAGCAGGTAGTTTAATATCAAACTAATTTCAGATGGAGGACCCAATGGCAGCGCAGTCTTTTGACATGATCGTAATCGGGGCCGGGCCGGGGGGCTATGTGGCCGCCATCCGCGGCGCGCAACTCGGTCTCAAGGTCGCGATCGTCGAGCGCGAACACATGGGCGGTATCTGCCTGAACTGGGGCTGCATCCCGACCAAGGCGATGCTGCGCAGTGCCGAGGTCTTTCACCTGATGCACCGGGCCAAGGAATTCGGCCTTCAGGCGACCGGCGTCGATTATGACCTCGACGCGGTGGTCAAGCGGTCGCGCGGCGTGGCCAAGCAGCTCAATTCCGGCGTCGGCCACCTGATGAAGAAGAACAAGGTCACGGTCTTCATGGGCGATGCGACGCTGCCCGGCAAGGGCAAGGTCAGCGTCAAGACCGACAAGGGGACCGAAGACCTGACGGCCGGCAACATCGTGCTGGCCACCGGTGCGCGGGCGCGGGAGCTGCCGGGGCTGGAGGCCGACGGCGATCTGGTCTGGACCTACAAGCACGCGCTGACGCCGCCGCGCATGCCGAAGAAACTGCTTGTCATCGGGTCGGGCGCGATCGGGATCGAGTTCGCCAGCTTCTACAACACGCTGGGCGCCGACACGACCGTTGTGGAGGTGATGGACCGCATCCTGCCGGTGGAGGATGCCGAGATTTCCGACTTTGCCAAGAAAACCTTCGAGAAACAGGGCATGACCATCATGGAGAAATCCACGGTCAAGCAGCTTGACCGCGCCAAGGGCAAGGTCACGGCCCATATCGAATTCGACGGCAAGACCGACAAGCACGAATTCGACACGGTCATCTCGGCCGTCGGCATCGCGGGCAACACCGAGGGCCTGGGCCTGGAAGGGTTGGGAATCAAGGTCGAGAAATCGCATGTCGTGGTCGACGCGCATTGCCGCACCGGGGTCGAGGGCGTGTATGCCATCGGTGACCTGGCGGGCGCACCGTGGCTGGCGCACAAGGCCAGCCACGAGGGCGTGATGGTGGCTGAACGCATTGCGGGCGGGCACCCCCACGCAGTTGACCCCGACAGCATCGCCGGCTGCACCTACTGCCACCCGCAGATCGCCAGCGTCGGGCTGACCGAGGCGCAGGCCAAGGAAAAGGGTTTCGACATCAAGGTCGGTCGCTTCCCCTATATCGGTAACGGCAAGGCGATTGCCCTTGGGGAGCAGGAAGGACTCGTCAAGACGGTGTTCGACGCCAAGACGGGCGAATTGCTGGGCGCGCACATGATCGGGGCCGAGGTAACCGAGCTGATCCAGGGCTATGTCGTGGGCCGCCAGCTGGAGACGACCGAGCAGGACCTGATGAATACCGTCTTCCCGCACCCGACCCTCAGCGAGATGATGCACGAAAGCGTTCTGGACGCGTTCGACCGCGTCGTTCATATCTGACCGCGCCGGGGCGTGAACGCCCCCGCGTTCCGATCCGGGTGGAGAAGGGTGCGTGGCAAGCATCAACAGGGTGGTCATGCAGAAAACGTCGCGCCGCTGGCTCAACAGGCTGGAGCCGGCGCGGCTGGACGCCGTGGAGATCTCGGGGAAGTTCGGGCGGCGTTTCGACTTCCAAAGCTACCGGCGTTTCCGTTTCCCGCGCCACGATATCTGCGCGGGGCCATACCGGGATGCCGAGGGGCGGGTGGTGGAGGCTGACCTGATCCTTGCCAACCAGGTCTGGGAGCACCTTGACAGGCCCTATGCCGCGACGCGCCACGTGCTGGAGATGCTTCGGCCCGGTGGCTGGTTCTGGGTGGCGGTGCCTTTCCACATCCCGTTTCACGGCGATCCGGTAGATTGCTCGCGGTGGAGCGCCCGGGGCCTGAAGAACCTGCTGATCGAGGCCGGGTTCGAAGACAAGCGCATCCGGACGGCGCAATGGGGCAACCGTCACGCGGCGCGGCGCAACCTCGAAGGCAGCTGGCCGCCCGCCTATGATCCGGCGACCGATGACTTGACAGATGAGCCGGATTTCCCGGTTTGCGCGTGGGCCTTGGCCCGCAAGGCGCCGTGACGCCGCCACGCGTTCACGCAATGTTCGCAAAATCGTCTTGGAAGATCCGGCGCGCTCCATTATCTGTTAAGCATCGTGAACGGGGGATGCGATGGCCGAGTTGACACATATCGAAGTGCGCGGCGCGCGCGAACACAATCTGCGGTCGATTGACGTGGATATTCCGCGCAACGAACTTGTCGTGATCACCGGGCTTTCCGGGTCCGGCAAGTCGTCGCTGGCGTTCGACACCATCTATGCCGAGGGGCAACGCCGCTATGTCGAGTCGCTGTCGGCCTACGCGCGGCAATTCCTCGACATGATGGAAAAGCCGGACGTGGACCATATCAGCGGCCTGTCGCCGGCGATCTCGATCGAGCAGAAGACGACGAGCAAGAACCCCCGATCGACCGTCGGTACCGTGACCGAGATATACGACTATCTGCGGCTGCTCTTCGCCCGGGTGGGCACGCCCTATTCGCCGGCCACCGGGGAGCCCATCGAGGCGCAGCAGGTGCAGGACATGGTTGACCGGGTAATGGGGATGGCAGAGGGCACGCGCGCCTACCTGCTGGCGCCCATCGTGCGTGACCGCAAGGGCGAATACCGCAAGGAGATGCTGGAACTGCGCAAGCAGGGGTTCCAGCGGATCAAGGTCGACGGCGACTTCCACGATCTGGACGATCCGCCCAAGCTGGACAAGAAATTCCGTCACGATATCGACGTGGTGGTCGACCGCATCGTGGTGAAGGAGGGGATCGAGCCGCGGCTGGCCGACAGTTTCCGCACCGCGCTCGACCTTGCCGACGGGATCGCCATACTGGAAACCGCCCCGCGCGAGGGGACGCCCGAGCGCCATACCTTCAGCGAGAATTTCGCCTGTCCCGTCAGCGGCTTCACCATCCCCGAGATCGAGCCGCGGCTGTTTTCCTTCAACGCGCCGTTCGGGGCCTGCCCCGACTGTGACGGGCTGGGCGCGGAACTGTTCTTCGACGAACAACTGGTCGTGCCGGATGCCACGCTCAAGATTTCCGACGGCGCGTTGGCCCCGTGGCGCAAGGGAAAATCGCCGTATTTCCTGCAGACGATCGAGGCGATCGCGCGCCATTACGGCTTCGACAAGAACGCCCGGTGGAAGGACCTGCCCAAGAAGGTGCAGCGCGTGTTCCTGTACGGATCGGGTGACGAGGAAATCCCGTTCCGCTACGACGAGGGCGGGCGAGTCTACAACGTGACGCGGACGTTCGAAGGGGTTATCCCGAACATGGAACGCCGCTACCGCGAGACGGACAGCAGCTGGATCCGCGAGGAATTCGAACGCTACCAGAACAACCGCCCGTGCGGATCCTGCGGCGGGTACCGGTTGCGCGAGGAAGCGTTGGCCGTCAGGATCGCCGGGCTGCATGTGGGGCAGGTGGTGCAGATGTCGATCCGCGAGGCGTGGGACTGGTGCGATACCGTGCCCGCGCAGTTGAGCGACCAGAAGAACGAGATCGCGCGCGCCATCCTCAAGGAAATCCGGGAACGGCTCGGTTTCCTGAACAATGTGGGGCTGGAATACCTGACGCTGTCGCGCAGCGCCGGCACGCTGTCGGGCGGCGAAAGCCAGCGCATCCGGCTGGCCAGCCAGATCGGCAGCGGGCTGACCGGTGTCCTGTACGTGCTGGATGAACCCAGCATCGGCCTGCATCAGCGGGATAACGGCCGGTTGCTGACCACGCTGCGTAACCTGCGCGACCAGGGCAACACGGTGATCGTCGTCGAACATGACGAGGAAGCGATCCGCACCGCTGATTACGTGTTCGACATCGGCCCCGGCGCGGGGGTGCATGGCGGGCAGGTCGTCAGCCACGGACCCCCGGCGCGAATCGCGGCCGACGCGGCGTCGGTCACGGGGCAATACCTTGCCGGCGTGCGCGAGATCTCGGTGCCGGCTGATCGGCGCGCGGGCAATGGCAAATCCCTGACGGTGGTCAATGCGACGGGCAACAACCTGAAAACGGTGGACTCCGAGTTCCCCTTGGGCAAGTTCATCTGCGTGACGGGGGTGTCCGGCGGCGGGAAATCCACGCTGACGATCGAGACCCTGTTCAAGACGGCGGCGATGCGGCTCAACGGGGCACGGCAGACGCCCGCGCCCTGCGAGACGATCAAGGGGCTGGAGCATCTCGACAAGGTGATCGACATCGACCAGCGGCCCATCGGGCGCACGCCGCGCAGCAACCCCGCCACCTATACCGGGGCATTCACGCCCATCCGCGACTGGTTCGCCGGGCTGCCCGAGGCCAAGGCGCGTGGCTACAAGCCGGGGCGGTTTTCCTTCAACGTCAAGGGCGGGCGCTGCGAGGCGTGTCAGGGCGACGGTGTCATCAAGATCGAGATGCATTTCCTGCCGGATGTCTACGTGACCTGCGAGACATGCAACGGCGCGCGTTACAACCGAGAAACGCTGGAGATCAAGTGGAAAGGCAAGAGCATAGCCGACGTTCTTGACATGACTGTTGAAGAGGCCCGGGAGTTTTTCAAGGCGGTGCCCGCGATCCGCGAGAAAATGGACGCGCTGCATCGCGTCGGGCTCGATTACGTCAAGGTCGGCCAGCAGGCGACGACGCTGTCAGGCGGCGAGGCGCAGCGCGTGAAGCTCAGCAAGGAACTGGCGAAGCGGTCCACGGGGCGCACGCTCTATATCCTCGACGAGCCGACGACGGGGCTTCATTTCGAGGACGTTAAGAAACTGCTGGAGGTGTTGCACGAGCTGGTCGAGAGCGGCAACACCGTCATCGTGATCGAGCACAACCTCGATGTCATCAAGACGGCCGATCACATCATCGACATTGGCCCCGAGGGCGGTGACGGCGGCGGTGACGTCGTGGCCACGGGCACGCCCGAAGAGGTCGCCCGCGTGACGCGCAGTCATACCGGCCGTTACTTGAAGGAGGTTCTGTCGGCGCACAAGGTCGCGGCAGAATAGGGGGCGCGATGCCCCCCGTCAGGTCACCAGAATGCGGCTTATGGCGCAGACACGGCCCGGCATTCCGCAGGCATTGCGTCGCATCACGTAGCGGAAAGCCGCCTTACTTTTGGGTCGGGCAGGTATTGATCCCGAGCAGGGCATAAGGCGGGCAGGACCCGAGCGCCGCCGTCGCCAGAAGAGCCACGGCGATGATGCCGGCAATCCAGGCCCAAACGCCCGTGAGCGAGGTAAAGGCGAGTATCAGAAGAATCACGCCGACGATGGCGCGGATCGTGCGGTCTGTTGGTCCCATGTTCTTAGCAAGCATCTTGAAACTCCCACAAAGGTTTATCTGGGACCTGTTTTTAACACCGGATTCGCGGCGCGGACAATGACTTGGATCAAGAGCTGTCGGCGTTTTGCGGGCGGGCCCTGCGCTCAGCTTTCGTGGCCGCGTTTTTCAAAGCGCGGCAGCATGGCCGAGAAATCGCGCCCCTTGCCATCCTCGTTTTCCACGAACCGGGCGTAAAGGCGCATCGCGGCCTCGCCCAAGGGCGTGTCGGCGTCTGCCGACTGCGCCGCAGCCTGTGCGAGGCGCAGGTCCTTGAGCATCAGGTCTGCGGCAAAGCCGGGTTGATAGTCATTGTCCGACGGGCTTTGCGGGCCGACGCCCGGCGCCGGGCAATAGGTGTTCATCGACCAGCTCGACCCCGAGGAGGTGGAGACCACGTCGAACATCGCCTGCCGGTCGAGGCCCAGCTTGTCGGCCAGCGCGAACGCCTCGCAGGTGACGATCATTGTCGCGCCAAGGATCATGTTGTTGCATATCTTGGCCGCCTGCCCGTTGCCCGAGGGGCCGCAATGCACGGCCTTCTGGCCCATGATCTCGAACAGGGGAGCCGCCTTGGCGAAACCGGCCTCGTCGCCGCCCACCATGAAGGTAAGCGTGCCGCCCTGCGCGCCGCCGACACCCCCCGACACGGGCGCGTCGAGTGCCGACAGCCCGGCGGCACGTGCCTGCGCGGCGACGGCGCGGGCGCTGTCGACGTCCACCGTGGAGCAATCGAGCAGCACGGCGCCGGCGTGCATGACCGGGATGATCCGGTTCGCCACCGAGCGCAGGATGTCACCGTTGGGCAGCATCGTGATGACCACCTCGGCGCCGGCCGCGGCGGCCTCTGCCGTGTCGGCCCCGGTCACGCCCGTGATGCTGACATCCGCGGTGTCGAAACCCGTGACCTCGTGTCCCGCCTTGGCGAGGTTGGCGGCCATCGGCCCGCCCATGTTGCCCAGTCCTACGAAGCCGATTTTCATCAGGCCCTCCCTTGGTTGTCGAATGACAGCTGTTCCGCCCCGAGCGGCATCAGCATTTGCGTGACAGCCTGCGAAGGGGGATTTTCGAGATCATGAAGCCACTTGGGGCTGCGATCCTTGTCGATCACGGCGGCGCGGATACCTTCGAGGAAGTCGCCGTGTTCCATCGCCCGGTGCGTGAAGCGATATTCGAGTTCGAGCGCGTGCCGTATGTCCGTGTCGCTGCCGCGCAGGCGGTGGATCATCTCGATGGCGCAGGCCATCGACAGCGGGGAGTTCCCGGACAGCTTCCTGAGCGTGTCGTCGGCGAAATCGCTGTCCTCGGCGCGCAACGAATTGAGGATGTCGCCCAGCGTTTCACCCCCGAAATGTGCGTTCACGCGGGAGGTTTGCGCGATCAGCGCGCCTGCCGGGGGCGTTTGCGACTTGTCCGCGACGATGCCGCTGTCGCCGGTGCTGCAAAGTTGCGAAATGGTGTCGGGCCAGTCGCCGGCGGGGATGAAAGTGTCGGCGAAGCCGCACTCGATCGCGTCGGCCGGGCCCATGCGCGCGCCGGTCGTGGCGATGTATTCACCCATGCGGCCCGGTGCGCGCGCCAGCAGCAGCGATCCGCCCACGTCCGGCACGAGCCCGATGCCGCATTCGGGCATGGCGATCCGGCTGGAGCCGCACACGACACGATGCGTGCCGTGACAGCCGATACCCACGCCGCCGCCCATGGTGAACCCTTGCATGAACGCGATGTAGGGTTTGGGATATTCGGCGATCTTCGCGTTGAGGCGGTACTCGTCGCGCCAGAACCGCCGCGCGACGTCGAAGTCCCCGGCACGGCCGGTGTCGTACAGTCTTTGTATGTCGCCGCCGGCGCAGAAAGCCTTGTCACCCGCGGCGTCGATGATCACGAGGTCGATATCCGGATCGGCCTGCCACGCGTCGAGCGCGTTTTCGAGGGCGTGGCACATTTCGTGGGTCAGGGCGTTGAGCGCCGCGGGGCGGCTCAGGGTGATGCGCCCGGCGCGGCCCTCGGTTCGGATGTCGATATCGGTCATCGCTCGGCCAGAAGTTGACGCGCCACGATCAGGCGCATGATTTCGTTTGTGCCCTCGAGTATCTCGTGAACGCGAAGGTCGCGCACCAGTTTCTCGATTCCGTAATCGGAAAGATACCCGTATCCGCCATGAAGTTGCAGGCATTGATTGACGATTTTCGAGCCCGCCTCGGTCACGAACCGCTTGGCCATGGCACAGTACTTGGTCGCGTCCGGCGCGCCGGTGTCCAGTTTCCACGCCGCCTGACGCAGGAACGTGCGCGCCGCCTGCAGGTCGATCTCCATGTCCGCCAAGCGGAATTGCAGCGCCTGGAAGTCGCTGATCGGGTGGCCGAACGCCTTGCGTTCGCGCATGTAATCCAGTGTCTGGTCAAGCGCCTGCTGGGCCGCGCCGAGCGAACAGGCGGCGATGTTGAGCCGCCCGCCATCAAGGCCGGACATCGCATATGTGAAACCTTTGCTCTCTTCGCCCAGTAAATTGGTCGCTGGAATGTCGCAATTGTCAAATTGTACTTGCGCCGTGGGTTGGGCGCGCCAGCCCATCTTGTCCTCCAGCCCGCCGAAGGACAGGCCGGGTGTGCCGTCCTCGACCAGCACTGCCGAGATGCCCCCGGGGCCGGCGCCGCCGGTGCGGGCCATCACGATATAGCTGTCCGAGTAACCGCCACCCGAGATGAACGCCTTGGTGCCGTCAAGCCGGTATCCCTGATCGGTCGCGGCCGCGCGTGTCTTGAGCGCCGCCGCGTCGGAACCCGAGCCCGGCTCGGTCAGGCAATAGGAGAGGACGGTTTGCATGGCGATGGCATCGGGTAGCACGCGGGCCTTCATGGCGTCGCTGCCGTAGCTGTCGATCATGCGCGCGCACATGTTGTGGATCGACAGGAAGGCCGCCACCGATGGGCAAGCCATTGAAAGCGCTTCGAAAACGAGCGTCGCGTCAAGCCGGGAAAGACCCGCGCCCCCCGACGCCTCGCTGACGTAGAGACCGCCGAAGCCCAGCTCGCCGACCTCGGGCCAGAGCGCCCGCGGGATGGTGCCCGCCTTTTCCCAGTCGCGGGCGTGCGGGGCGATCCGATCCTGCCCGAAGGCATGGGCCATGTCGAATATGGCGGTCTGTTCCTCGGTGAGGGCGAAGTCCATGGAAAGCTCCTGCTGCCGCGAATTGAACGTTCGTTTAATTAACAGACGGGGACGGCGCGATGCAAGTGGTCCACGTGGTGCGGCGCAAAACGGGCAGGTGTATCGCGGCCGTATCGCGTCGGTAGCGCGCATGTGCGGTTCGGCCGGGTCATCGTGGCTGTTCATGCCGGTTCACGGGCCGCACACATAAAAGCCGCCCCGGCGGGTCCGGGGCGGCCTGGGGTGGTTCGCTGCGCCGGTGGCGCCTAGAGAAGCCGCACCTGAGTGCCCACGGCCACCTTGGCGAAAAGCGCCTCGATGTGGCGGTTGTAGAGCCCGATGCACCCCGAGGAGGAGCGCCGACCGATCTTGCGCGTGTCATGCGTGCCGTGGATCAGGTAGGCGGGCCAGGAAAGGTAGAGCGCATGGGTGCCCAGCGGGTTGTCGGGCCCCGGCGGCATGTAGTCGGGCAGCGACGGGTCGCGTTCGCGCATGGAGGCTGTCGGCGTCCAGTCGGGGCCGACGCGCTTGCGCACCACGCGCGTGTACCCGCGTTTCGTGAGCGCGTCCGTCTTGGGGACGGAGGACGGGAAGAGATCATAGCTTTCATCGGGACCCCAGTAATGGACCGCGCGACTGTCGATATCGGCCAGGATCGCGCCTTGGCCGAGTTCATCGAAATGGTCGCGCCAATCCTGTGTCACGAAGGACGACGCGTTTCGACGGTGCGGCAATGTCGCGGTCTTTTCAGCCCGCAGGATGCCGGGCGCGGCGATGGCGGCGAGGCCGGTCATCATCGCGGTACGGCGGGTGAAGTGAGTGCGTGTCACGTTTGTCCATCCATCTGTTGCGCGGTCCGGATATAAACCACCCGGCCACGGCTTGGCAGGGGGAAAATCGGGAAAGCACCGCTTTTCACGTGATTGTTAACAGGGGCCGCGTCAGAGATCGGCATGGAATTCGTCGATCAGATGGCGCACGACGGTGCGCAGCGCGGTTTCGTGATCGTCACCGGCCTGCAGGGCGTCGCCATAGACCGCGCGCTGGCGGCCCGCGCTGGCCCGGCTGCGCAGCATGTCGCGGGCCGTCTCGATCTCGGCCGAGGAGCCGAAATGCGCGGCGTCCTGCGCGACCAGCTCGAAAATCTCCTCGACCAGATCGTCCATCGGCACGATTTCGCCCCGCCCGAAGTCGATCAGCCCCTTGCGGGTGCCGTAGCGTTGCGCGCGCCAGCGGTTTTCCGAGACGAGAAACGCGTCGTAGATGCGCCAGCGCTGGTTCTTCCCGGCCAGCCGCCAAAGCATGCGGGTCAGCGCCTGCGTGAGCGCGGCAAGGGTCAGCGCGTGCTCCAGCCTCGGCTGCACGTCGCAGATACGTGATTCGAGGGTGGGGAATTTCGACGATGGGCGCAGGTCCCACCAGATCTTGGAGGCGTCCTCGATAACCCCGAGATCCACGAGCGCGGCGACCGAGCGTTCGAATTCGCCGAAACTTTCCATGCGCGGCGGCATCCCGGTGCGGGGCAGGTTGTCGAAGACCGTCAGCCGGTAACTGTCGAGCCCGGTATCGCGACCCTGCCAGAAGGGCGAGGAGCACGACAGGGCCAGAAGGTGGGGCAGGAAATACGACAGCTGGTTCATCAGGTCGATGCGGCGGTCGGGGCTGCCGACGCCGACATGCACGTGCATCCCGCAGATGAGCATCCGTCGCACCACGCCCGCCAGATCGTCCGACAGGTCGTTGTAGCGCGCCTTGTCGGTGTGGTGCTGGTCGCGCCAGTCCGAGAACGGATGGCACGAGGCGGCGATCGGGGCGAGGTTGTGCGTGGCCGCGTGCCGGGCGACCGTGCTGCGCAGGCGGCGCAGATCCTCGCGGGCCTCGGCCACCGTGCGGCAGACGCGGCTGCCGATCTCGATCTGGCATTTCAGGAATTCGGGCGCGACCTGATCCTGCAGGTCGGTCTGGCAGGCCGCCATCAGCGCCTCGGGCGCCTCGGCCAGCGCGAGGCTGTCACGGTCAACGAGAAGGTATTCCTCCTCGATGCCGATGGTGAAGTCCGGTTCGGCAATGCCCATGGCGCCTCCCCACCCAAGCGATCCTTGAGGGAAAGTTGAGCATGGCCCGGGGACCCGGGCAAGCGCCGATGGCCGCGCCAGCGGGGAAAAGGCCGGTCCGGCAAGCGGTTCAAGGCTGTAAGGGCGTGTTCGCGAAGCTGTCAAGGCTCCAGATCAAGGCGGAACTCTCGCGCCGCTGCCAAAGTCCCCGGCAGTGACCGCAATCAAGGGAGACCCCGTCATGAAAGCCTTTATCGCCCGCGCCCTGCTGGCGTTGATGCTTGTCCTGTCGCCGCTGGCCGCCACCGCCGAAGATGGCAAGCGCGGCCTTTTCATCAACCTGACGACAGACGACACGTGGTCGGCGGCCAAGGCGATCATGTTCGCCCATCAGCGCGCACTGGAAGGCGGCCACGACACCGCCATCTGGCTGAACGTGCGTGGCGTCTACCTGGCCGACCGCGACCGCCCCAGCCACGTGCACGGGCTGATGGCCGACAGCGGCACCTCGATCCGGGACATGCTGACGGCTTTCATGGCCGATGGTGGCACGGTCATCATGTGCCAGGCGTGCTCGCAGGCCGCGGGCTTGGGCAAGGACGACTACATAGACGGTGTGGTGATGGGGACCTGGCCGCTGGTCGAAAGCTGGCTCTTCCGAGACGGCATGCAGACCCTGACCTGGTAGATCCGGGCACAAAATCAAAAGCCCCGGGCAGGGACCGGGGCTTTTTCCGTTTTGTTTCAGGCGGTCATTCCATCGCCTTGAAGTTGAATTCGCCGCCGTCCTTGATGCCCGACGGCCAGCGCGCGGTGACGGTCTTGGTGCGTGTGTAGAACTTGAAGGCGTCCGGCCCGTGCTGGTTGAGATCGCCGAACATGGATTTCTTCCAGCCGCCGAAGGTGTGATAGGCCAGCGGCACCGGGATCGGCACGTTGACGCCCACCATGCCGATATTGATCCGGTTGGCGAAATCGCGCGCCGCGTCGCCGTCGCGGGTGAAGATCGCGGTGCCGTTGCCCATCTCGTGATCCATGGCCAGTTTCAGGGCCTCTTCATAGCTGCCCGCGCGCACCGTACTCAGGACCGGGCCGAAGATTTCCTGCTGGTAGATGTCCATGTCGGGGGTGACCCGGTCGAAGAGATGCGGCCCGACGAAAAAGCCGTCCTCGTAGCCCTGAAGCTGGAAATCGCGGCCGTCCACCACCAGCTCGGCGCCCTGGTCCACGCCCGACTGCACGAGCCCGAGGATCTTCTCCTTCGCCGCGGCGGTCACGACGGGGCCGTAATCCACGTCGTCGCCCGCCGTGTAGGGCCCGACCTTGAGCTTCTCGACACGCGGCACCAGTTTCTCGATCAGGCGGTCGGCGGTTTCATCGCCCACGGGCACCGCGACCGAGATCGCCATGCAGCGCTCGCCGGCCGCGCCGTACCCCGCGCCCACCAGCGCGTCGGCGGCCTGGTCCATGTCGGCGTCGGGCATCACGATCATGTGGTTCTTCGCGCCGCCGAAACATTGCACGCGCTTGCCGTTGGCGCAGCCGCGGCTGTAGATGTACTCGGCGATCGGCGTCGAGCCCACGAAGCCGACCGACTGGATCACGTCATGGTCGAGGATGGCATCGACGGCCTCCTTGTCGCCGTTGACCACCTGCAGCAGCCCCTTGGGCAGGCCCGCCTCCTCCATCAGTTCGGCCAGCATGATCGGCACCGACGGGTCGCGTTCGGACGGCTTGAGGATGAAGGCGTTGCCGCAGGCCAGCGCGGGCGCGAACATCCACATCGGGATCATCGCCGGGAAGTTGAAGGGCGTGATCCCGGCCGTGACGCCGAGCGGCTGGCGCATCGAGTACATGTCGATGCCGGGGCCCGCGCTGTCGGTGTAC
>JAVLCJ010000005.1:0-62573 GCA_031580875.1 Roseovarius sp.
CCACCGAATGGATCGCGCCGATGCGGGCGCAGGCGAGCATGGCATAGGCGGCCTCTGGGATCATCGGCAGGTAGATGACGACGCGGTCGCCCTTGCCCACGCCGAGGTCCTTGAGAACGTTGGCCATGGTGCCGACCTGCTCGGCCAGCTCGGTGTAGGTGATGTGCAGCTCCGCGTCGTTCGGGTCGTCGGGCTCCCAGATGATCGCCGTCTGCTCGCCGCGCGTGCCAAGGTGGCGGTCGATGCAGTTCGCCGCCACGTTCAGCGTGCCGTCCTCGAACCACTTGATCGACACGTTGCCAAGGTCGAAATTCACGTCCTTGACCGTCGAGAACGGCTTGATCCAGTCGACGCGACCCGCCTCGGCCGACCAGAACCCCGACGGATCGGAAACCGACGCCGCATACATCTGCTCGTAACGCGACCTGTCAACATGCGCCCCCGATACCGTCTCGGGGCGGGGGGGATAGGTTTGTGCAGTCATGTCGGACCCTCGAATTTGTGTTTTCTGACCGGTAGTCTGCCCGCCACGTGCCCGGTAATCAACAACAGCACGCCGGCGCTGTCGTCTCAGATGGCCAGATACTCGGCGCGCAGCGTCTCGTCCCCGAGCACCTCGGCGGCGGTCCCGTCAAAGACGATCCCGCCCGTGTCGAGGATGATCGCCCTGTCGGCGAGTTCCAGCGCACGCACGGCGTTCTGTTCGACGAGGACGGTGGTGATTCCCTGCTCCTTGATGATGCGGAGCGTCTTCTCGATCTCGTCGACGATGACAGGGGCAAGGCCTTCATAGGGTTCATCCAGAAGAAGCACCTTGATGTCCCGCGCAAGCGCGCGGGCCACGGCCAGCATCTGCTGCTCACCGCCCGAGAGCGTGGTCCCCTCTTGCCGGCGGCGCTCGGCCAGCCGCGGGAAAAGCTCGTACAGGCGCTCGATCGACCAGCCAACCGGCGGCGCGATCTGGGCCAGTTCGAGGTTTTCCTCGACGGTCAGCCCCGGGATGATGCAGCGATCCTCGGGTACGAGCCCTATTCCCGCGGCGGCGGCCTGGTGGCTCTTCATCTTGTGCAGCGGCTGATGGTCCAGCCAGATTTCACCGTGCATCACCTGCGGGCTGTCCATCCGCGCGATGGAGCGCAGGGTGGTCGTCTTGCCGGCGCCGTTGCGCCCCAGCAGCGCGAGAATCTCGCCCTCGTGCACGTTGAAGCTGACTCCCTGCACGATGTAGCTTTCGCCGTAATAGGATTTCATCTCCCACACCGACAGGAAGGCCGGGGCCGTTTCGGCGTGGCTGCGCCCCTTCGAAAAGTCGGGTTTGACGTTCATTTCACTTGCTCCCCGCGTCAGGCCGACTCACCAAGATACGCTTCGCGCACCTTGGGATGGCCCTTGATTTTGTCCGGTGTATCCTCGACGAGGGGCGTCCCCTGTGCAAGCACGGTGATGCGCTCGGCGAGGCTGAACACGACGTGCATGTCATGTTCGATGATGGCGATGGTGATATCACGCTCGTCCTTGATCTGCTTGAGCAGGTCGATGGTGTTGTTGGTATCGGCGCGCGCCATGCCCGCTGTCGGCTCGTCCAGCAGCAGCAGCCGCGGGCTCTGCACGAGGCACATGCCGATCTCCAGCCGCCGCTTGTCGCCGCGGGACATCGAGGCTGAATGGAAATGCCGCTTGTCGGCCATGCCGAGATGTTCGAGCATGGCCTCGGCCTGTGACACCACGTCCTTCTCGTTTTGCGCGTTCTCGATGGCGTGCATCCTGAACGCGCCGTCACGTCGGGCGAAGATCGGTATCATCATGTTCTCGATGACCGCCAGGTCTCCGAAAATCTCGGGCGTCTGAAAAACGCGCGAAATGCCCATCTGGTTGATCTCGTACGGTTTCCGCCCGAGGACGGATTGACCGTCGAACACGACGCTGCCGGTATCGGGGTTCAGCTTGCCGATCAGGCAGTTGAGCAGCGTGGACTTGCCCGCGCCATTCGGCCCGATGATGGCGTGACAGCTGTTTTCCGCCACGCTGAGGTTCACGTCGCTCAGTGCCCGCAGACCACCGAAGCGCTTGTTCACGTCCTTGACTTCGAGGATGCCCATGGCTCCGGTCTCCTTATTCCGCAGGGTGCGATTGGGTGGACTTTTCGGCATCATCGCCGCGCGGCTTCTTGCGACCGAACAGGTTCAGGATGCGCTGACCACCCTCCACCAGCCCGCCGGGCAGGAAGATAACGACACCCATGAAGATCAGCCCCAGCGTGAGGTGCCACCCCTTGCCGATGAACGGGTAGACGATGGTGATGATGAAATCCTCCAGACCGTCGGGCAGGAGAGCGAACCACTGGTGCAGGATGTCCTTGTTGATCTTGGACAGGATGTTTTCCATGTACTTGATCATGCCCGCGCCCAGAACCGGACCGATCAACGTTCCGGCCCCGCCGAGAATGGTCATCAGGACCACCTCGCCCGAGGCGGTCCAGAACATCCGCTCGGCGCCGGCCTGCGTGTCCATGGCCACCATGAGCCCGCCGGCCAGGCCCGCATACATCCCCGAGATGACGAACGCCGCCAGCGTGTAGGGCCGCGCGTTGAGACCGGTATAATACATCCGGGTCTGGTTCGACTTGACCGCACGCAGCATCGTCCCGAACGGCGAGCGGAAGATGCGGATCGCCACGTAGAAGCTGATTAGCATCGCGATCGCGGCGATATAGTAGCCGGCGTTGAAGGTGAACAGCCAGTTCCCCAGCGACATCTCCACGCTTGAACTCATGTCGAGGCCGAACAGGTTTGCCCTCGGCTGCTCTCCGGCGGCCAATGCCCCGTCAAGGATCCGCGGATCGGTGATCTTGGGCTGCAGGCCCGTCTCGCCCCCCGTGATCGGCGTCAAGACGGAGTAGGCGAGCGAGTAGGACATCTGCGCGAAGGCAAGTGTCAGGATCGCGAAATAGATCCCCGAGCGGCGCAGCGAGATGAAACCGACCGCGAGGCTGAAAAGCCCGGCGATGGCAATCGAAAGCACGATTGCCGGAATGACGTTCATCGTCAGCAGCTTCATCATCCAGATCGCGGCATAGGAACCGACCCCGAGAAAGGCCGCATGACCGAAGCTGAGATACCCGGTCAGGCCGAACAGGATGTTGAACCCGATCGCGAAGATGCCGAAGATCACGAAGCGCTGCATCAGGTCGGGATAGCCCGCGTTGAACTGGGCCATGGCCGAGTCGACGGGGAAGGGATTGAGGATAAACGGCGCAAGCATGGTAAGCAGCGCAACGATGAGAAGCAGACGAAAGTCTTTCTTTCCGAGACCAAGCACGACTTATTCCTCCATGACGCCCTTGCGGCCCATCAGCCCCCGCGGACGGGTCAGCAGGATGATGATCGCAACGAGGTAGATGATGATCTGGTTGATGCCCGGGAGCACTTCGAGAACCGCGCCCATGGACGCGAAGCTTTCGAGGATCCCCAGCAGGAAACCGGCAAACACGGCGCCCGGCAGGCTGCCCATGCCGCCCACGACCACGACGACGAAACTCAGCACGAGGAAATCCATCCCCATGTGATAATTCGGCGCATTGATCGGCGTGTACATGACGCCGGCAAGGCCGGCGACCGACGCCGCGAGGCCGAACATGATGGTGAACCGGCGGTCGATATTGATCCCCAGCAGTCCGACGGTTTCACGGTCCGCCATGCCGGCCCGGACGACCATGCCGAAGGTTGTGAACTGAAGAAAGGCGAAGACAGCGCCGATGATGACGGCGGCAAACAGGAAATAGATGATCCGCCAATAGGGATAAATGATGACGTTCGGTTCCAGGCCGAAAATCGCGCCGAAATCCAGGGAGCCGGTAAACGCGTCGGGCGACGGGGTCGGAATCGGGTTCGCGCCGTAATAATACTTGATGATCTCCTGCAACACGATGGCCAGTCCGAAGGTCACGAGGATCTGATCGGCATGGGGCCGGCTGTAGAAATGCTTGATCAGGCCGCGCTCCATGATCACCCCTATCAGCATCATCACGGGGATCGCGAACAGTATCGACAGCGGCACGGACCAATCCACCATCCAAGCGCCCGCCGCTTCCCCGAACCAGTGCTTGACGTAGAGGATGTCATCGAACTTGGGATTGCCGAGAAAATCGGCCCCGGTGGGCTCGTCGCTCTTGAACGAGAGGCTCATGATACGTTGCAAGGTCACGGCGCAGAACGCCCCGAGCATGAAAAGAGCGCCATGCGCGAAATTCACCACGCCCAACGTGCCGAAAATCAGCGTCAGGCCGAGCGCGATCAGCGCATAGGCCGACCCCTTGTCCAGGCCATTGAGAATTTGCAGGATGATTGCTTCCATCGGTCAGCCCCTACGGAATTTGAGGACGGCGCCTGTCGCGGCGCGGAGCGTGGGGGGCGGCACAGGTGCCCGCCCCCTTGCAATGACGCCCGCGGTCAGGCGCCGTTATTGCAGGTGCCGAGGGTTGCCGCGTCGCCACCCATTTGCGAGTGGTTCGGCGGATAGGTCACCTGGTCGACCGGGGTCACCTCGACGATCTCCAACAGGTCGAACTCGGATTGGGGGTTTTCCTTACCCTTCACCACGAGCACGTCCTTGAAGCACTGGTGATCTTCGGCGCGGTAAAGGGTCGGGCCGTTGCCGAGCCCGTCGAACTCGTATCCTTCCAGCGCCTCGGCCACCGCGCAGGGCGCGAACGATCCGGCACGTTCCACCGCATCCGCGTAGAGCAGCGTCTGCACGTAGCAGGTATGCGCGGCCTGGCTCGGCGGGAAGCCGTATTTCTCGCCGAAGGAGCGCACGAACGCCTTGGAGCCTTCGTCGGTCAGCGACCAATGCCAGTTGGTGGAACCGAAGATGCCCTTGACGTTCTCACCGGCGCCGCGCGCCATGAGGCGCGAATAGAGCGGCACGACGATCTGGAAGTCCTTGCCGTTCACGACCTTGTCGCGCAGGCCGAACTGCACGGCGTTGGTCAGCGAGTTGACCATGTTGCCGCCGTAGTGGTTCAGGACCAGGGTATCCGCGCCCGATTGCAGGACCGGCGTGATGTAGGCCGAGAAATCGGTGGCCGTCAGCGGCGTCTTCACCGCTGCAACGGTTTCCCAGCCCAGGGCCTCCGTCGAGGCGCGCACGGCTTCCTCGGTGGTGTATCCCCAGTTGTAATCGGCCGTCAGGTGATACGCCTTGCGGTCATTGCCATACTCGTTGGCCAACACCGGGGCCAGCGCCGCGCCGGACATGTAAGAGTTGAAGAAGTGCCGGAAGCCGTTCGCCTTGCGGTCCTTGCCCGTCGTGTCGTTCGAGTGTGTCAGGCCCGCCATGAAGATGATACCGGCCTCCTGGCAAAGCGCCTGAACGGCCACGGCCACGCCCGAGGACGACCCGCCGGTGATCATGACGGCGCCGTCCTTCTCGATCATGGACTTGGCCGAGGCGCGGGCGGCGTCGGACTTGGTCTGTGTGTCCCCCGTCACGTACTCGACTTTCTTGCCGAGAATGCCGTTGCCCTGCAACGCCTTGGAACTGAAGGTGTTCATCATGCCACCGTCGCCGCCACCGTTGAGGTGTTCGACCGCCAGCTCATAGGCACGCAGCTCATCAGCCCCCTCGTCGGCGTAAGGGCCGGATTGCGGCACGTTGAAACCCAGCGTGACCGAGCTGCCCGTCGGCTCGTTCATGTGGGCCGACGCGCTGGAGGCAGTGAAGATGGTCGGCATCGCGAAGCCGGCGCCTGCGACGGCGCTGGTTCTCAGCAGGCCACGACGGGTCAGGTTAGATTTGGACATGGATTTCCTCCCAATTGATCAATCATTGACGAGCGCCTCCTCCGCGGCTCTTCAATGGCACATCCGTGCAGGCCAAGTATGCCAAGCCTTAAGAAAATTTCGCAACAAGCGGCTTTGACAAAACGATTTTTTTGTAAATAAATACACAGAGTTTCGTTCACTGCAGTAAAAATTGTGACCGCCGACGTGGAAGCCACCTCTATCAATGGAAAATTCCGCATGTCAGAAAGCTCGATAGTCGGGACACGAATCCGCGAACGCCGCCTCTCGAGCGGTTTGCGCCAGTCGGAACTCGCGCACCGTGTCGGGATCTCGCCCTCGTATCTCAACCTGATTGAGCATAACCGGCGCAGAATCGGGGGCAAGACCCTGCTCAAGCTGGCGGACGCGCTGGACGTGGAGCCGGGCATCCTGTCAGACGGCGCGGAGGCAACACTGATCGCCAACCTGCGCGAAGCGGCTGTCGAATCCGCGGATCCGCCGCCCGAGCTGGACCGGGTCGAGGAATTCGCCGGTCGTTTTCCGGGCTGGGCGAATCTCGCCGCAACACTTCATCAGCACTGCGAAAGCCTTGAAGAGACCGTGGCCACGCTGACCGACCGCATGGCGCATGACCCCTACCTCGCGGCATCGCTGCACGAAGTGATCTCCACCGTGACCTCAATATGGTCGACCGCGTCGATACTGGTGGAAACCGACGAACTGGAACCGGAGTGGCAAAACAGGTTTCATCGCAACATCAACGAGGACAGCAGCCGGCTGGCAGACGGGGCCGAGAGCCTCGTGCGCTACCTCGAGAGGGCGCCGGACACCGAGGCCGACATCAAGTGGCCGCAGGCCGAGGTACACGATTTCCTGGCCGCCAAGGGCTATCACATCGCCGCGCTCGAAGCCGGGGCCGGCGCAGCCACAGTGGACCTCGTCGTCGACTCCGCCGAGGCGCTGAGCTCGGACACCGCGCGGGCCCTCGCGCGGCATATCCTGATGCAGTATCTCGAGGACGCCCGCCGCCTGCCCTTGCAGGAAATGATGGACGCGATCGCGCGGCACGGGATGGCCCCTGACAGGCTGGCCCGCGCGCTGGACGTCGACCTTCCGCTGGTTTTCCGACGCCTCGCCACGTTGCCCGAGGAAGACGTGGGCCCGGTCGGGCTGATCACTTGCGATGGCTCGGGGGCGCTGACCTTTCGCAAGCCCGTGCAGGGCTTCGAGGTGCCCCGGATCTCGGGGGCATGTCCGCTCTGGCCGCTGTTTCAGGTGCTCGGCCAGCCCAACGCCCCGATCGAGGCCGTGCTGCATCAGGCCGGCCGCGGGGGGGAGTCCGTGCGGGCCTATGCCCTGGCCGAGCGGCTGACACCCGCGAGTTTCACGCAGCCCCCGCTCTTACGGGGCAACATGCTGGTGGTGCCCGACACGTCCGACTCCGGGGGAGCCGCGCCACGGGAAGTTGGCGTCAATTGCCCGATCTGCCCGGTCGAGGAATGCCCGGCCCGGCGCGAACCGCCTGTCATTTCAAAGGGTTTTTGACACTGCGCACTGCATTGAGGATAGTAAGCCGGCAAAACGGCCGGATTTGATCGGGTGGGGAGGCCGGTTGAATGGGCAAGAAAGTTCTCTTGATCGAGGATGAGCCGAACATCATCGAGGCGGTCAGCTTCATCCTGTCGCGCGATGGGTGGGAGGTGAAGACGCATTCCAACGGCCATGACGCGATGGCGGCGATCCACGCGCGGGCCCCGGACCTGATCATACTCGATGTGATGCTGCCCGGCCGCAGCGGGTTCGACATTCTCAAGGACATCCGCGCCGATGCCGCGTTTTCGCAAACGCCGGTGCTGATGCTCACGGCGCGCGGTCAGTCGCGAGACCGCGAAATGGCCGAGCGCGCCGGCGCCAGCCAATACATGACCAAGCCGTTCTCGAATTCCGAGGTGCTCGACGCCGTGAGGTCACTGGTGGCGTCATGAAGCGCGACCCGGGGCCCGTCTTCCTTGAACGCCGCACGTACCGCCGCCGCCGCATGGCGGATGCGGCGCGGCTTTTGCCGCTGATGGGCGCTTTCCTCTTCGCGCTGCCACTTCTTTGGCAAAGCGACGACAAGACGGCCCTGACGACGCATGTGATCTTCTATCTGTTCTGCGTCTGGCTCGGCCTCGTGGCATTGGCGGGTGTCATCTCGCGGCACCTGAACTCCGACACCGACACGCGGGACCGGGACGAGGGGCGCTGAATGCCGATCCTCAACGTCGTCGTCATCGTGAGCCTGCTGTACGTCGTTTTCCTGTTCCTCGTCGCGTTCGCCGCCGACCGCGCGGCACGCCGGGGCCGGGGCAGATGGCTGCGATCGCCGCTGGTCTACACCTTGTCGCTGTCGATCTACTGCACGGCGTGGACATTTTACGGCGCGGTGGGATTCGCCGCGAAATTCGGCCTCGAATTCCTGACCATCTACCTTGGGCCGACGCTGATCATGATCGGCTGGTGGTGGACCCTGCGCAAGATGGTCAGGATCGGGCGCAGCCAGCGCATCACCTCGATCGCCGACCTGATCTCGTCACGATTCGGCAAATCGAACCTGCTGGCGGTTTTCGTGACCCTGCTGGCGGTCATCGGCACGACACCCTACATCGCTCTCCAGCTTCAGTCGGTCACCCTGTCCTTCACGGCCTTCGCCGAGGCCGACCCGACGCGTTCGGCCCTGCCGAACCAGCAATCGACGGCCTTCTGGGTGGCGGCGGGGCTGGCGCTTTTCACCATCCTCTTCGGCACCCGCAACCTCGATGCCAACGAACGGCACCACGGCGTGGTGATGGCCATCGCGCTGGAAGCGGTCGTGAAACTTTTCGCGTTGCTGGCCGTGGGCATTTTCGTGGTCTGGGGGGTGGCCGGCGGTCTCGACGAAACCATCGCGCGCATCGACGCCTCGACCATCGCCCATTGGGAGGTCTCGGGCAGTCGGTGGATCGGCTTGACGATGCTGTCCGCGGCGGCTTTCCTGTGCCTGCCCAGGATGTTCCAGGTGATGGTTGTCGAAAGCGGCGACGAAGGGCACCTCCGCGTCGCGTCATGGGCGTTTCCCACCTACCTCATGCTGATCAGCCTTTTCGTGGTGCCCATCGCGGCGGTGGGGCTGGACATGCTGCCCGACGGCGCCAACCCCGACCTGTTCGTGCTGACACTTCCTCTGACGGACGGCAGGGACGGGCTGGCGATCCTGTCCTTTCTGGGCGGCTTTTCCTCGGCCACGTCCATGGTGATCGTGGCGGCCATCGCGCTTTCGACGATGGTGTCAAACCACGTGGTCATGCCGATCTGGCTCTGGATGACGGGTGGCGGCGCCATCGTGTCGGGAGATATCCGGCACGTGGCCCTGCTCACCCGGCGGCTGTCAATCGCCGGCATCGTCTTTCTCGGCTACCTGTATTTCCGCCTGTCCGGGGGCGGCACGGCGCTGGCCGCCATCGGCCTGATTTCCTTTGCCGGTGTCGCGCAGTTCCTGCCGTCACTCATGGGGGGGCTGTTCTGGCGCGGGGCAACGCGCGTCGGCGCGATCGCCGGGCTGGCGGTGGGATTCGTCGTCTGGCTCTATTGTCTCATGCTGCCCAGTTTCGGCCCCTCGGCGGTGATGCCGCAGGCGGTTCTGGACCACGGCGCCATGGGCATAAGCTGGCTGCGCCCGCAGGCCCTGTTCGGCGCCGCGGGCATGGACCCGGTCGTTCATGCCGTCATGTGGAGCATGCTGCTGAACACGACCGCCTTCGTGATCACCTCGATCCTGAGCTTTCCCAAGCCGATCGAGCGGTTGCAGGGCGCGCAGTTCGTCGACGTGTTCCAGCATTCCGCAACGGCGCGCACATGGTCCGGCGGCCTGGCCCAGAGCGAGGACCTGCTGATCATGTCACAGCGCATCATGGGGCCGGCCGAAGCGCAGGCGTTCTTCTCGGGCATCGCGCGCGAACAGGGCCTTGAAGGCTACCTGCCCGAGCCGTCACCGGATTTCCTGCAGGCGCTCGAGCGCGAGTTGTCGGGCTCCATCGGCGCGGCCGCGGCACACGCCATGATCTCGCAGATCGTGGGCGGCGCGACCGTCTCGGTCGAGGACCTGATGGCGGTGGCCGATGAAACGGCGCAGATCATGGAATATTCCAGCCGCCTCGAGGCCAAGACCGAGGAACAGGCCCGGACCGCCCGCCAGTTGCGCGAGGCCAACGAGAAACTGACCCAGCTCTCGGTTCAGAAGGACGGCTTCCTGTCCCAGATCAGCCACGAGTTGCGCACCCCGATGACATCGATCCGCGCCTTCTCGGAGATCCTGCGGGACACCGACGACCTTACGCTGGAGGAACAGAAGAAATATGCCTCGGTGATCCATGACGAAACGATCCGGCTGACCCGACTGCTAGATGATCTGCTTGATCTCAGTGTGCTGGAAAACGGGCAGGTCGTGCTCAACGAACAGACGGACAGCCTTTCCCGGGTTCTCGACCGGGCCGAGGCCGCGGCGGGCGCCAGTTTGTCCGATTTCCGAATATTTCGGAACCGCGAGGCCGAGGACCTCGTTTTGACGAACGACCTCGACCGCCTCGCGCAGGTCTTCATCAACCTGATCAACAATGCGCGCAAGTATTGCGACGCGCCGCACCCCGCCCTGACCATCACCAGCGCCGGCAAGGGCGACACGCTGGAAATCGACTTTGTCGACAACGGCTCGGGCATACCGACGGAACAGCAGGCGATGATCTTCGAGAAATTCTCGCGCATCGCGGAAACGCGGGCCGGCGGCGCCGGGCTTGGCCTTGCCATCTGCCGCGAGATCATGGGCCGGCTGGGTGGCAGCATCAGCTACCTGCCCGGACAGGGCGGCGCGGCCTTCAGGGTGACCGTGCCCGTCCGGATGCCGGCCGCGCGACGCGCCACGGCGTCGTAAAGTCTTTGGTAACCAGAATCCGGTTACCTGCGGGTGACTTCCGACAGGCGGTGGCGAACGGCATGGATGCGGACAACGTAAAATCGGTGATCCACCGCATGACTGCGGCCGCCCGCGCGGGATACGACGCGCGCGCGATGTCGCCGGCCAAGGCGTTGCGCCTGTCGCTGTCCAAGGCGGCTGATGACCGTTTCCGCCTGCCCCTCACGGTGACGACCGTCGAACAACGCGCCCTTCGCGCCGACGAAATCGCGGGCTGCATCGGGCAGGACGACCTGATCGCGCTGGTTGACAGCGACACCGGCGCGCGCGGGGCGGTCCTGCTGGACATGCAGGTTCTTTCCGCCCTGATCGAGCAACAGACCACCGGCCGCGTCCGCAGCGGGCCGGTCGAAAGCCGCCCGCTGACGCGAACCGACGCCGCCATCGCCGCCCCGATGATCGACGCCCTTCTAAAGGGCCATGATGACCGCATGACTGGGTCGATAGCTGGCTACGAGGCGCTTGGCTTGCGTTTCGGTGACCGGATGCCTGACGCGCGCAGCCTCTGCCTTGCGCTGGATGGCGGCAGGTATGACATGTTCCAGATCGCGGTCACGATCGAAAATGGCGCCAGAACCGGCGCGGTGACCGTGCTTCTGCCCAGACCGGCCCCGTGTGACGAGAACCCAAGCGACCAGTCGGAAGCGCGGCCGGACGGTGCAGGCTTGGCGGAAAACGCGATGAGTGCCCCATTGGTCCTGAACGCAGTCGTGGCGCGCCTGTCGCTGCCCCTTGATACCGTCTGCGCGCTTGAGGCCGGCGCGATCCTGCCACTGGAGCAAAGCGATCTGGCCGCCATTCGGCTTCTCGGCACGCAGGGCCATGTCGTTGCCAAGGTCAGGCTTGGCAAGTTGAACGGATGGCGCGCGGTCAGGTTCACGGACGACGCGACGGCCGCGGCAACGCGACCCGCCGCCGGGCCTGATCCGGCAGATACGACACCGGAACGAAAAAATGACGCACCGGAGCCGCCCGCGCAACAACCGCACGCCAATGAAAGCGCCCCTCAATCCCGACTGACCGCCCCTGATAGCACGGCTACCGCCGCGTCGCCCCGGCCCGGGGACGATGCCGTACCGGCCGCCGACACGACATAACGCGCCGGGCAGACCCGCACGGCGGCCCGCTTTACAGGCGCAAACGTCGGTGTGATCCTGTCGCCGTCAGCGCTTGACCGAGGTCAAGGCCCTGCGCGAAAGGCCATGCGATGGTGCCCCGGAAAACGGAGGGAAGCGATGCAATCCACGGAAAACTACCGCAAGGCCCTGTTGGCCCGGCTCGCCGAGCTGGACAAGCGCTTGCACCGTATCGAAACGGAGCTCGACGAACCCGCGTCGAAGGACTGGGAAGAGGCAGCGATCGAGAACGAGGGCGACGAGGTGCTGGAGCAGCTCGGCGTCAGCGGACAGAACGAGATCGCGCGCATCCGCGCCGCGCTGCAGAGGATACGCGACGGACAATTCGGCATCTGCACGCAATGCGGAAACCCGATATCCGAGGAACGTCTCGATATCCTCCCCGATACCCCGCTGTGCCGCAACTGTGCGACATGACCCTGATGCACGATCCGCGCCCGCTTTCACCGGAGGCGGGCACACCGATCATGCTGCGACCCGGAGGCGACCGATGACAGACCTGAAAAGCGAACTGGACCGATTGATCGAGATGATCGAGGCGTCGGATGGCGCGACACGTCACGTGCACCACCCGGCGCTGCGCCGCTTGATCGAGCGCATGGAAGAGGCCGGCCAAAAGGTGCCCTGCGCCGTTCAGGACCTCGACGAGGAATTGCTGGCCGAGGCGATCGAGGCACAATTCGACAACGTGCCGGTATAACGGCCACGGCGAGCGTATCGTTCCCGTGCTTGCGTAACTGGCAATTCTTCGTAGTAATTGCCGGCAAAGGTTGCTTTCGCGGGAGGTTTGCGTGTCCGAAGTGGGCTATGAACGGCGCGGTGACATCGCCATACTGACGCTGAACCGACCGACCGCGAATGCCTTGGCTCCGTCCCTGCGTGCCGCGCTGAAAACCCGTCTGCAGGAAGCGCTCGGCGATGACGACGTGGCGGCGATCGTGCTGCGCGGTGCAGGGGGCAGCTTCTGTTCCGGCGTCGATATCACCGAGTACGACGGCAGGCTCGCCACGCCGTGGGTGTCCGACATCTGCCGCGCCATCGAGAGCGCCGCGAAACCGATTGTTGCCGCCTTGCGCGGCGCAGCGCTCGGGGCCGGTTTCGAACTGGCGCTCGCGGCCCATGCCCGCGTCGCGCGGAAGGGAACACGGGGCGCGCTGCCCGAAGTCGCGCTTGGCCTGATCCCGTGCGGCGGAACGACACAACGCGCGCCCCGGCTGGTGGGCGCGCAAACCGCCCTCGACATCATGCTGTCGGGGCGCGTTGTCGATATCACCGAGGGCCGGATGCGGGGCTTCGTCGACACCCTGACCGAGGACGATCCGCTCGACGCTGCGGCAGGAATGGCCGCGTCGATGGCCGAAACCGGCCACTGGCACCGGCCCGCGGACCGCGTGCAGGGCCTGTCCGACCCGGAAGCTTACAGGGAAGCCGTGGCCGCCGCGTTCGAACGCCTGAACGATCGCGACGGCGCGGAGCGCGACATCGTGCGCTGCGTCGAGGCCGCGCAAATCTTCCCGTATGAACGCGGGCTCGATTTCGAGTCGGCCCTGTTCAAAGATCGCCTGACGTCATCCTCGTCACGGGGCCTCAGGCACATTTTCGCAGCCGAACGCCGTGCGGCCGACATGCCGGAAATGTCGGCCCCCGATGCCCCGCTGCTGCGCCGTGTCGTGCTCGTGGGCAGCACCACGATTCTGCCGGAATTCGCGGTCGCGCTGCTCGACGGCGCGCGCAAGGTACAGATCGCCCTGCCCGACGACACCGCCCGCGACACGGTCATGGCCCGCATACGCCGCATCTACGACGGTGCCGTCAGCCGGGGGCGCCTGCCGTCCGAGCAACGCGACGAGCGCCTGGCCCGCTTGGGCATCCGAACCGATTATAAGGCGCTCGAAGGGGCCGACGTCGTTTTCGATTGCGGCGGCACCGTGATGGGCGGCGACATGCCCGCGCTCAAGGAGGGCGCGTTCTGGGCCACCCTCGACGGTGACGGCACCGCGACGCCGGGCTGCCGCGTCTACAGGCCCGCGCATCGGTCGCGGCTCGTCGAGATCTGCGCTGGCGAAACGATCGCACAGGTCAAGGTCGCCGCTTTGGCCCGGATGTTTTCCGGCCTGGGGCGCACCGTCGTCAGGTGCGCGGCGGGCACGGGTAGTGCGGGTCACGCGATGGCCGATGCGCTCTATCGGGGCGCGCTGGTGCTGGCCGAGGCCGGCATGAGCCCCTACGCGGTGGATCAGGCGGCCCGCGATCTTGGCTTCGCGCAGGGGCCATTCCGCCTGATTGATGCCGAGGGGCTGGATCGCGTGCGCGCGCGGCTCGTGTCACCGGGGTCCGGCACGGCCGAGGGCCTACCCCTGCTCGACCGTCTTTTGGCCGAGGGCAGCACGGGCCAGGCAGGCGGGTACGGGTTCTACCAGTACGGCGCCGACGGCGCGCGGCCGCGGCCCGACCTGCCACGGCCGGAAACGCGACTGCCGGCCGCGCTCGGCGACATCGGCGCCGCCTGCGCCCTGCAAGCGGCGCTCGCCAACGCGGCCGCGCGCCTTCTCGAAGCCGGCGCCGTGCAGCGTGCCTCGGATCTCGATGTGGTGATGGTCAAGGGCTACGGCTTCGCGCGTGAGCGGGGCGGCCCGCTTCTGCGCGCAGATCAAGCTGGCATGTTGCGCCTGTTGACCGACATGAAAACTCTCGCGGACCTGTCCGATGCGCTCTGGCGTCCCGCGCCACTGATCGAGGAGATGTTCAAGAACGGCGAAGGGTTCTTCGGCCGCCCGGCCCAGTCAGGCCAGTAGGATCCCGATGACCACCATCATCAGCCCCGCGACCGACAGGAAAAGCGCGCCGGTATTGATCGGCACCACGCGGCGGACCGTCTCGCGCAGGTGCTCGTCGCTTGCTCCTGACCTGCGGGTGTGCCAGACCTTCACGATGCACCAGACAAGTCCAGCAAGACCGGCAAGCGAAACGATTGCCCCAAGCCAAATCAGTATCTCCATCACGCAGCCTCCGCTTGCCGACCGTCCGGCAGCGCCTAGCGGAAACCACCCCCCCGTGCAATGTGGCACCGCGGGAAATTCGCGCCAAAGCGCCTTGCAGTGATGGCCGTGGGGCGATACGCAAGCGGCCCATTCACTGGAGGAAACACATGAACGACACGCCTTCGGATTCCAATTACCGCGTGACGGCCGATGAGCTGCGGCAATTCGTGGAACGTATCGAGCGGCTAGAAGCCGAGAAGAAGGACATCGCCGAACAGGTGAAGGAGGTCTATGCCGAAAGCAAGTCGCGCGGCTACGACCAGCGCGCGCTGCGGTCGCTGATCGCCCTGCGCAAGCGTGACAAGGACGAGGTCGCCGAACAGGAGGCCGTCCTCGAGATGTACAAGGAAGCGCTCGGGATGTGACGCGCCGGCGCACCCCGCGCTGCCTGCGCCAGTCAAAATCACGAAATGCGCGCGGAATGCGCGGCCAAGGCGCGTCCAAGCCGCCAATGCGCGCTTTTCTAACAAGAGCGCATCGAATATAAGCGGCGCCAAAGCAAACGCGAGGCGTCGGCCCGACGGCTCTCGCAACCTTTCGAGGAACCTGATGCCGGACAAGACACATGACACGGACGTCGCCTTCATCAAGGCACTTGCCGAACTGCTCAATGACAATGACCTGACCGAACTTCAGGTCAAGCGCGACTACGGCGAAAACGACAGCCTGAACGTGCGGGTGAGCCGCCGACAGGAGCCCGCGCCCGCGCCGGCCGCCCCGGCCCCCGTCGCGGCACCGGCGCCCGCGCCGTCGGGACAGGCCACCGCCCCGGCCCCCGCCGAAACGCAGGTCGAGGATCCGGCCAACCATCCCGGCGCCGTCACGTCGCCGATGGTGGGCACCGTCTACATGCAGGCCGAACCTGGCGCGCCTGCCTTCGTCAGCGTGGGCGAACAGGTGGCCGAAGGCGACACCCTGCTGATCGTCGAAGCCATGAAAACTATGAACCACATTCCGGCACCGCGCGCGGGCACCGTCAAGCGCATCCTTGTCGAGGATGGCGCCGCGGTCGAATTCGGTGCGCCGTTGATGATCATCGAGTGAGGCGCGCGCACATGTTCGACAAGATACTCGTGGCCAACAGGGGCGAAATCGCCCTGCGCGTCATTCGCGCGGCGCGCGAAATGGGCATCGCTTCCGTCGCGGTCCATTCGACGGCCGATGCCGATGCCATGCACGTGCGCATGGCCGACGAATCCGTCTGCATCGGCCCGCCGCCCAGCACCGACAGCTACCTGTCCATACCGTCGGTCATCGCCGCCTGCGAGGTCACGGGCGCACAGGCCATCCATCCCGGCTACGGCTTCCTGTCCGAGAATGCGAATTTCGTCCAGATCGTCGAGGATCACGGACTGACCTTCATCGGCCCGACGGCGGAACATATCCGCGTCATGGGCGACAAGATCACCGCCAAGGACACCATGAAGGATCTCGGCGTGCCCTGTGTACCGGGATCCGAAGGGGGCGTGGCCGATCTGGCCGCGGCCAAGAAACTTTGTGTCGATATCGGCTATCCGGTCATCGTCAAGGCGACGGCCGGCGGCGGCGGGCGCGGCATGAAGGTGGCACAGGATGCCGCCGAGCTGGAGCGCGCCTTCATGACAGCCCGTTCCGAGGCCAAGGCGGCCTTTGGCAACGACGAGGTCTATATCGAGAAATACCTCACCACGCCGCGCCATATCGAGATACAGGTCTTCGGTGACGGCAAGGGCCGCGCCGTGCACCTGGGCGAGCGGGACTGTTCGCTTCAACGGCGCCACCAGAAAGTGCTCGAGGAAGCCCCGGGCCCCTCCATATCGGCCGAGGAGCGCGACCGCATCGGCCGGATTTGCGCCGATGCCGTGGCCACGATCAATTACGCGGGCGCGGGCACGATCGAATTCCTCTACGAAAAGGGCGAATTCTACTTCATCGAGATGAACACCCGCCTTCAGGTGGAACATCCGGTGACCGAAGCCATCTTCGGCATCGACCTCGTGCAGGAGCAGATCCGCGTGGCCGAGGGGCACCCGATGTCCTTCGCGCAGGAGGATCTGGAGATCAACGGGCACGCCATCGAGGTCCGCATCAACGCCGAGAAACTGCCCGAATTCGCCCCCCGCCCCGGGCGGATCACGCAGTTCCACGCGCCGGGCGGGCTTGGCGTACGCATGGATTCCGCCCTCTACGATGGCTATTCCATCCCCCCTTACTACGACAGCCTCATCGGCAAGCTGATCGTGCACGGACGCGACCGGCGCGGCGCGCTCACGCGTCTTAACCGTGCCTTGGGTGAACTGATTGTCGATGGCGTGGAAACGACCGTGCCGCTCTTCCACGCGCTCCTGCAGGAAGACGACATTCTCAGTGGCAACTACAGCATCCACTGGCTCGAGCAATGGCTAGAAACCCAGTTCCAGGGATGACCCGGGCACGGCCCGTGGGCCGCCGATGAAAGACGAGGGCTTCACCCTCGGGCCGGAGATGCTCCTGCGGGCCTACGCGGCGGGCATTTTTCCAATGGCGGAAAGCCGCGATGCCCCCGAGGTTTTCTGGGTCGACCCACGCCGTCGCGGTATCCTGCCGCTTGACGGGTTCCACATTTCCCGGTCGCTGGCGCGCCGGATGCGGAAAGGCGGCTACACGGCTACGCTGAACCGCGATTTCGCAGGAGTCGTGGATGGCTGCGCCGACCGCGACGAGACGTGGATCAACGACGAAATCCGTGACCTTTACCTTGCCCTGCATGCCATGGGCCACGCCCATTCACTGGAAATCTGGCAGGACGGGCAAATGGTCGGCGGTGTCTACGGTGTCGCGATCGGCGGCGCGTTCTTTGGAGAAAGCATGTTTTCGCGACGCACCGACGCGTCGAAACTGGCGTTGGCGCACCTTGTCGATCATCTGCGGCGCTGTGGATTCATGCTATTCGACACCCAATTCATCACGCCGCACCTGCAAAGCCTCGGCGCGCTGGAAATCAGCCGGGCGGATTACCGCGCGCGGTTGGCCGAGGCCCTGGAAATCCCGGCGTCAATCAACGCCGAGCCGCTCTGCACGGATCCTCAGTTGGTGGTACAGCGTAGCACCCAGACGTCGTAACGCGGGTGTTCCAGCGCATTCAGCGCGGGCGACGAGGCGATCATCCACCCTGCAAAAAAAACGTCGCCCGACGCCGTGTCACGGATTGTCAGGTAAGCGTAGGCATCACGCGCCGCATCGCCCTTCGGATACCGGCACTCGCCCAGTTCAAGCGTCAGGCGACCCACCTGCCCGGCCCCGCCAGTGTCCAGCGTGACATCCGTGATGGTCCCGTCGACCTTGTCCAATCCGCGCAACACGGCGCCCGCGCCGCGCGTCACCGTTTCGGTCTTGGCGATACCCGGACCGGCCAGCACGGTCAGCAGCGCGACGGCCAGCGCCCGTCTCATTCGGCGCTTTCCTCGCCCTCGCCCGCGACGAATTTCATCAGAAGCGAAACAAGACTGACGGAGCCTTGCGTGAACTCGATCTCGTCGCCCGGTTCGAAATAGAAAGGCGATCCGCCGGGCAGGATTTCAACGTAATTGCCCCCCAGCAGCCCTTCCGAGGAGATGGCAACCGCGCTGTCGTCGGGAACTTCGATACCGTCCTCGACGGTAAAGGTCGTCGCCGCCCGATAGGTCTGCGGATCAAGCCCGATCTCGGTGACCCGGCCCACCTTCACGCCGGCAAGGCGCACATCCGTGCCAACCGACACCCCGTCGGCGGCCCGGAAACTGGCGGTCAGTTCATAGGCCGACCTCGCACCGGCGGTGAAACCGGTCGTCTGCCCCGCGTAGACGAGGAAACCTACGGCGACGGCCAGCACGGCCCCGCCGACCAATACTTCTGCGGTGTTTTCCGACATCGTCCCGCCCTATTCCGGGGTCCACGCCTCGTAATCGCGCCGCTCCGTCGGGGTCTCCCGGCGAATCGACCCGGCCGGCGCATAGGCCAGCGCCGTGCCTGTCAGGTTCTCCTCGTGCGGCTTTTCCCACTTCTTGTGGGAAAGCGGGCGATCTGTTGGCGGTTCCTTGTACGTGTGATGCAGCCAGCCATGCCAGTCAGGGCTCACGCGGCTGGCCTCGGCTTCGCCGTTGTAGATGACCCAGCGGCGTTTGCCCTCGCGATCACGGTAGAACACGTTGCCCTGCTCGTCCTCGCCCACGCGCACTCCCTTGCGCCACGTGTATATCTGCGTGTTGAGCGTCTGACCGTGCCACCATGTGACGGCGCGCAGAAGCGTGTTGAGAATGCTCATCGGAACCTCCGGCGTGATATGTTCCCGATATGGCGCAATCGGCGGGAAAGGTCCAGCCTGCTGTGCGAGGATTCGGCGACCCGACGCCCGATATCGCCCCAAGAAAAAGGACCGACGCCACCAGCGCCGGTCCCGAAGCCCGTGTCCAGCCGTCATGCCCGGATCATCCCGCGCTGGTTCCTTCCCTCTTATGGTCGGCATAGATCATCAGCGGCGCGGCATCAGACGTGACGGCCTCCTCGTTCACGACAACCTCCTCGACGTCGTTCATGCCCGGCAATTCGAACATCGTGTCGAGCAGGATATCCTCGAGAATGGAACGCAGCCCGCGCGCGCCCGTCTTGCGCTCGATCGCGCGCCGCGCGATTGCCTTGAGAGCATCCTCAGTGAACGTCAACTGCACATTTTCCAGTTCGAACAGCCGCTGGTATTGCTTGACCAGCGCGTTCTTTGGCTGCGTCAGGATGATGACAAGCGCATCTTCGTCAAGATCCTCCAGCGTCGCGAGGACGGGCAGGCGACCCACGAATTCCGGGATGAGCCCGAACTTCAGAAGGTCCTCGGGTTCAAGCCCGGTCAGGACCTCGCCGACGCCACGTTCCTCGTCGTCACGTACATCCGCGCCGAAACCCATGGCTGAGCCCTTGCCGCGTTGCGCGATGATCTTGTCGAGCCCGGCGAAGGCGCCGCCAACGATGAACAGGATATTCGTCGTGTCCACCTGCAGGAATTCCTGCTGAGGATGCTTGCGCCCGCCCTGCGGCGGCACGCTGGCGACGGTGCCTTCCATCATTTTCAGAAGCGCCTGCTGCACCCCCTCGCCCGACACGTCGCGCGTGATCGACGGATTCTCGGATTTCCGAGTGATCTTGTCTATCTCGTCGATGTAGACGATGCCGCGCTGCGCCCGTTCGACGTTGTACTCGCTCGCCTGCAGCAGCTTGAGGATGATGTTTTCCACATCCTCGCCCACGTATCCGGCTTCGGTCAGCGTTGTGGCATCCGCCATCGTGAACGGCACGTCGAGAATGCGCGCCAGCGTCTGCGCCAGTAGCGTCTTGCCGCAGCCGGTCGGACCGATCAGCAGGATATTCGATTTCTGCAGTTCGATATCGCTCTTGCCGGAATTGTCGAGCCGCTTGTAATGGTTGTGGACTGCCACGCTGAGCACGCGCTTGGCCATCGCCTGCCCGATCACGTAATCGTCGAGCACCTCGCAGATCTCGTGTGGGGTTGGCACGCCTTCGCTTGATTTCAGGCCGGCGCTCTTCGTCTCCTCGCGGATGATGTCCATGCACAGCTCGACGCATTCGTCGCAAATGAACACGGTCGGCCCGGCAATCAGCTTTCGCACCTCGTGCTGACTCTTGCCGCAGAAACTGCAGTAGAGGGTGTTTTTGCTGTCGCCACCAGAATTGTTCGACATCTCGTACCTTTCGGACCCTGTGCCATTCGCGCCGGCCGATTTCGGCTCTGTACCGCACTTGTCCCGGCCAGCTTAGGACAGGTGCGAAGCCACCACAACGCCAAAATTCACGGGCATTCCGGCCCGTCGGGACCGCTGTTACTTGTCGTCGTCCCCGTCATCCTTGGTGCGGCTGGTCACGATCTCGTCGATCAGCCCCCAGTCTTTCGAGTCCTCGGGGGACATGAAATTGTCCCGCTCCAGCGCGTCCTCCACCTTCTTCAGGGTCTGGCCGGTGTGCCTTACGTATATCTCGTTCAGTCGCCGCTTGAGCTTAAGTGTTTCCTCGGCGTGGATCATGATGTCGGTCGCCTGCCCCTGGTATCCGCCCGAGGGCTGGTGAACCATGATACGGCTGTTGGGCAGCGAAAAGCGCATCCCCTTCTCGCCCGCGGTCAGCAGAAGCGATCCCATGCTCGCCGCCTGCCCGATGACCAGGGTGCTCACCTTTGGCTTGATGTACTGCATGGTGTCATAGATCGAAAGCCCGCTGGTCACCACGCCGCCGGGGCTGTTGATGTACATGCTGATTTCCTTCGACGGGTTTTCCGCCTCGAGATGGAGCAACTGCGCCACGATAAGGCTCGACATGCCGTCATGCACCGGGCCGTTGACGAAAATGATCCGTTCCTTCAGCAGGCGCGAGAAAATGTCGTAGGCGCGTTCGCCGCGGCTGGTCTGCTCGACCACCATGGGGACGAGCGTGTTCATGTAGGTCTCGAATGGGTCTGTCATGTGCGCCTGCCTGCTTGCGTTGTCCGATCTTCGGCGATCAGGTGATGCCGGAGTCTTAGTGGTGCGTACGGGGGGCTGCAAGGGCACCCCCGCCAATTTGTCGCGTCCGTGCGGCGTCTTGTCGTGCAGGCAGGACACAAGACGCCGAAAATACGACAACGGTTTTGCATCGGTCGCCAAAATTCCTTACACGGAATGCAACATTCCGACGGAACCGACAGCCGATGCCCCTTCCCGTGATTGATGATAATCTCGATCCGCACGAGATGGACCGCATGGTCGACAACGCCACCGAGGCGGCCAATTTCCTCAAGGCGGTCAGCCACGAGGGGCGCCTGATGATCCTTTGTCACCTCGTCACCGGCGAAAAATCCGTCACCGAGCTTGAGCAGCTTCTATCCGCCCGCCAGGCCGCCGTGTCACAACAATTGTCGCGGCTGCGCCTCGAAGGGCTGGTCGAAACCCGGCGGGAGGGCAAGACGATCTATTATCGCCTTGCCGATGACAGGCCGCGCCGTATCCTCGAAGTGGTTTACGACCTTTTCTGCGCGTCAGACCACAGCCAAGCCGACGAGTGACCGAGATCAGGCCGCCACGACGGGCAGGCCGACGGCGAAGGGGGCGAAAACCTCGTCCGTCTCGGGCTGGTTCACGTGGTTGGCATAGTTGCTGATCGTCTTGACCGCCATGGCCAGGATAATCTCCAGCACGTGAACATCGGAATATCCCGCCGCCTTGAATGCCTCCGCCTCGGCCCTGGTCGGCAGGCCGCGCGTCTCCCACATGTGATGGGTGAACTTGCGCAGCGCCTCCAGCCTTGCATCCGCAAGCGGCTTGCCATCGCGCAGTGCCTGCGTGTGTTCGTCGTCCAGCTTGGAAACATTGCTCGCCAGCATCGAATGTGCCGCCGTGCAATAATCACACCCATTGCCAAGCGAGACGGTCAGGAACACGACCTCTTGCTCTGGCGGAGTGAAATTGGCCTGCTCCCGAAAATGCTCGTAGCCATGCAGGTAGGTGGACAGAAGCCCGGGATTAACGGCCATGCCACGGTACATGTTCGGCACGAAACCCAGCTTCGCGCGGGTGCCGTCCAGCAGGTCCTTTGCAAGGCCCTCGGCTTGTTCGTCGCTCACGGGGTTCGCTTCAACCTTGTATTCAGCAGTCATGTGACCCTCCTTTGATTTCGGTCACGCCCGAGGTAATCAAAAGTCAGACACGGTGTAACCGCGCCGACGGTCACCTATTGTTGAGACCACGTGAGAACGGTGCGCCAGCACACACGCCGGGGCTTCGAGACGCCGTATCGCGCAGCATGGCCATACACGACCGACCAGACATCGATGCAGCCGTGTCACCCCGGTTCTCGCCACGGGCACACGTGCTCGGGCCACGCCGTCCCATCCGGCCCACTGCATCAGGCCCGAACACGAAAAGGCCGCGCCTTGACGGCGCGGCCACATGACACCGGATCGGCGGAGGGCTTACTTGATCTTGCCTTCCTTGTACTCCACGTGCTTGCGGGCGACCGGATCGTATTTCTTGATCGTCATCTTCTCGGTCATCGTCCGCGCATTCTTCTTGGTCACGTAGAAATGGCCCGTGCCCGCTGTCGAGTTAAGACGGATCTTGATGGTCGTCGGCTTCGCCATTTTTTAGTCTCCTGCACCGGGCGCCACGCGGTCGCCCGTGAAATTCGTTTGAGCCCGTCTTTTACCGGTGCGCGCGGTCAAGTCAACCGCGATTATCGGGGCCGGCCGGCGTTTTCAGCGCGTCGGGCTCAATTGCTCGAAAGGCGCGTCGGCATCCTGTAGAAATGATGTACCCCGATGGTCGCGGTGCGGGTGAAGGTGCGCGACCAGCGCGGCGAGACGGCCGATGTATGGTAGTGCGTCGCACCATTCGTCAGGCGGCGTTCGGCGCCTTTCGCCATCACGTGCGCCACCTTGCCGACACGCTCGAAAGCGCGCTTTTCGGCGATCACCTCCTCGTGCCCGTCGCACGTGTAGGTGAACTGGCAAGCATACTTGCGGCCCGTCCCCTGGTTGACGACGCCGCAGACGGTATCGGGAAACTCGGGGCTGTCCACCCTGTTCAGGATCACTTCGGCAACGGCGAACTGGCCCTTCACGGTCTCGCCCCGCGCCTCGAAGTAGAGCGCCTCGGCAAGGCATTGCCATTCCTGCCCGCCGCGAACGGCATCGACCCGCGCCAGCCAGTCGCGGTCATATTCGACATCGTGTTCGGCACGTTCGAGAAAAGACGACAGCCGCGCGTCGGGAATGGCGCTCAGCCGCGCGCGCTCGCGGTCCAGAAGGTTCTGCAATGGCGTGTCCGCCAATGCGGCACCGCTCATTGCCAGCAGGCATGCCAGGGCAAGTCGCAACATCATAGGTCCCCCACGGTGGCGCGGGGCAGCCCCCCGCGGCATCCCGGGCTCTTACAGGATCAGGCCGTTCGCGTCCACCCCGGCGCTGTCAAGCGGCAAATAGCCCGAATCCGCGCAAAAATCGGCCCCAGCGGCGCAACGCATCTTGTGGCGCGGGCGCGCCATGTCAGCCGATCTTGTGTTTGACGGCCAGTTGCGCCGCCGCAAGCCGCGCCACGGGCACCCGGAATGGCGAACATGAAACGTAATCGAACCCGGCATCGCGGCAGAAGGCGATTGATTCGGGATTGCCCCCGTGTTCACCGCAGATCGACAGCACGATGCCCGGGTTGGCACGCCGCGCCCGCGCCACGCCGACCTCCAGCAACTCGCCCACGCCCTCCGTGTCGAGGGTGTGAAACGGATCCTCCGAGAACACTTCCTGCTGCACGTAGGTCGACATGAACCGGCCGGCATCGTCGCGCGACAGGCCGTATGTCATCTGCGTCAGGTCGTTCGTCCCGAAGCTGAGGAACGCGACCAGCGGCGCGATCTCGCCCGCGCGCAACGCGGCGCGCGGTGTCTCGACCATGACGCCAAGGCGATAGGTGAATTCCTGCCCCGTCTCGCCGCGCACGGCGGTGGCGACCGCATCGATCCGTGCCTTCACCAGCTCGACCTCGCGCCGCGCGCTCACCAGCGGGATCATGATCTCGGGGACCACCGGCGCGCCCTCGCGGCTGGCCTCCAGCGTCGCCTCGAAGATCGCCCGCGCCTGCATGTCGTATATTTCGGGCACCGTGATTCCCAGCCGCACGCCCCGCATCCCCAGCATCGGGTTGTACTCGGTCAGCGACTCCACGCGTCGCGTCACGTCCGAGAACGGCAGGTCCAGCGCCTCGGCCAGTTGCAGGTGGCCGGCGCGATCCGTCGGCAGGAACTCGTGCAGCGGCGGGTCGAACAGACGGATGCAGACAGGCTGGCCCTGCATGATGCGGAAAAGATCGGTGAAATCCGCACGCTGCATCGGCAACAGCATCTCCAGCGCGGCCGCGCGGTCCTCCCCGCTGTCGGCAAAGATCATCTCGCGCATCACCGTCAGGCGATCGGGCTCGAAGAACATGTGCTCGGTCCGGCACAGGCCGATTCCCTGTGCCCTGAAATTGCGCGCGACCTCGGCGTCGGCAGGCGTGTCGGCATTGGCCCGAACGGCGATATCGCGGATGTCGTCCGCCCAGCTCATCAGCGTTTTCAGCGATTCGTCGCGCGCCGCCTCCAGCAGCGGGGTGGACCCGACGAGGACATCGCCGTTCGTGCCGTCGATGGTGATCCTGTCGCCTTCGCGGAACACCTGCCCGTCGGGCATGGTGAGTTGCCGCTTGCGCGTCTGGAACCGGATCCCGGACGCGCCGACGACACATGGCAGGCCGATGCCCCGTCCGATCACCGCGGCGTGGCTAGTCATGCCGCCGCGTTCGGTCAGCACGCCGGCCGCCGCATGCATCCCGCGAATGTCTTCGGGGCTGGTTTCACGCCGCACCAGAATGCAGGGCTCCCCGCGCGACTCGCTGGCCTGTGCATCGGCAGCATTGAACACGATCCGCCCCGAGGCCGCGCCGGGGCTGGCCGCGATCCCCCGGCCAAGGATCTCGCGCGGCGCTTCCGGATCGACCTGACGGTGCAGCAATTCGTTCAGCGCGCGCGGCTCGATCCGCATCAGCGCTTCCTCGCGCGGGATGATCCCGTCCTCGGCCAGATGCACGGCGATGGCCACCGCCGCGCGGGCGTTGCGCGGCACCCGCAACCCGTCGAGCACGTAGACCCGCCCGTCCTCTATGGTGAACTCGGTCTGCATCTCCTCGCGCAGTTTCTCGCGCATCAGCGCAGTATGCGCCTTGAGCTGCTCGAACGCCTCAGGCGCCAGTTCCTCCAGCGACGGGCCACGCGGATCACGTTGAAGGTAAAGCGAGTCGCGCCCGCCGCTCAGGGCTTCGCGCCCCTGGCTCTGGCTCAGGTAGCGGCCGGTGATCTGGCGCGCGCCCGTCTGGCTGTTGACCAGCTGCATGACCCCGGAACCGCACTCGCCGCGGCCCAGCCCGAGCGCCAGTTCCTGCACCACCAGCCCCAGCCCGGCATCGGCCGGCGCGCCCTTGGCCTGCCGCAAAAGGCGCGCGGTCGTGCCTTCCCATGCCCGCGCCATCGAGCGCAGAACCTCTAGAAGCTGCAGTTCGGGCGACTGCGGGAAGGCTTCCTCGGTTTCCTCTTCGTAGGCGGCCAGCGCCTCGCCCAGCCCCTCGACGGCGTCATCCGACACGTCGTCGAACAGGTCCGGGTCCAGCCGCGCCACATGCACCGCGTAAGCCTGCACGAATCGCAGGTAAAGCCCGGCCGCCGCCTGCTTGCCGACGCGTTCGGACATTTCCACGTAAAGCGCGTCGTTCATCCCGATATTGAGGATCGCGCTCGGCCCGCCCCAATCCGGATCCTCGGACGACGGGCGCACGCACAACAGCGGCGAGTCACCGAACGGTGCAAGCACGCGCGCCATGTCGGGCGTCTCACCGGCGGCGAGGCGATGCACCGCGGCAAACGACAATGCCATCGTCCGCGGCACGGGCAGATCAAGGCGCACCAGACGCTGAAGGCACTTGGCCCGGCCGCCATGCGTTTGCGTGGCCATCGGCGCATCGGGCGTGATGAGGGTGAAGTCGGGATCGTTTTTCTGCACTGCGGCACCTGCTTTTCGTGAGCGCAGCATAAGCGCCGTGCGCGCTAACGCAAGGGCTCGCTGACCCCCGCGCGCCATGCCGGTTGTCCGCTCAGCCCTCCACCCGTGACAGATCGGCCGCCTGCAGGCAGATCCCGCGTATGCGGTTCAGCAGGTTCAACCGGTTACGCCGCACGATCTCGTTGTCGGTATTGATCTGCACCGCCTCGAAAAAGGCGTCGATGGGCGCGCGCAGGGCGGCCATCGCCCCCATCGCGGCCGCGAACTCCTCGGCCTTGATGGCGCGCCCGATCTCGGCCTCGGCCGCGTCCAGCGCCGCGAAAAGGGCCCGTTCCTCGTCGGTCTCGGCATATTTGGGATTGGCGCCGAAGGAATATTCCACCCCGTCCTTCTCCTCGGCCTGCCGCAGGATGTTGTTGGCCCGCTTGAAGCCCTGCAACAGGTTCTCGCCCTCTTCCGTGGCAAGAACGTCGCCCAGCGCCCGTGCCCGCGCCACGATCATCGACAGGTCGTCCCCGCCGTCAAGCGTCAGACAGGCATCGATCACGTCGTGACGCACGCCACGGTCGCGCAGATAAACCTTGAGCCGGTCATGGAAGAATGCCAGCAGGTCGGTGGACAGGTCGGGCACCGCGTCGCCGACCGTACGCAGCAGACTGCCATCGCCGGTGTCGGGGGCGGCCTCGCGGTGCTGCAGCCCGTCGATCACCGCGCGCCACGCCGCGCCGAACACGCCGCGATCGCCAATCTCGTCGAGGATCTCCTCCAGCGTGTCGATCTCGCCCTCGCTGGCCTTCTTGCGGTTCAGCGCGATCTTGTGGCGCAAAAGCTGGCTGTCGATGAAACTGTCCAGTTTCAGGCGGTACTGCCCGTCCACCACGATCCGTATCACCCCCAGCGCCGCGCGGCGCAGCGCGAACGGGTCCTTGGACCCGGTGGGCTTCTCGTCGATCGCCCAGAACCCGGTCAGCGTGTCGATCTTGTCGGCCAGCGCCACCGCCACCGAAACCGGCGCGCCGGGCACCGCGTCCGACGGCCCCATCGGCGCGTAGTGTTCCTCGCACGCGGCCGCCACATCGGCCGGCAGGCCCGCGGCCTCGGCATAGTAGCGCCCCATCACGCCCTGAAGCTCGGGGAATTCGCCCACCATTTCCGAACTCAGGTCGGCCTTGGCCACCCGCGCCGCCTTCTCCGCGGCGTCGGGATCGGCCCCCACGGCGGACGCGATCTCGCGCGCGAGGGCGGCGATCCGGGCCACCCGCGCGGCCTGGCTACCCAGTTGCCGCTCGAAGGTGACGGTCTCCAGCCGTTCCAGCCAAGCGTCCATGCCGGCACGGGCGATGCGCAGATCGTTCTCCCAGAAGAACTTGGCGTCGCTCAGCCGGGCCGCCAGCACCTTCTGGTTCCCCGCGAGGATCGTCGCACCGTGATCCGGGGTTTCCATGTTGGCCACCGTCACGAAACGCTCGATCCGGCCGGTCTTGGGGTTCCGCACGGAAAAGAACTTCTGATGCTCCTTCATCGACGTCTGCAGCACCTCCGGCGGCAGGTCGAGGAACTCCTCGCCGATCTCGCCCATCAGCACGACGGGCCATTCCACCAGACCCGCCACCTCGGCCAGCAGGCTGCGGTCCTCGACCACCTCAAGCCCGGCGGCAAAGGCAAGGTTGGTCGCGTCCTGCCAGATGTGATCGGCGCGCTCGGCCGGGTCGAGCAAGACCTTGTCGCGCTTGAGCCGCGCGCGGTACTCGTCGAAGGATGCCACCTCGAAACGCCTCGCCCCCATGAACCGGTGCCCTTCGGTGGTGTTGCCCGCCTTGATCCCGTCGATCTCCAGCGGGACGACACGCGCCTCGCCGGAATCGTCGGTCAGGATGCACAGGATCGAATGCAGCGGCCGCACCCAGCGCAGGCTGCCCGTGCCCCAGCGCATCGACTTGGCCCACGGGAATTGCCGGATGACCCGCTCCAGCACCTCGGCCACGATCTCGTCGGCAGCGCGGCCCGGCCTCGTGATGGTGGCGAAATAGACGCGGCCCTTCTTTTCCTCGCGGATCTCCAGCTCGTCGCGGCCCACCCCGGCGCCGCGCAGAAATCCCTCGACCGCCTTTTCCGGCGCATCGACGCGCGGGCCCTTGCGTTCCTCGCGCACGGTGGGGCTCTTGTCGGGCAGGCCCTGCACAGTCAGCGACAGGCGCCGCGGCGTGGCAAAGGCGGCGGCGCCGGCATAAGTCAGGCCGGCCTCCACCAGCCCGTCGGTCATTCGCTGCTTGAGTTCCTCGGCCGCCTTGGCCTGCATCCGCGCCGGGATTTCCTCGGAAAAGAGTTCGATCAAGAGGTCAGGCATTTGTATCAGTACCCTTCGGGTGGTTCGGGGCAATCCTCGGGCGCGGGCCGGCCGTCGAAAACGACCTCGCCGCAATGGTTGATCTGGTGCCAGACATAGCCCCGGCCGTCTTCGGTAATGGCCACGATACGGTCAATGCCGTATTCGATGTCCTTCTCGCCCAGGAACGCCCGCGCGGTGCCCGCCTCCAGCGCGGCGCCGACGGCCTCGGCGTCGAAACAGTCGAACCAGCCGGGCGCGACCAGCGGTTCGGCGGCGTCGTAGGGCACGTAGGTTTCGCTCAGCACCGGCAGACGCGCGTCGGTCACGAAACACGCGCGGTAGCGGATCGGGGAACTGTCAGCGTCGATCGCCCTGAACGCGCGATGCGGCAGTGGCTCGGGTTGGCCGGTTGCCCGCGCGGTCAATTGCACATCCCGCGGGCCGGTTGCCGGCACCTCTTCGTAGAAATGGTACACCTGCAGGTAATAGAGCGACACCCCGGCCACGAGGGCCGTCACGAGGATCAGCGCGCCGAGTATCTTGCCGGTCACGCCGCGGCCCCCCCGGCTTCGGTCTGCACGAAGGCATCGGCGCATTTCTTGGCCAGCGCCCGCACGCGGCCGATATAGGCCTGACGCTCCGTCACGCTTATGACGCCGCGCGCGTCGAGCAGGTTGAAGATGTGGCTTGCCTTGATGCACTGGTCATAGGCGGGATGGGCCATGATGATCCGCGCCCCGGTCCTCGGGTCCGCCTGCGGATGGCCGAGGATCGCCTCGCATTCGGCCTCGGCCTCCTCGAACTGCTTGAACAGCACCTCGGTGTTGGCAACGTCGAAATTCCAGCGGCTGTATTCCTCCTCGGTCTGGCGGAACACATCCCCGTAGGCCAGCGGGATCGGCGCGTCAGGGTCGTTGAAGGGCATTTCCATCACGTGGTCGATGCCCAGCACGTACATCGCCAGACGCTCCAGCCCGTAGGTCAGCTCGCCCGAAACGGGCCGGCAATCATGTCCGCCGACCTGCTGGAAATAGGTGAACTGGCTGACCTCCATGCCGTCGCACCAGACTTCCCAGCCCAGCCCCCACGCGCCCAGCGTGGGGCTTTCCCAGTCATCCTCGACAAATCGGATGTCGTGCATCCGCATGTCGATGCCGATCGCCTCCAGCGAGCCGAGATACAGCTCCTGCAGGTCCGGCGGGCTGGGCTTGATGATGACCTGGTACTGGTAATAATGCTGCAGACGGTTCGGGTTCTCGCCGTACCGGCCGTCCGTCGGCCGGCGCGAGGGCTGGACATAGGCCGCCGCCCACGGTTTCGACCCGAGGCTGCGCAGCGTCGTGGCCGGGTGGAACGTGCCGGCGCCCACCTCCATGTCGTAGGGCTGCATGACCGCACAGCCCTGCCGCGCCCAATACGCCTGAAGACGCAGGATCACCTCCTGGAAACTCCGTGGTTTGGTGGTACTGTCCGACATGCGATCCCCCGGGCTGCCCTGCGATCCGATTGCCGCCTTACCTACGGCGCCCCCATGTCAGGGTCAATCGCGCGCCGGTGCAAATTTCAGGTGCACAAAGCGCCTTTTTTGCTAAAAGGTGACCACAGTTAAGGGATTTGAACCGCAAGGGGCGAAGGGACGCGCATGACAAGGTTTTTTCTGGTGGTGGCAATGGCCGCGCTTGCATTCGTACCGGGGGCGCACGCCCAGCAGCAGCCTGTCTGGGTCCAGATCGAGGCGCAACCGACCCTGTCCGAGGCGCAGGAGGCCGCCCGCGGCTATGCGCGTGACCTGCAGGACGTCAACGGGTTCACACTGGGCTCGGGCTATTACGCCATCGCGCTCGGCCCCTACGGCGAGCAGGACGCCCGGCAGGTGCTCCGCGTACTCAGGGCCGAAGGGGTCATTCCCGGCGACAGCTACATCGCCCGCAGCCGGGACTACAGGCGGCAGTTCTGGCCCGTCGGGGCCAACCTGCTCGACCGGCCCGTGACGGCGGTTCCCGAAACCGACACCGCCGACGAGTCGCGCACGCAGGAGCTTGCCGACCCCCCGCTCGAAACCCGGCGCGAGGCGCGTGCCAGCGAACGACTCCTGACGCGCGATGAACGCTTTGAACTGCAGACCGCCCTGAAATGGGCCGGTTTCTACGACGGCGCGATCGACGCGGCGTTCGGGCGCGGCACCCGCGCCGCCATGCGCCGCTGGCAGCAGGATAACGGCTACGAGGGGACGGGCATTCTCACCACCCGGCAAAGGGCCGAACTGCTCGAACAGTACAACGCCGTGCTCGACGGGCTGGGCCTGCGCACCGTCCGCGACGACGACGCCGGAATCGCGATCAGGCTGCCCACCGAGGTCGTGGCCTTCGACCGCTACGCGCCCCCCTTTGCCCATTACACCGCCACCGGCGACATCGACGCGCGGGTCCTTCTCATCAGCCAGCGCGGCGACGAGAACACGCTTGCCGGGCTCTACGACGTCATGCAGACGCTCGAAATCGTGCCGCGGGCCGGTCCGCGCACCCTCGACGGCGACACCTTCACCCTGATCGGCGAGGGGCCGCTGTTCGTCTCGCACACTCAAGCATGGCTGAAACAAGGCGAGATCAAGGGCTTCACCCTCGTCTGGCCCGCCGGGGACGAAGAGCGCCGCACGCGCCTTCTCGGGGCGATGCAGGAAAGTTTCACCCGGCTGGACGGCGCGCTCGACCCGACGGCCGGCAGCGGCAAGGAACAGAGCGTCGATCTCGTCGCCGGGCTGGACGTGCGCAAGCCCCGGCTGTCGCGCTCGGGCTTCTACGTCGATCGCGCGGGCACCGTCGTGACCACGGCCGACGCGGTACAGGGCTGCGCCCGCATCACCATCGAGGAAGAATACGAAGCCCGCGTCGCCGCCGAGGACAGCGCCGCCGGGATCGCGGTGCTGCGACCCGTGCAGGCGCTCGCGCCGCTCAGCATCGCGGCGTTCCAGCAAGCGGTACCCCGATTGCGCTCCGAGGTGGCGGTGGCCGGGTATTCTTATGGCGGCGTCCTCGGCGCGCCCACGCTGACTTTCGGGCAGCTGGCCGACCTGCGCGACCTCGATGGCGACGAAAGCCGCAAACGGCTCGAACTGGCGGCCCTCGAGGGCGATGCCGGTGGCCCGGTGCTCGATGCCGGCGGGGCGGTGCTGGGCATGCTTCTGCCCGAAACGCGGGACAAACGCCGCCTGCCCGAGGATGTCAGCCTCGCCGCCGATGCCGCGGTCGTGCAGGAGGTGCTGGCGCAGGCCGGGATCTCGCCCGCCGCGACGTCGCAGGTCGGCCAGGTCTCGCCCGAGGCACTGACCGAGCAGGCCAAGGGCATGACCGTGCTTGTCAGCTGCTGGGACTGACCCGCCGCGCGCCGCTCCGTTTGGATCGAATCCGATGCAACTGGCGCGGCGCGCCCCGCTTGCCTTAACGAAGTCTCAATCCCCCGGGCGCACCCTCGGGCAATAGCGGTGCGGGGCAAGACCGCGGGCATTCATGCCCTCGAACAGGAGCGATCGGAATGCAGGGATTTCTGCCATCGGCCGTCATGGCCGCCGTACTGACATGCGCCGCCGCAACGGCGACCGCCGACACCCGCACCACGCCGGAGCCCCCGACCGGTGCCGGCACGCGGGCCGTCGCCACCCCGCCGCCGGGCCATCAGGGCCAGTGGTGGACCCATCCGCGCGGATGCGAGTATTCGCGCGCCGGCCGGCCCGGTGAAACCGTCTGGTTCGTGATCATCAACACGCGCCGCCCGGGCTGTCCCACCTATATCGTCGGGACAAGCCCCTACGACGACATGTACTGATCCGGACAGGCACGGAATTGCCGTTCCCCGGACACACAGTGGTCCGGGGGCACCCGATCAGGTCCGCCAGAACAGCGGCATCAGCAAGACGAGGACCGAAACGACCTCAAGCCGGCCCAACAGCATGGCAAGGATCATCACCCACTTCGCCAGCCCCGGAAAGGCGTCAACGGCGCCGGTGGGGCCGACATCCGGGCCGAAGGCCGGGCCAATATTGAACATCGACGTCCACGCGGCAGTCAGGGCCTGCGTGAATGACAGGCCCACCAGCTCAAGCGTCACGGTGAAGACTCCGAACGCAAGAATGTACACCGTGAACAGCAGCATGACCGAGTGTAGCACATCGTTGTCAACCTTGCGGCCACCATACCGCATCACGCTCACGATGTGCGGAAAGAAGATGCGCTTGGACTGGACCCAGATGGAGGTGAAAAGGATCTGGTAGCGGAAGACCTTGATCGAACATCCGGTCGACCCGGTACAACCGCCGATGGCACCGACGATCAGGAGAACGGTAAAGGGCGCCGCCCCCCAGGCCGTGATATCACCATCCCCGTACCCGGTGCCCGAAAAGATCGACACGACGTTGAACAACCGTTCGCGGAACCCCTCCTCGGTGAGGTGTCCCGCCCGAGCAAACTCGTAGAGCGCAACGGCGCCGACGGCATAAATGATCCAGCGGATATAGGCTCGGCCCTGGCTGTCACGAAAAAAAGACCCGAAATCGCCCCGGACGGCCTGCATCAGGCGCACGAAAGGCAGGCTGGCCAGAATCATGAACAGGACGCAGGCATATTGCGGCAGGCCGGGAAACGCCGCGAAGGACGCGTCACGTGTCGAAAACCCGCCCGTCGAGACCGTTGTCAGCGCATGCGCGGTTGCGTCGAAAGCCGGCAGGCCGAGCACCAGATAGGCCAGCATGCACACAACCGTCAGGGCAAGGTAGATGTTCAGCACGCCCTTGGCGATATCCGCCGCCCGAGGCAGGACCTTGCCAAAGGTGTCAAAGCCTTCGGACACGAAAAACTGCATCCCACCGACGCGCATCACGGGCAGGAAGACCAATGCCACGATGACGATCCCCAGCCCCCCGAGCCATTGCAGGATGCTGCGCCACAGCAAGATCCCTTTCGGCAGGTCGTCGAGCCCCACGAACATGGTGGTTCCCGTGGTCGTCAGCCCGGACATGGATTCGAAAAAAGCGTCGGTGAAGGTCGCGTTCGTCGCCCCCAGCATGAACGGCAAGGCTCCGAAAATCGGCAAGACCGCCCAGACCCCGGTGGTCAGGATGAAGGCCTGCCGAATGCTCAGCCCGGCGCGCACGCCGTTCCGGCACGCGAGCGCCACGAGCCCCCCGATCAGAACCGTCAGGATCGCGCTTTCGGCGAACACGGCCCAATGCCCGCGCCCCTCGGCGATGTCCACCACCATCGGCAGGATCATCGTCAGGCCCAGCGCCATGACCATCAAGCCGATGACATATCCCACGGGTCGCAGATCGAACATGCGGCAAAGCCTTGGCGGCGGGGCCTGACGGTGTCAAGCGCAACCGCGCCCGGCCTGTCAGCCGGGCAGGATGTCCTCGAAAACGAATGCCGGGATGTCCTCGCGCGCAAGACCCAGTTCCGCCAGTTCCGCGTCACTCAGCATCGCCAGCCGCGCCACGCTGGCCAGCCTGTTCCGGCTCAGCATGTAGGCGTTCATGCCCTGCGCGCGCTCGGCCAGGAAAAGGTCCAGGTCGCGCCGCCAGCTCGTGGGCAGAAATCCGATTTCCGGAATGTTCGACGTCATGGAAACCCCCTTTCGACAAGGTGTCCGGTTTCCTCCCCGGCCCGATTATGCCCTATCCGCCCCGCCGCGGGAACCGGTCACGACACGGCGCGCCGGTACTGCGGCCGTCGCGCCACGCGGGGCGCCGCGGCTATTCCATTTTCTTGCGGACATGACGGATGACAAGCCAGACGGCCAGCACCACCGGCAGCGTCACCGCCGCCGTGACCATCCCCTTGCCCACGCCGAACGCCTCGCTCAGCGGGTAGAGCAGGTAGCCCGCCAGCGACACGGCGTAGTAACTGATCGCGACAACGCTCAGCCCCTCGACCGTGCGCTGCAGGCGCAGTTGCAGATCCGCCCGGCGGTTCATGCTTTCCAGCAGCTTTTGGTTCTGCGCGCTGCGCTCCACATCCACGCGCGTGCGCAACAGGTCGCCCGCGCGCATCGCGCGATCGGCCATGGCGTCCAGCCGCTCCTTGGTCGATAGCACGGTCCGCATCGCCGGCTCATACCGGCGCATCATGAATTCCGAGAACGTCTGACGCCCCTCGAACCTTTCCTCACGCAGCACCGAGATGCGCTGCCTGACGATCTGCTCGTAGGCTTTCGTCGCCCCGAACCGGAACGAGGATTGCGCCACCATGCCCTCCAGTTCGGCCGATACCTCCAGCAGGTCGTCCAGCGTGTCCTCGGCACGCGTGGCGCTGTCGGGCATCGTCCCGATCAGGTGGCTCAGCCGCTCGTCGAGTTCGCCCATCCGCGGGTTCATCTCCTTCACGCGGGAAAAGCCCAGCATGGACATAGACTTGTAGGTCTCGATCTCGCACAGCCGCTGCACGACGCGCCCCACCCGGCGCTGCCCGGTCTGCGGCGCCACCGTCACCGCGAAACGCTGGTGCCCCGCCGGATCGATGCGGAAATCCCCGGCGATCACGGCAGCATCGTCCAACACGCGCGCCACCGCCAAGCTTTCGGGAACGAACCACTCGGCGATTTCCTTGCGCACCGTCTCCTTGTCGCGCCACGGCGCGACCCGGATCAGCGCCGAGGTGATGCGTGCGCCCGGCGCCTCGCTCAGCCAGTCGTCGGGGAATACCTCGAAATCGGTCGGGTCGAAGGGCCGCGCACTCAGCCCGTCCGCGAAGGCGGTGTAAGTCACCATCTCGGTATGGCTTTCCCATTTCAGCATGTGCCGGCCGATCTTGCCGAAGAAATGCGTGGCCCCAGGTTGCGGGTGCGGCGCGCCGTAGCGGTCCAGCAACGCCACGAGATGCGCCATGTCCGCGTCCCGGTCCCGGCCCGCGGCACTGTTCACGCGCTTGATCGCGAGGAAGGCCGCCGTGGTCGGCACAGTCAGCGACGGGAAGGGGCGCGCGTGCAGTTCATTGGCCAGACTGTAGCGCAGAGGATGGTCTTCGATGCGTGCCATTGTGGGGCCTTTCGACGCGGTGTTGGGTCTTGGTGCCAGATTATGCCGCGATGCCGCGAAGGAAACAGTGCGCAAGGTGTCCCGGCGCATACTTGCATTCGGGCAACACGGCGCGGCGGCCATCACGGCGTCTGAACCGGAAAGGGCACCCGAACGGGTGCCCTTTCACACTGATTTGGCCGGTACGCGTCAATCGACAAGCGTCAGCAACTTGCTCACGCTGTCCTTGGCGTCGCCGTAGAACATGCGGGTGTTCTCCTTGAAGAACAGCGGGTTCTCGATACCCGAATACCCCGCGCCCTGCCCGCGCTTGGAGACGAAGACGTTCTTGGCCTTCCAGACCTCTAGCACCGGCATCCCGGCGATCGGGCTGTTAGGGTCGTCCTGCGCGGCCGGGTTCACGATATCGTTCGAGCCGATGACGATCACCACGTCGGTGTCCGGGAAATCGTCGTTGATCTCGTCCATCTCGAGCACGATGTCGTAGGGCACCTTGGCCTCGGCCAGCAGCACGTTCATGTGGCCCGGCAGACGCCCGGCGACGGGGTGGATGGCGAACCGCACTTCCTTGCCCTTGGCGCGCAGCTTGTTGGTCAGTTCGCTGACCGCCTGCTGCGCCTGCGCCACCGCCATGCCGTAACCGGGCACGATGATGATGCTGTCGGCCTCGTTGAGCGCCTGCGCCACGCCGTCGGCGTCGATGGCGACCTGCTCGCCCTCGACCTCGGCCGCCGGGCCCTGCGCGCCGCCGAAGCCACCGAGGATCACGCTGATGAACGAGCGGTTCATCGCCTTGCACATGATGTAGCTCAGGATCGCCCCCGAGGAGCCAACCAGCGCGCCGACAACGATCAGCAGGTCATTGCCAAGGCTGAAGCCGATGGCCGCCGCCGCCCAGCCCGAGTAGCTGTTGAGCATCGACACCACCACCGGCATGTCGGCGCCGCCGATTCCCATGATCAGGTGATAGCCGATGAAAAGCGCCAGGATGGTGAGCAGGACCAGCGTCCAGCTGCCCGCTCCGCCGAGGTACATCGCGGCGAAGATCACCGACAGCGCCACAGCGCCCGCGTTCAGGACATGCCCGCCGGGCAGTTTCTTGGCGGCCGAATCGACCTTGCCGGCCAGCTTGCCGTAGGCGACGACCGAGCCGGTGAAAGTCACCGCGCCGATCCAGATGCCCAGCACCAGCTCGACCATCAGGATGCTGACCTCGACCCCGGTCTTCTTGGCCACGATGGCCGCGAACCCCGAGAACGTCTTGGCGAATTCCGACGCCTCGGGCGTCACCTCCTCGGGCCGCGGGAAGGCGAGGCCCTGCCCGCCGAAGGCCGCCGCGACACGGCCCAGCTCGATATCGGCGTTGAAGCCCACGAAGACGGCGGCAAGCCCCACGAGCGAGTGCATGATCGCCACCAGTTCGGGCATCTGCGTCATCTGCACCCGCGTGGCCAGCTGGTAGCCGACAAGCGACCCGGCCGCGATCAGCAGGATCGACAGCCACCACAGCCCGGCCCCGGGGCCGATCAATGTCGCCAGCACGGCGATCGCCATGCCCACGATGCCGTACCAGACCGCGCGCTTGGCGCTTTCCTGCCCGCTCAGGCCGCCGAGGCTCAGGATGAAAAGAACAGCCGCGACCACGTAGGCCGCAATGGTAAATCCGTAATCCATTGTCGCCTCCGTCTCAGGATTTCTGGAACATGGCAAGCATCCGCCGCGTGACGAGGAAGCCGCCGAAAATGTTGATTCCCGCCATGAAGACGGCCAGCGCCGCCAGCACCGTGATCAGCACCGAGCTTGAGCCGATCTGCATCAGCGCGCCCAGAATGATGATCGACGAGATCGCGTTCGTCACCGCCATCAGCGGCGTATGAAGGCTGTGGCTGACGCCCCAGATCACCTGAAAGCCCACGAAGACCGACAGCACGAAGACGATGAAATGCTGCATGAAGCTGGCCGGCGCCACGAGCCCCGCCGCCAGCACCAACGCCCCGCCAATGCCCAGCAGCGTGACCTGCCGCTTGGTCTGCTCCTTGAACGCGGCCAGTTCGTGCGCGCGTTTTTCCTCGGGGGTGAGTTCCTTTTCCGGCTCCTTCTTGGGCGCGGCGGCAATCGCCTGCACCTTGGGCGGCGGCGGTGGAAATGTCACCTCGTCGGCATGGGCCACGGTGCAGCCTCGGATCACGTCATCCTCCATATCATGTACGACCTGTCCGTCCTTTTCAGGTGTCAGGTCCGTCATCAGATGGCGGATGTTGGTGGCGTAAAGGCTCGATGACTGGGTCGCCATCCGGCTCGGGAAATCGGTGTAGCCGATGATCGTCACGCCGTTGTCGGTGACGATCTTGTCGTCCATCACCGTCAGCTTGCAATTCCCGCCCTTCTCGGCCGCAAGATCCACGATCACGCTGCCGCGCTTCATGGATTTCACCATGTCCTCGGTCCAGAGTTCCGGTGCCTCGCGGTTCGGGATCAGCGCCGTGGTGATGACGATATCGACCTCCGGCGCCAGTTCGCGGAACTTGGCCAGCTGCGCCTCGCGGAATTCCGGCGAGGACGGCGCGGCATAGCCGCCGGTGCCCGAGCCGTCCTGCTGTTCCTCGTCAAAATCGAGATAGACGAACTCGGCGCCCATCGATTCCACCTGCTCGGCCACTTCCGGGCGCACGTCGAAGGCATAGGTGATCGCGCCAAGACTGGTGGACGTGCCGATCGCGGCCAGCCCGGCCACGCCGGCCCCCACCACCAGCACCTTCGCCGGTGGCACCTTGCCCGCCGCCGTCACCTGCCCGGTGAAGAACCGGCCGAAATTGTTGCCGGCCTCGATCACCGCGCGGTAACCCGCGATATTGGCCATCGAGCTGAGCGCGTCCATTTTCTGAGCGCGGCTGATCCGCGGCACCATGTCCATCGCGATGACGCTGGTGCCCTTCTCGGCCAGCATCTGCATCTGGTCCTCGTTCTCGGCCGGCCAGAAGAAGGAAACAAGCAGCTGGTCCTTGCGCAGCCGCTTGGCCTCGGTCTCCGTCGGCGGGCGCACCTTGGCCACGATATCCGCGGCCTTGTACAATTGCGCGGCGGTCTTGATGACCTCGACGCCGGCTTCCTCGTAGGCGGCATCGGCAAAGCCCGCCGCCTTGCCCGCGCCGGTCTCGATGGCGCAGTCATAGCCCAGTTTCTGAAGCTGCCGGGCCGAGTCCGGGGTCATCGCGACCCGGGCCTCGCCCTCCATCACTTCCTTAGGTGTTCCGATCTTCAATCTCGTCTCCCCCGTTATCTCGTCCTGTTTCTGGTGTTATTCGGGCGGCACCGCGGGTCGATCACCCGGCCTTAGATACCATCAGCACCGCTTATTCCACATTTTTCCACCGGTTTCGATGCAAGGAATGTCGCATTCGGTCATATCCACCGCCTTGTCTTTTCGCAGTAGCGCGCAAATTCCATGCGGAACGCGCGCCGCATCCGGTCTTCCTCGGGTTCGATGAAGCGCTTTTCGATGATCCAGACGAAGACCGGAATCAGCGGCAGCGACAACACCGCGTCCCAGCGCAGGATCAGCCCGGCCAGCACCAGCGCATCGCCCAGATAGATCGGGTTGCGCGTCCGGCTGAAGATACCGGTCTGGATCAGCCTTTCGGGCGTGTGATGCGGCACCACGGTCGTCTTGTGCTTGCGGAACTCGGCCACCGCCAGCAGCATCAACAGCACACCGCCGCCCACGAGCACCCCGCCGGCAAGGTCCGACCACGCGCCGCCGAACCCCAGCCCGAGCGTGGAATACGTCGACTGCCACCATGCCAGCGCGATGGCCCCCGCCAGCCAAACAGGTGGCAGGTCGATCCATTTCAGCATTCCGTCTTCCTCCGCTCCGGGGCCGCCCGGCGCGGCGCCGCCCGTTTTTGAATATCCAACGTCACCATCTCTACGGCAATGGCGGCGCCGCAACAGACGTCTTTTCGTCGCGCTTGGCCCGCCTCGATTGACCACGAATAAACCCGATTCGCATCGCAGTTTTGCCTCGGGCGATTTTTATCGAATGGGTCGGAAAAATAATGTTCCGCCCCGCCGGATCGCACAGCGTGACTGCGGCAGGTCACCTGTGTCTGCCCGCAAGGAGTAATGAGCATGCCCCAGGGGTATCTCGTCCAACTGTCTGACAATTCGCTTGATTCCACCGACTCGATCGCCGGCCCCCTCACCGGTTTCCTGATCCAGCAGGAGCTCGGCGCGGGCGACTGGGTCTGGTCCGGCACGTGGAACGGTCAGACCTTCAACGACGTATCAGAACCCGGCCAATTTTACCACGCCACGGACGGAAACGTCTATTTCGTCCCTGATTTCGGCGCCGTGGACACGATAACGGCCGCCACGGTGGAATCCGCCCCGGCGGGCGGGTTCACGTCGAATGACGGCGTGGTCGGGGGCACGACCGGCAGCGACAGGATCGACCCCAGCCAACCCGACACCGACGGAGACCGCGCCGGCGCCACGGACGACACGATCAGCAGCGGCGAGGGCGACGACACGGTCAAAGGGGCCGCCGGCGCCGACACCATCATCGCCGGAGGCGGACAGGACACCGTCACGGGGGGCGATGGCGCGGATGTCATCCACGGCGGCAGCAACGGGGCCGCGCCGGTCGTCGAAACGCTGAACTGGAGCGCGCTCGACACCGACGGAACCGACCTTTCGGGCGGCTTCACGCTCAACACGGGCGAGATGGATGTCACCGTCGGCTTCACCGATGACGGCGACAACTCCCCCACGTTCCGCGTCGAGACGACGGACCCGATGTACACCGCCACCGGAGAGTCCTTCGCTACCGATTCCAGCCTCGATCTGTTTGCTCAGGGCGCCGGCGCCTCCTCGACCACCACCATCGACTTCGCGGCGACCTCGGGCAGCGTCATGGACGACGAGGTTCAGAATGTCGCCTTCCGCATCAACGACCTCGACTGGGGGGACGGAAATCACCGCGATATCGTGACGATCGACGCCTACGACGCCGATGGGGCGCCGGTGGCTGTCACCCTCGATACCGGCGGCGGACAGACGGTTTCGGGAAACACGGTCAGCTCGGATAACACCGCCACGGCCACGGATGATCTTGCAGGGTCGGTCCTGGTCGAGATGGACGGCCCGGTTCAGAGAATCGAAATCGCGTACGAGAACGGGCTCGGCAACACGCAGGCGATCAACGTCACGGATATCCGGTTCGAAACCGTCCTGCCTGAAGACGGGGCCGACAGCCTTGACGGCGGGACCGGCGCCGACCGGATACTGGGGGCGGCCGGCGCGGATACCCTCGACGGCGGCGTGGGCGCGGACACGCTGGTTGGCGGCACGGGCGATGACGTGATGCGCATCGCCGAGGGCGACACGGCTGACGGCGGCGCCGGCGATGACCTGTTCGTGCTAGAGGACCTCGGCGAAGACGGCACCGGCACAATCAGCCTGACGGGCGGCGAGACGGGCGAGACCGGCGGCGACACCCTACAACTGACCCCCGAAGTGACCTTCGCGGACCTGACCTTCACCAACACGGACGATATGGCGGGCGGGCTGTCGGGCAATTTCGCGATGGCCGACGGCACCGCGGTCACTTTCTCGGAAATCGAGAACATCATCTGTTTCACCGCGGGCGCGCGGATCCTCACGCCGCGCGGCGAGCGGCCGGTGGAGACGCTGTGCAAGGGTGATCTCGTCATCACGCGGGATCACGGGGCCCGGCCGGTCCGCTGGATCGGGCGTCGGACGGTCGCCGGTCACGCCCGGTTCGCGCCGATCCTTGTTCAACCGGGTGTCCTGGACGGCGCGACGCGGCCCTTGCGCGTTTCCCCTCAGCACCGGTTTCTCTTCGCCGGCTACAAGGCACAATTGCTTTTCGGCGACCCCGAGGTGCTGGTCGCCGCCACGCACCTCGTTGACGGCAACGCGGTGATCAAGGCCCCGTGCGATCAGGTCACCTACTTTCACCTGATGTTCGACCGGCACGAGATCATCTACGCGGAAAACGCCGCAACGGAGAGCTTTCAAGCCGCGGAAATGGGCCTTTCGGCCGTTTGCGATGCCGCCCGCGAAGAGATATTCAGCATCTTTCCCGAATTGCGCACGGGCGCGGGCGCCGAGGCGGCACGCCCCTGCCTCAAGCAGCACGAGGCACGACTGCTCGCAACCGCCGAGGCCAGATGCATGAACGCGGCGTGATTGCGGCGCTGCGCCGTCGGCGGACCATCCTATCGTCACACCCGACCCGGAATTCCGCCCAACTGCGCCGTTAGCATTTCATAAGAGGTTGCCGGCTAAGGTGCCGCTGCGCCGCGTCATCAGCACGGCGCCCTCCGACGAGGCAGAATCGCGTGCGGAAACCGGGACGCCGGGCACCCGTACGAAGGCAAGGTCGAGGCATGAGACCCATTTTCGGACAAAGCACGCGCCGTCGCATGTGCCTGGGCGGCCAGAGGGCGGTTCACCCCAGCGATACCGGCGACAGCAGGTTCGACAACGCCACCCACACCCGCCTGCCGACCCCGGTCAGGACAGCCACGCGACGGGTGACCGGCCGGCCCGGGCTGAAACCGGCGGCGGCAGCATCAACATCTCTTTTGCCAAAACGGGGCCAACGCGGATGCTGACCTGGGCGCCCTCGTACGACGACGTCACTTTTGCCGCTTCCGACGCTCACGCGGGCGATCTGTCGGACCATTTCGGGATGGCGTCTGCGACGGCGGGGGGCGGCGCGGAAATCGACAACATCATCTGCTTCACCCCCGGCACCCGCCTCCTGACGCAATTCGGCGATCGCCCCATCGAAACACTGGCGGTGGGCGACATGGTGGTGACACGCGATCACGGCCTGAGGCCGATCCGCTGGATCGGCCGGCGCGACCTCCCGGGGACGGGGCGCTTCGCACCGGTCCGCATCGCGCCGGACATGGCCGGCGGCGACACGTGCGGCGGCCTGCTGATATCCCCGCAGCATCGTATCCTGTTCACCGGGTACACGGCCGAATTGCTTTTCGGCGAGTCCGAGGTGCTGGTTGCGGCCAAGCATCTCGTCAATGACAACGATGTGCGGATCGTGCCGCGGCCAACGGTGACCTACGTCCACATCATGTTCGACCGGCACGAGATCATCTATGCAGACGGCATCGCCGCCGAAAGTTTCCACGCCGGGGACGCGGCCATCACGGCCATCGACGCGGCCGCGCGGGAGGAACTCTTTGCCGTTTTCCCCGAGCTGCGCATCGCGGCGGGGCGTCATCTGGAAACCGCCCGAACCTGCCTGAAGAAACGCGAGGCCGCGCTTCTGGCACGGGAATCAGCCCGGAGCCTCACCGTCTGACCCTGCCGACCAATCGTGCAGCACGGCATGCAGCGCGTCCCAGTCGGTATATTCCTTGTCCGCGTGCGGATCGACCTCTTCGCCCTTGCGCGACGCGATCCATCGCATCGCCCATGAGCGGAAGAAATCGTACTGCGTGAAGCGAAAGGCGCCGGCGACCTGCGCTACCCTGTCCGGCCGCCAGCCCGTATCGCGAAAGAAACGGTCGGCGATCGCGTCCAGCTCGGCCAGCTCGTCCGGGTCATCCCCGGCCGCCGCCAGCGAAACCGACAGGAAAAGCGTGCGGCGCCCTGCCAGCGCAGCGGCATGGTTTTCCACGAAGGCGCGCATTCCGGCCTGATAGGCCCCAACGTGAACCGATGCCGCGAGGATCGCGGCATCAAACCGCCCGAGGTTGAGGTCATCACCATCCGCAGCGGCAAGCAACTCGACCGCGTGACCGTCATCGACCAGCTTGTCCGCACAGAACCGGCATATGCGCCGGGTCTGTCCTTCGGTCGTGGCATAAATGATCGCAATCTTCATCACGCGGTCCTCCCGTGGCCACGCCTTGCCGCGGAATCCCGGCTCTCGCATTGCTCGGGATCAATCAAGGTATGTAAGGACCGCGGACCGCGGCGGCTTTCGGCATCCCGCTCGAAGGACCGCGTTCTCGGGGTCGTTCCGTCAGGCGGATTTCAACGCCGGTCGCGCCTGCTGCCCGGCCGCCCACGCCCGCGCCGCATCTCCGAAAGCGGTGAAGAGCGGTCGGCTGACCGGATCATTGGACGCGTTCCATTCAGGATGCCACTGGACGGAAAACGCGAATCCCTTGGCGCCCTTGATATAGATCGCCTCGGGGGTGCCATCGTCGGCATGGCCGTCGATCACGACATCCTGTCCGGGTTTGACGACACCCTGTCCATGCAGCGTATTGGTCATCACCTCGGTCGCCCCCATCAAGCGGTGAAACACGCCGTTTTCGGTGAAATGCACCTTGTGGCGCGGGGCGAATTGTTCGGCCAGCGTCGCGTCCGGTGGCATCCGGTGGTTCTCGCGGCCCGGCAATTCGCGTATCTCGGGGTGAAGCGTGCCGCCCATGGCGACATTCACCTCCTGGAAGCCGCGGCAAATGCCCAGAACCGGCTGCCCCTGCTCGACGCAGGCGCGGACCAGCGGCAGGGTGATGGCGTCGCGGGCCCGGTCGAACGCGCCGTGCGCTTCCGTCGGGGTCTCGCCGTATTCCTCGGGATGAACGTTCGGCCGCCCACCTGTCAGCATGAACCCGTCGCACCGGTCCATTAGGTCGGCAACGCTGACAAAACGCGGATCGCTCGGTACGATGAGCGGCATGCATCCGGCCACGCCGGCAATGGCCTCGGAGTTCATCGTGCCACCCGCATGGACCGGATAACGGCCATCGATCTCGTGATAATTCCCAATGATTCCTATGATCGGGCGTTTCATGCCTGTCCTGCACCGGTTGTCACGATACTGATGTTATACATGCGCATCACATATTGAAACCTCAATAGGCGCACAGCCCGCCGCGCACCGCTGCAGGGCTATTTCCCCGACGCCGCGCCGGCCCCGCGGCAGCGTTTGCTGCAGTACCGCACGCTGTCCCAGTCCCGCGCCCATTTCCGCCGCCACGTGAAGGGGCGTCCGCACGCGGCGCAGATCTTGGTGGGCAGATCGGATTTTCGCCGCATCCGCGCCATCAGAAATCGAACCGCATCTGGCGATCCGGCGCCGGAATGCCCGGGCGCGACCGTTTGCGGCTGCCGTGTTGGGCGGCGATGCCAAGGGCACGGTCGCGGAAGCCCGGCCTCCCCCGGACGGCCCAGACGGCCTGTCGCGCCGCGCGCGCAGCGTCCTCCGGCGCGACGACGGGGTGGGGATACACGTGGCCGAGAACGCGTCCGGCCTCTTGCCATCGCCACGGCATTTGCAGGAACTCGTCCGGCACGGCCGACAATTCGGGTATCCACCGGCGCGTGAACAAGCCGTCGGGATCCTGATCGAGACCCTGCTTCACGGGGTTGTAAATACGGATGGAATTGATCCCGGTCGTCCCGGACTGCATCTGTACCTGCGACCAGTGAATGCCCGGCTCGTAATCGGTGAAGAGGCGCGCCAGAACCGGCCCCGTCTCGCGCCAGTCGATCCAGAGGTGGTAGCTGGCAACCGCCATGACCATGCTGCGCATCCTGAAGTTCAGCCATCCCGTGGCGCGCAAGCTGCGCATGCAGGCATCCACGAAAGGCAGGCCTGTCTCGCCGTTCGCCCAAGCCTCGAGTCGCGCGCGGTCCGGTTGCGCGGGGCGCAGCCCCTCGTAATCGGGATGAAGGCAGCGATGCTCGATCGCCGGCTCGTCCTCGAGCTTCTGCATGAAATGATCACGCCACGCGAGCCGGGATTGAAAAGACCGCAGGGAACCGGCCCAGCCGTCGCGCCGCCCCTTGACCTCGGTTTGCCGCACCTTGGCCATCTGCACGGTTTCCCGCACAGAAATGGTACCGAAGGCAAGGTGCGGGCTCACCCGCGAACAGGCCCGGGCGCCGGTCAATGGCGAGGACATGGCCCGCCGATACGTCCGCCCGCGGGTCCGCAGGAACCCCTCTATCGCCCTTTCGGCCCGGTCACGGCCGCCCTTCTGGCGAAACGGGCACTGATCCGAAAGCCCGAGGTCACGCGCCCGTGGCACGGGATCGCTCTCGACCACTGGACCGGGCCGGGCGTTGCGTGGCGGGGCGCACATGTCTGCGGCCATGAAACGGTCGCGCGATCGCTGCCATCCGTCACGGCCGGGCAGACGTCGTACAACGCCGCACTGTGGCAGTTCTTCCCACGTCACGCCCTGCCCCCGAGCCCAGGATGCGACGGCACGGTCGCGCGCGAAAGTCCAGCTGTTGCCGGTCTCCTCGTGGCTCACGAGCCGGCCTGCGCCAGTGCGCCCGCGAAGCTCCTCCAGCACGTCGACAGCATCACCCACGCGCAGAACAAGGCTCAGCCCCAGTTGCGCGAGGTCTTGGCGAAGACCCGCAAGCGTCTCGGTCAGAAAATCGTACTGGCGCCCGGACATGTCCGGTTGCCGCCAGAGTTCGGGCTCGACGATGTAAAGCGGTATCACCGTCCCGAGTTCTGCCGCCCGTGCGAGAGCGGGATGGTCCGTGACCCTCAGGTCGCGTTTGAACCAGCAAATCGATACGTCGGCCATGACAAGTGTCCTCGCTCCGTCCAAGGCGTTTCAATAGTCAGTCGGGCTGCACTTTTTCTCCGGTGCGGCGGTCGATTTCACGTCGGCATCACGCGGCTCATTACCGGCATGGGCCAGCCAGCGCATGAGACCGGCAAAGAGTGTCCCCGCGAAAACCACGACCGCGCCAATTCCTCAAAGCGCGGGCTTGTGGCGTGATTTCTGCTTTCCCACCTTCGTGTCAGGCGCCGATATCATTTGTTTCCTTCCGGTTTTTCGCCTCTCGGGGCCACCTGCCGTTGCGGCCGGCCCCGCGTCGCCCTAACGTCCGGTCGAACCCGAACAGCTGACGGAGATCGCCGTGACGAATGACGCCGCTTCCGACCCGATCTATCTCGCAGATTATTCACCACCAAACTACCTTGTCGACGCGGTTCACGTGACTTTCCGTTTACACCCCGAAAAAACGCGCGTGATCAGTAAGTTGGAGTTCCGACCCAACCCCGGGTCACAAGACCGTGAGTTCTTTTTGCACGGCGAGAACCTCAACCTGGTCCGGGCCCGGATCGACGGCGCCGACGCCCCGGTCGAGTTGGTCGAGGGCGGGCTGCGCTGCCGCGTGCCGGACGCGCCTTTCACGTGGGAAGCCGAAGTCGAGATCAATCCCGCCGCCAATACCGCGCTGGAAGGGCTTTACATGTCGAACGGCATGTATTGCACGCAGTGCGAGGCCGAGGGCTTCCGCAAGATCACCTACTACCCCGACCGGCCCGACGTGATGGCGCCTTTCTCGGTGCGGATCGAAGGGGATGCGCCTGTCCTGCTGTCGAACGGCAATCGCGGCGCGGCCGGGGCCGGCTTTGCCGAATGGCACGATCCATGGCCCAAGCCGGCCTACCTCTTCGCACTGGTCGCCGGCGACCTGCGCACCCATACGGGGCGTTTCACCACCCGTTCCGGCCGCGATGTGGAACTCAACGTCTGGGTCAGGCCGGGGGACGAGGGCAAAACCGCCTTCGCGATGGACTCGCTGAGCAAGTCGATGAAATGGGACGAGGACGTCTACGGCCGCGAATACGACCTAGATGTTTTCAACATCGTGGCCGTTGACGATTTCAACATGGGCGCGATGGAGAACAAGGGACTGAACATCTTCAACTCCGCCGCCGTGCTGGCCAGCCCCGAAACCGCGACCGACGCGAATTTCGAGCGGATCGAGGCGATCATCGCGCATGAGTATTTCCACAACTGGACAGGTAACCGCGTCACCTGCCGCGACTGGTTCCAGCTCTGCCTGAAGGAGGGGCTGACGGTTTTCCGCGACGCGCAGTTCACCGCGGATCAGCGCAGCGCGGCCGTCAAGCGCATCACCGACGTGATCACCCTGCGCGCCCGTCAGTTCCGCGAGGACAACGGGCCGCTGGCCCATCCGGTGCGGCCCGAGAGCTTCGTCGAGATCAACAACTTCTACACCGCCACGGTCTACGAAAAGGGGGCCGAGCTGATCGGCATGCTCAAGCGGCTCGTGGGGGACACGGCTTATGCCCGCGCGCTCGACCTCTATTTCGACCGCCACGACGGCGACGCCGCCACGATCGAGGATTGGCTCAAGGTGTTCGAGGATGTGACCGGTCGTGACCTGACGCAGTTCAAGCGCTGGTACACGCAGGCGGGCACGCCGCGGCTACACGTCAGCGACACCTACGACAACGGCACCTACACGCTTCATTTCGAACAGCAAACGCCACCGACACCCGGTCAGGACGTGAAAGAACCGCAGGTGATCCCGGTGGCGGTCGGGCTGCTGGGCCCCGATGGCGACGAAGTGCGCGAGACCGTTATCTGCGAAATGACCGGGACGCGGCAGAGTTTCACCTTCGAGGGTCTGAACGCGCGCCCGGTGCCGTCGATCCTGCGAGATTTCTCGGCGCCGGTCATCGTCGACCGCGACACGACGAACGCGGAACGCGCTTTCCTGCTGGCGCATGACACAGACCCCTTCAACAAGTGGGAAGCCGGCCGCGCCCTCGCGCGATCAGGGCTTGTCGCGATGATCACGGACGGCGCGGCACCCGACGACGCCTATCTCGACGCGGTACGGGACATGGCCCGTGACGACAGCCTCGACCCGGCTTTCCGGGCGCTCGCCCTCGGTCTTCCCGGCGAGGACGATCTGGCACAGACGCTGCACGAAAAGGGTCACACGCCCGATCCGCAGGCCATCTGGGAAGCGCTTGACACGTTGCGTCTGGCCAAGGCGCAGGCGCTGCGGGACCTCGCGCCGGGGCTGTATGCCCAGTACCAGGTCACGGCGCCCTATCGCCCCGATGCCGCGCAGTCAGGTGCGCGGGCGCTGGCCAACGCGGCGCTCGGCCTCATCACGCGCCTCGACGGCGGCGCGCAGGCGCAAACGCAATACGACACCGCCGGCAACATGACCCAGCAGCTCGCCGCGTTCAGCTGCCTGCTCAAGGCCGGCAAGGGTGACGCGGCGACGCGCGCCTTCTACGACCAGTGGCGTCAGGACCGGCTGGTGATCGACAAGTGGTTCATGATGCAAATCGTGAACGCCCTGCCCGAAAACGCCGCCGACACGGCACGCCGCCTGACGGATCACCCCGATTTCAACCTGAAGAACCCCAACCGGTTCCGCGCCGTGCTGGGGGCGCTGGCCATGTCCCCCGCCGGGTTCCACCATGTTTCGGGCAAAGGCTACGAACTGCTGACCGACTGGTTGATCCGTCTCGATCCGCTCAATCCGCAGACAACGGCCCGGATGTGCGCGGCCTTCGAGACGTGGAAACGCTACGACGATCATCGCCGGGCGCTGATCGCACGTCAGCTTGATCGCATCCTCGCCACGCCCGGCCTCAGCCGCGACACTACAGAGATGGTCAGCCGCATTCGCGGCACGTGACAGCACGGCGCCCGGCCGGTGGCGTCTGGCCGGGCTTGTGCTGATTCCCCGGCTTCTTCGCAGCTTCGCCAAGTTTTGGCCGGATTGGCCCGGCACGGTCGCATAGACACAAGAGTGCCGGAGAATTCATGCCCGCCAATATCCGACCGGACCGCTACCTGAAAAAAATCCTTTCCGGACCTCTTGGCCGGCGCCTTGCGCCTGCCGCCCGTCTCGCCGCCCTGAAGCGGCCGGGCCGCAGAAGCCGTGCCGACCTCGACACCCTTGCAAAGCGGATCATCCTGCCGACCCTGCCCGTGACAGACGAGGAAATGGCCCGCGCCACGCATCAGGACAGCGGGCAGAAACTTGCCCGGCAGGAGCGGTGGGACGATCTTGCACAACGCATCCGTTATGCAGACGACGCGCGCGTGACAACACCCGGCGGGGAAGCGGCCAGTGCCCTGCTGGCGTTCGGCGCGCGCAGCGACGTGGTCGCAGCGGCCGAGGATTCGCTGCATGACGGCATGGTCCCCGACCCGGCGGGTATCGAGGCGCTGGAGGACATGCTCACAGACATGCCGGACGAATACGCCTGTACGCTGGTTGTTGCGCTGGCACATCTCGATATCGCGTGGGCATGGCACCAGATCGCAGGTCCCGACGGCACCGGCGAACACCGGTTGCGGTTCCGCGCTCACCTCGGCCGCGCGCGCGACCTGCTGGCCCCGCATGACGCCGCGGATCTCGATGCCCCTTCGCTCGCGGCGGCGCGATGCCTGTTGACGGCGCTCGACCCGGACGCCCGGCCCCGTCTGGCGGACGCATACGAAACGCTGATTGATCTCGATCCGGACTGCCCGCGCCACATGCGCGCATTGGGCGTGCATCTCCTGTCAACGGCCGATGGCGATGTCGGCGCCATCGAACTGCAGGCACGCCGCACCGCGGCACGAACCGGCGAAATCTGGGGCGCAGGGGGGTATACATGGGTCTACCTTGATGCGCTTTCGCTCGATCCCGACGTCTTGACGCTGCTCGACGACGCGTTCTTCATCGAGGGGATGGCCGACATTCTCGACCGCAAGCGCAACCAGCACATCGTCAACCTTTTCACCGCCTTCTGCGCCATCGCCATGACCCGGCAACAGGGCGACGGCGCCCTGTCCGGGTCGGCCGAGGCGGCGCGCGCCAAGCTGCACGGCTGCCTCGACTGGCTTCTGAGCGCGCATCTTCAGGAACTGCACCCGCTGATCTGGTCACAGGCCCTTCTGACCCCGGGAGCCGCCATGCCGCTGCCGTCGCGGCGCGCCCTCGTCGACAAGGGCCGTAAGGCAGCGCTTCGCGCCATTGCAGAACGCTTCGCCGCCGAGATCGAGGATGGCAGCTCAATCGCCTTCTCGGCTTCGGGCATGTACAGGCTGCCGGCGCTCTGACTTGCGCCGCCGGCCCTCTCAGCGCAAACCGTCCTCGACGACCATGACGGCAAGATCGCGCAACGCCTGACCGCGTGCCGCGGCCAAGCTCGCCGGATTGCCGTCGTCGTCGACCGGAACGCCCAGCTCGAAAAGCCGCGCGCGCTCATGCCCTTCCCCGGCGGCGATGAAATACTGCCCGGACAGGCGCAGCGTACCATCCCCGCCCGCCAGCATTTCCTCGATCCGGACTTCGACCTGCGCCTCGGGGAAACCGTCGAACGGCCAAGGCTCCGCGGCGACACGGGCGCCGGTTATCCGTGACAGGTGGCGCGTCAGCTCCAGCGTGACGGCCCGTGTCGGGTCATCGGCCCACAAAAGGCCGTGCCGCCGGGTGAGCAGGCCGGTCGCGTCGGTCGTGTAGACGTCTTCCGACGCGGCGTAACCCGGCAGCGAAACCTCGCGGACGGCGATGGTGTCGTGCGGCACCGCCTGCTTTTTCGCGTCAGCAGCTTGCGGCACCGCCAGCCGTTTCTCTGGCGTTGCGGCACAGGCGGACAGGACCGCGGCAGCGACTATCATTGGCACGAGAAAGGGTCGGGTCATCGTCTCAGCGTCCTCTCAGAAGTGAGCTGGGGTTGCGTTCGATCGCGCGGGCGAGCGAGGCGACGGCCTTGGCGGCGCGCTGAACCTCGGCAAGTGCCGCGCGCGTATCACGGGCAAGCCCGCCGCCGGCCTCGTAGCCTTCGAGCGTGCGTCGCGCCTGCGTCAGAACGTTCTCTGCCTCGGCGATGAGCCCGGGCAGGTCGCTACCGGCCGCGGCAAAGGTGTCTGCGGCGTCGCTGGCCGATTCCAGCGTCGTGCGCGCGTTCTCGACGACGTCGCCCTCGCGCAGCTGCGACAGGATGGCGGCCAGTTCCGTCAAGGCGCTGTTCAGCCTGCCGGGCAGGGCCCGGGTTTCCTCTCCGGACAGCAGGGTTCGTGCGGCGTCGAGCAAGGAAGAAAGCTCTTCGGCCGCCGCCTCGATCTCGACGGCCTCGGCCTTGGCCGCCACCGCGTCGAGCCGCTCCACGAGGTTAGGGACACCGGCCACGGCGCTATTGACCCCGCGCGCCGCCTGCGCGGCCTCGTCAAGCACGTCCTCAAGCCGCATCACGAGCTGCGCCCGGGAGAACCGGGCGCCAAGCGCCTCGAATTCTCCCACCACCGCGTCCAGCCGCGCCGGCAGGGCCTGCACCTCGGGCGCGCCGATCACGCCCCGCGCGTCGGCAAGCAACCCGTTCAGCGATCCGGGCACCGCCCGCGTGTCCGCGTCCGTGATCAACCGATTGGCGTTTTCCATCAACGTGATCGCCCGCGCCATCACGTCTTCGACCGGAAGCGCGTTGATGCGTTCGAACACCCCTTCGGCGGTTGCCGACACGTCCGCGATGTCGCTTTGCGTGGTCGGCACGGTCAGGTCGCCGGGCCCGTCGCCCGGCATCGTGGCGGGCGCTTCCCCATTCCCCACGTCCACCAGCTCCACCTTGAGCCCGCCGGTCAGGATCGAGTCGGTGGCAAGGCGCGCGCGCAGCCCTTCGGCAATGCGCCCGCGCAGGAAGTCGAGCGCCGCCTGCGTGCCCGTCTCGCCGTCCAGCCCCAGCCGGCGGGGACGGATCGCCAACGTGGCGGCCAGCCGGACCCGGCTGTCGCCGAAGCTCTCCGGGTCCATGATACCGCTCAGCGCGCTGACCCGGCCGATGGCGATCCCGTTCAGTTCCACCGGCGAATCGACGCTCAGCCCGGCGACATTGTCCTCGAAAACGGCCGTCAGCGTGACGGTTTCACCGTCATCCCCCGCAAAGATGCTGGCGCGCGCGGCCGCCTCGTCGGCGAATATGGTGAAATTGTCACCTGCCTGCGCCGGGCCGCCGCCCGATACCATGGTATCAAACGCGATCCCGCCCGATACGAGTGCCGCCACCGAGGAGAAATCCAGCGCGGCTCCCCCCGCCCCCAGCGAGAAGGAGAAGCCCGACGCATCCCAGAACCGGGTGGCGTCATTGATCAACCGGTCATGCGGGGCAAATATCAGCGCCTCGGCCTCGGCCGTGCTGCCGTCCGCTGAAATCGTCGGCTTGCCGACACGCCCCACGGTAATGCCGCGGTACAGGATCGGCGCGTTCTCGGTGACCGTGGCCTTGCCCGAGGCGCGCAGGGTCAGGCGCAGCCCGTCCTGCCCTGCCCGGTTCAACGGCGCATCCGGAAGCCCCTCGAAGCGTTCGACGGCCCCACCGGCCTCGTTGTCCCAGACCCCTTCGATGTGGACGCCGGACAGCACCGTGTTCAGCCCGCGCACCCCTTGCGTGGTCACCTGCGGGCGCACCACCCAGAATTCCGCATCGGCATCGACATACGGCGCCACCTCCTGTTCAAGCCGGACGGACACCAGAACACGGTCCAGACCGTCGGTGAAATGCACCTCCTCGACAAGGCCGACGGTGACATCGCGATAACGCAATTCCGTCGTGCCCGGTTTCACCCCCGACGCGTTCTCGAAACTGATCTCGACCAGCGGTCCGCGGTCCAGATAGGTTTGCGCGGCGATGGCCAGCACCACGGCCAACGCCACCGCGGGTACGATCCACACGATGGAAAGGCGATCGAGAAGGCCCCGGCGGGCAGGCTCGACGGGCGCCTCGGGCGGCATGGTGTCGTCATCGCTCACGCAGTCGGCTCCCTTCGCCTATGATCGGCCCGCCCGGCCCTGCCCGGCATGTCTTCGCGGCGGCCGGTATCCCAGATCAATCGACTGTCGAAAGCCTGTGCCGACAGCATGGTGAATATCACCGACAGCGCAAAGAACAGGCTGGCCCGGCCCGGCGTGATCGACGCCAGCGCCTGAAGTTGCACCAGCGACGACAGAATCGCAACGACGAACACGTCGATCATCGACCAGCGGCCGATATAGTCGACCACTTCGTACAGCAGGTGGCGCCTCTTGTCCGAAAGCTGCGGCCCGCGGCGCACCCCGATGGCAAGACCGGCAAGCGCCACGAATTTCCCCACCGGGATCAGGACACTGGCGATCAATATGATGATGGCCACGCCCCAGTTTCCGTGCTGGGCCAGATCGACGGCACCGCCAATGATGGTATCGCTCTGGGTCCCGGTCATGGTCCGTGTCTCCAGCATCGGGTACAGATTGGCCGGCGCGTAGCACCCGAGCCCGACAAGCCACCATGCCCAGACCTTCTGCAGCGTCATCGGATCGCGCGATCTCAGCACGCTGCCGCAACGCGGGCAACGGGCTGTGCCCGCCGGGCTGACGCGGGTACAGCGCGTGCAGCCGACCAGCCCCATCTCCCGCGCCGTTTTCAGTTCTCCAGTGATTTCCATATCGAGTACCTGCACATCAGCCGATCCGTGACGACCACGATCACCACCAACGCCGCGAAGAGCCACGCCGCGGGCCCGAACACCACATCGGCCAGATCGCTCAGCTTGACCAGCGCGACGGCGCAGCCAAGTGCGAAGATCTCGGCCATGGACCAAGGTATCAGCGCCTCGGACAACCGGAACGCCTGCTGCGCCCACCGTGCCGGCGGCCTGTCACGGATCAAGGGCGCCAACACGTAGATCAGCAGCGCCAGCCGCGTGGCCGGGATCACGACGATGAAGAAAAGCACCGCGACGGACAAGACCGACATCGCGCCGGAGAAGGCAAACGCTGTCTGAAGGACAGAGGCATCACGATGCAGGCCCCGCGCGTCGATGGCGAGGAACGGGAACACCGTTGCCGCCACGATCAGGATCAGTACCGTCAGCGCCAGCGCGATCAGCCGCTTGCCGGCCTTGCGCCGCGGCGCGATCAGCACCGTGTGGCATCGCGCGCAGACCGCGCGGTCCTGCGACTCGACCGTTGGCACCGTGTAGACCACGTCGCAGACCGGACAGGCGATCAACCGCTCGAGCCGGTCGGCAACCGGCTGCGCGGTGTGCGCGCCGGCGCTACTGGTCATCTTATCGTGGCGCATATCGGCCTCGGCATATCATGTCCGCTTTCATCCATTTCCCCTCTGCCACAAGGACGGCGTCATGTCCCGCCGCCTGCCGCACCGCGATGGGGTCCGGCGATCTGCCGCTTGCGCCCCGGCGCCGCGATGCTACCATCCTAGTACAATAACCTCGCATCCATGCCCGAGTCGTCACCTGCATTTCGCCGCACCATGCGCAAGGCCATTTGACGACCGGCACGTTTTCCTGTTGGATGCGTTTGATCAAATCTCGAACCCGGTAACCTGGAAGCCACTCATGCAATACCATTCACCCAAGACAGTCGATGACGCCGTCCGCCTGCTCGCCGCCGAGGCGGGCGAGTGCCGGGTGCTGGCTGGTGGAACCGACCTGCTGGTGCGCATGCGCTCCGGCATGTCGGAGCCTGACAGCATCCTTGACATCAAGCGCATCGACGAGTTGCGGCGCATCACACGCGAAGACGGCGGCTGGCGGATAGGCGCGGCCGTATCCGGTGCCGAGATGGGCGAGAATGACGCGCTCGTGGCGGACTGGCCCGGCGTGGTCGAGGCCGTCAACCTGATCGGCTCCACGCAGATCCAGGGCCGCTGCACCCTTGCCGGCAACCTTTGCAACGCCTCCCCGGCCGCTGACAGCGTGCCCGCGATGGTCGCCGCCGACGGCGTGGCGCGCGTGGCCGGCCCCGATGGCCAGCGCGACCTGCCCGTTCAGGACATCCCGACCGGACCGGGCAAGACATCGCTGAAACGCGGCGAATTCATCACCTCGATCTTCCTGCCGTCCAAGGCAGAAAGGTCGGGCGATGCCTACCTGCGCTTCATCCCGCGCACCGAGATGGACATCGCCGTGGTCGGCTGCGGCGTGTCGCTTACGCTCGACGCCGACGGCACCTGCATCGCGGCGCGCGTTGCGCTCGGCGCGGTGGCGCCGACGGTGATCCTTGTCGAGGACGCCGCGAAGACCCTTGTCGGCACGCGGGCCGATGACGCTGCGCTTGACGCGTTGGCGGCTGCCTGTTCCACGGCGGCCACCCCCATTGCCGACAAGCGCGGCACCGAGGAATTCAGGGTCCACGTCGCCGGAGTACTGGCCAAGCGGGCCGCGAAAATCGCCAGGAATCGCGCAGGAGGTGCGACATGAGCCAGATTCACGTCACCACGAACGTCAACGGCGACCCGACCGAGTTCCTTTGCGAACCCGATGAGACGCTTCTTGACGTGCTGCGCGACCGGCTCGGCATGACCGGCTCCAAGGAGGGCTGCGGCACCGGCGATTGCGGGGCCTGTTCCGTCACCGTCGATGGCCGGCTGGTCTGCGCCTGTCTCGTGCTCGGCGCCGAGGCCGAGGGCGCGCGGGTCGACACGATCGAGGGCATGGCCGAGGGTGAAACCCTGCATCCACTGCAACGCAAGTTCATCGAGCATGCCGCGCTGCAATGCGGCATCTGCACGCCGGGCATCCTCGTGGCGGCCAAGTCACTGCTGGCGCACAACCCCGACCCGACCGAGGAAGAGGCACGCTACTGGCTGGCCGGCAACCTCTGCCGGTGCACGGGCTATGACAAGATCATTCGCGCCGTCCTCGACGCGGCCACCGAAATGCGGGAGGCATCGTAATGGCACTGGACAGCAAGACCGACACCAGGATGGATTTCAAGGTGGTGGGCACCCGGCCCGACCGCCCCGACGGCATAGACAAGGTGACGGGCCGCGCCCGGTTCGGCGCGGACATGTCGGCGCCTGGCATGCTCACGGGGCTCGTCCTGCGCAGCCCGCACCCCCACGCACGCATCAAGTCGATCGACACCTCCGTGGCCGAGGCGATGGACGGGGTGCATGCCGTCCTCACCCGCGCCGATTTCCCTGACATCGAACTTGACGAGGCCAATGACGACATCCGCGACAACTGCATGGCCGGCGACAAGGCGCTGTATGACGGGCACGCGGTGGCTGCGATCGCGGCCTCGTCGGGTCATGTCGCGCGCAAGGCGCTCAAGGCGATCAGGGTCGAGTACGAACCGCTGCCCCACGTCACGGACATAGACGCGGCCATCGAGGACGGCGCCCCGGCGCTGCATACCGGCCGCGCGAACGAATCCGTGCCCTCCGGCGTGTCGCCCAACATCATGGCCCGGTACGAATTCGGCCATGGCGATATCGACGCGGGGCTCGCCCAGGCCGACAAGGTGCTGGAACGCACCTACCGGACCGAGGCCACGCACCAGGGCTATATCGAACCCCATGCCTGCCTTGCGCAGTTGGGACAGGACGGGCAGGCCGACCTTTGGTGCTGCACGCAGGGCCAGTACATGGTGCGCGATACATGCGCCGCCATCCTCGGGCTGAAGCAGGGCCAGCTTCGCGTGACAGCCTCCGAAATCGGCGGCGGCTTCGGCGGCAAGACGACCGTTTTCCTTGAGCCCGTGGCGCTGCTGCTGGCGAAAAAGGCGGCCCGCCCCGTCAAGATGGTCATGAGCCGGTCCGAGGTGCTGCGGGCAACGGGCCCCACCGCGTCGAGCTCCATCGACATCCGGCTGGGCATGACACGGGACGGCCGCATCACGGCCGGCTTCGCCGAGCTGCGCTATCAGGGCGGTGCCTATCCCGGCGCGCCCGTCGACATGGGCTCCATGTCAGCCTTCGCGCCCTATGACCTCGACAACGTCAAGACGGTCGGCTGGGACGTGGTGACCAACCGGCCCAAGGCGGCGGCGTATCGCGCGCCGGGTGCGCCGATGGCGGCGTTCGCGGTGGAAAGCGCGATCGACGAGCTGGCCAGGGGGTTCGGGCTCGATCCCCTCGAGGTGAGGCTCAAGAATGCCGCGCGCGAAGGCACGCGCGCCTCCTACGGGCCCACCTACCCGGCCATCGGGCTCGAGGCGACGCTGCGCACCGCCAAGGACCATCCCCACTGGTCGGCCCCGCTGGGCGCAAACCAGGGGCGCGGCGTTGCCTGCGGCTTCTGGTTCAACTTCGGCGGCAACACCTGCGTGTCGCTCAACATCACCTTCGACGGCACCGTGACCGTGACCGAGGGCAACCCGGATATCGGCGGCTCGCGCGGGTCCATGTCGATGATGGCGGCCGAGGAACTGGGCATTCCCCATGACCGGGTGCGCACGGTGATCGCCGACACGGGGTCGCTGGGTGTCAACGACGTGACCGACGGCTCGCGCGTGACTTTCGCCGTGGGGCTCGCCACGATCGAGGCCGCCCGCGCCGCCAAGCGCGAGATGTGCAAGCGCGCGGCACAGGTCTGGGGCATCGACGAGGAAGCCGTTATCTGGGAGGACGGCGCCGCGCGGCCCGCCGGACCGAACGCGGGCAGGCACGACCCGATGACCCTGGCCGAGATCGCCGCGATATCGCCCAATACCGGCGGGCCGATCGCGGGCCATCACGAGGTCAACGCCGAAGGGGCTGGCGTATCGTTCGCGACGCACATGGTCGATACCGAGGTGGACCCCGACACGGGCGCGGTGAAGGTGCTGCGTTACACCGTCTTCCAGGACGCGGGCAAGGCTGTGCATCCCTCCTATGTCGAGGGCCAGTTCCAGGGCGGCGCGGTGCAGGGCATCGGCTGGGCCCTGAACGAGGAATACATCTACGGCGATGACGGGGTGCTGCAGAATCCCGGCTTCCTCGACTACCGCGTGCCCGTGGCCTCGGACCTGCCGATGATCGACACGGTGATCCTCGAGATTCCCAACCCGGGCCACCCCTACGGCGTGCGCGGCGTGGGCGAGACATCCATCGTGCCCCCCCTCGCGGCCATCGCCAACGCGGTCTCGGAAGCCGCCGGCGTGCGCATGACGAGCCTGCCTATGTCGCCGCCGAAACTGCTCGCGGCGCTCAAGTCGAAGACGGGCTAGGGGATGGTTCAGGTCAAGATCTGGGGCTCGCTCGCGGCAGCTGCCGGTGACCGGACCGAGGTCGAGATCGAGGCGGGCACGCTGCTGGAATTGCTGGACGGTCTGGCGCGGGACTACCCGGCCATGAAACCCCAGTTGGACCGCGGCGTGTCCGTCGCCATCGACGGGCGCATCTACAATGACAGCTGGTTCCAGCGCATCTCGCCGGACAGCGAGGTGGTGCTGCTGGCCCGGCTGAAGGGCGGCTGACGCGAACCACGCCCGTTGGCGGGTTATCCCGCCACCCTGTCGTAAAGGGCAACACACCACACCACGGCAGGGACGACCATCGCCATCAGAACCGCGAGAGAGCCGAGATCCTTGGCGATGCGCGACAGGTCGTGATGTTCCTCTCCAAACCGGTCGACAACCGCCTCGATCGCGGAGTTGATCACTTCGACCACGAGCACGAGCCATACGGAAAATATCAGGCAGGCGGCGCCCAAGGCGGTTTCCGCCAGCCATATCCCCAGCGGGACAGACAGAACGAATACAACCGCTTCCAGCCGGAATGCTTCCTCACCGCGCCAGATATCGCGCAGGCCGCGTGCGGAATTGGCAAATGCCGCTCTCAGTCGCGGCAGGCCCTTCAGCTTTTTCCGTGGCACGGCTCAGTCTGCCCAAGCGAGCGGCAACTGGGCACATGGCCCGGGGATCGCGTCGTTTTCAGTCGCCAAGGTTGAGCTCGGGCAGGGACAATCCGCCGCCACCGCCGCCATCCGCCTCGGCCGCCAGCGTGCCCGTACCGGCATCCAGCGCAGCCTTGATGATGGCATTACGCTCCGCCGTCTTGCTCGGCAGGAACACGGGCTCCGCGCCGTGCTCCATCGCGGTCAGCCCGGCCTTGTACCAGTTTTCCGACGGTCCCGCCGCACGATCCGCACCGAACCCCCAGCGCAGGTGGTGGCCCATGACCTCCGCGTACGGCATCGCCCCCGCGGCCACCATGGACAGCGCGCCGCCCAGCGCCATGCCGGCATCGTCCTGCCGATACCCGGTTCCGAGACAGATTCGCCCGTATCCTTCTGCGGCTGCCATGTCCTGATTGTAGATACGGTTCGCGATCTGCTTTGCCTGCGCGCTGATGACCTTCACATCCTGCGTGCCCATGGCCGCAACCGCCGGCGCCATGTTGTCCGAGATCTGATCGCAAAGGTTCGTGATCTGATCCTCGGTGGCGCGCGCATTGGCCAACAACGATTGCCCCTGCGTGATCGCGTAGGCGCGCGCCTCGCAGAATTGTTCACCGAGCGCCTGGTCGGGGTCGCTCACGTCGGAGGCGAGGATGACGCCGCCGTTGACCTGCGTCAGGCCGGCCACGACCTCGCAATGTGTGGCCATGGATGACGGCGCCTTTCCCCGTGACAAATCCAGTTTGGGAAGAACCCCACCGTTGCCCGTGCCGATGCCACCTCCCTGTCCGCTGGTGCTGACCGATGCGGTCTGGGCCTGGCCGGTCGTATCGCCTCCGCGATACCTGTTGACATAGTTCGGGTCATTGAATGCCTTCAGCAACCCCTTGGTCCCCTCGTTGGCGACCACTTCGGGATATGCCTGCGCGCCTCCGGCGTCATAGCGGTTCTTGCCCTCGACCAGCACCGAACGCTCGCGATCGTTCAGGTGCCCGGTGGTGGGATAGCCCATGTAGGCTTGGTAATTGCTGATGGCCGCACGCGTTTTCGGCCCCATGATGCCGTCAGCGCCACCGGCGGAAAATCCGAACTCGTTGAGTGCCTGCTGCACTTCGCGGGTGCGTTGTCTTTGGGCGCTGTACGCGCGTTGAGAGCTCCGGGAACGCTGCTGCTCGCGGCGCTTTTGTGCGCCTTGCACGGCCTGTCCGGCCATGATCCCGAGGATCGCACCGCCGATGACCTTTGCAGCATCGCTGGCCGCCGCTGGCCCGGGTGTCATGGCCAACGACACGCAAAGGGCCGGAATTACGCCTTGTCTGACTTTCATGTGCCACACCCCCTAGAAACGATCCTGCAATCCGCATTCCGATTAAACCTGATTCGTTTAAATCGGAATAGTCGTTTTCGTGTGCGACCCAATACGATTCGCGCTGGCGGCATCGGTGTCTGTTTTCGTTTTGTGATCAGTCATCCTCTTTCACGTAGCATTGTTGCGTAGTTGACGCTTCGCGATTTCTGCCGTTATCTGGCGCCCTCAATCCACGTGCGGCTGTGCAACAATGCCGCGCAAGGTAAATTTTTGTTTCCGGCCATTTCATGCCGGGTCTGGCCAAAAGCCCGGCGGCACGGCACTCTTCGGGGAAAGGCACAACTCCGGTTCTGGTGCCGATAAGACGGGGGCGTACATGGCCGATCATTTCCTGACGAAGTCGCGCATCGACCTTTCCCGTTGCATCCGTCTGGACGACGGCCCTGCCCTTGAACACCATGACGACCTGCAAAAATTCCTGACCGGGCGGATCGGCCCGGCCACGGCACGCCTCTTTGCCGAACCGCTCATCAGCCGCGGGAATGATCAGGCGGCGTCCACCGTGTCGTGGTATTGCGATCACCCCGGTACCGGCCTGCCCGCGGCACGTCTCGACGACACGGCCCGCGCCGAGTTCGACGCGCGGCTGAGCGCGCAACTGGCGCCAGTGGCCGACCTGCTCGGGGATCCCGAGGCAGGCCCCCTGATCGCCGCCGCCCTGCACCTGACAGGCAGCGGGGATATCTGGTCGGTGGGGGGCGAGCCGATCCTGATCAACTGGGGCCTTCTGCCCGAGGGCGGCGACATGTCCGCCGCAGCCCGCCACGCGCAGTACGACGCCACGCTGGGCCGCTTCCTACCGCTTGCAGCGGCCCCGCCCCTGACCGAGGCCGAACGCGCGAAGACCGCGGATACATCCGGGACGGGCGCTGCCGCGCCCGTCACGGCGACGGCCGCGGCCGGGGCGGCGGTGGCCGGCAGCAGCGCTGCCGCGGCCTCACGGCCAAGCGGCGAAACGTCCGACGATGCGGGCACCCGCGATGCGCACCCCGCTGGCGCTGATGGCGGCCCGCCTCCGCCTGCCGACGATCCCGGCGCCCGGCCGGATGACGGCCACGGCCGGGTACCGGTTTTCGCGTGGCTACCGCTCGTCATCCTGCTGCTGCTGGTGGGCGGCGTGCTGGTGTGGTTGCTCATGCCCGGCACCCGCATCTTCGCTCGCGACGCCACCCAGCGTCCCGTCCCCGACGCGGCGGCAATTGCCGCCGCGCAAGAAGTCAACCGCGCCCTCGAACAAAGACTGGCGGACCTGCGCGCGGCCCATGACGGCGCGGTCTGCCGCGAAGACGGCACGCTGATCCTGCCCGGCGGCAAGACGATCGAGGGACTCGTGCCGCCCGACCGCGGCAAGGCCATGGACGAGGCCGGACGCATCCTGCCCGCCGACAAGGCGCCCGTCCTGCCCCCCGCGCCCGAGCGTGTCGCCATGGGCGAGGGCGCCCGGATCAGCGACACCGCCAGCCTGCTCGACCATATCGACAGCCGTACCGCGATGGTACTGGCGGCGGGGGACAGCCTCAGTACCGGCACCGGTTTCTTCGTCGGGCCCGACCTGCTGGTGACGAATTTCCACGTCATCGACGAGGCGCCGCCGGGCCGGATCTTCGTTACCAGCAAGACGATGGACGGCCTGAAATCCGCCGAGGTGCTCAAGCGCCACGGCCCCATGCCCGAGGTTGGCGCGGATTTCGCCTTGTTGCGCGTCGCGGGGGGCGATCAGCCCTTTTACACCATCCGGCGCAGCGACCGCTCGCTCAGGCTGCAATCGGTCATCGCGGCCGGTTATCCGGGCGATGTCCTGCGGCTCGATAGCGAGTTCGAGTCTCTGCGCAGTGGCAATTTTGACGCCGTGCCCGAACTCACCGTCACCGACGGCACGGTCAATACCGAGCAGACGCTTTCGGAACGGACGCGGGCGGTTGTTCACTCCGCGCCGATTTCGACCGGCAAC
>JAVLCJ010000060.1:0-16320 GCA_031580875.1 Roseovarius sp.
TGCCCCTCCTTCGGTTCCTTGGCGTAGGTGACATTGGCCATGACCGTGGTTTCGCCCAGCGTGGCGATGACCGATCCATCCGCCTGACGGGCAACCTTGCCCGTTTCCAGTGTGAGCGTCTCCTCGCCCCACTGCATCGTCTTCTTCACTTCGTTGAACATAAGTCGTTTCCTAGCTGAAGGCACTCCCGGGCGTATCCCGGGTCCTCCGTTACAATGGCGGCCCCATTGCCGCCGACCCCAATCCTTGCTCATGCGCCCGGGGTCAGGGGCATCACGTCTCGGATACGGGCGCTTTACAGCAGATCGCGCCGCATTTAAAGCAATGATATGTCGGGTGGCCCGCCCCGCGCATGCCCGCCGCGTCGCGCCGGGCCGTCACACGGCGATATTGTCGATCAGGCGCACCCCCGCCAGCCACGCGGCGGCGAACAGGCGCGCGGGCCGCGTGGGCGCGTCAAGCCGGCTCAGGTCGTCCTGCGCGCGGATTTCAAGGTACTCGACCTTCGTGAAACCGGCGCCTTCCAGACGCGCCACCGCCGCGTCGCGCAGCGCGCCGAAGGCCGCTCCACCGGCCAGCCCCTCGGCGATGCCTTCCATCTCCTCGAAAAGGCGCGGCGCGGCCACCCGCGCCCGGTCAGACAGCAGCAGGTTGCGCGACGACATCGCCAGCCCGTCGATCTCGCGGATCGTGGGGCAGCCATGCACCGTCACCGGCAGGTCCAGATCGGCCGCCATCCGGCGCACCACGAGGAACTGCTGGAAATCCTTTTCCCCGAAAAAGGCGTCGCTGGCCGAGGTCTGGGTGAACAGCTTGGTCACGACCGTCGCCACCCCGTCGAAATGCCCGGGCCGGTGCGCACCTTCCATCACGTCCGTCAGCCCCGCCACCGACACCGTGGTGGCGAAACTCTCGGGATACATCTGGTCGGCCCCGGGCACCCACAGCGCGTCGATGCCGAACCGCGACAGCTTGCGCGCGTCCTCGTCCTCGGTCCGGGGGTAATTCTGCAGGTCCTCGGGGTTGTTGAACTGCTTGGGGTTGACGAAGATCGTCACGATCACCCGGTCGCACTGGTCCTTGGCCGCCTGCACCAGCGACAGGTGCCCGTCATGCAGCGCGCCCATGGTGGGCACGACCCCGATGCTTTCGCCCGCGCGCTGCCAGCCGCCCGTGACCGCGCGCAGTTCGGGCAGGTGGCGCAGGATCGGCGGCGGCGTCATTCCGGGGCCTTGTCGGCAAAGGTATGCTCGGGCGCGGGGAAACGGCGCGCGCGCACGTCCTCGGCATAGGCGCGCACGGCATTCCCGGCATCCTCGCCAAGGTTGGCGTACCGCTTGACGAATTTCGGCCTGAACTCGGCGAAAAGGCCCAGCATGTCATCGACCACCAGAACCTGCCCGTCGCACCCGGCCGACGCCCCGATCCCGATCGTCGGGATCGCCAGATCCGTCGTCACCCGGTCGGCAAGGCCGGCCGGCACCTTTTCCAGCACCACCGAGAACGCGCCGGCCTCGGCCACCGCGCGGGCATCGGCCAGCAGTTTGTCGGCCTGATCGTCACGTCCCTGCACCTTGTACCCGCCCAGCGTGTTGATGGATTGCGGCGTCAGCCCGACATGCGCCATCACCGGCACGCCCCGCGCGACAAGGAACGCGATGGTCTCGGCCATGTGCTCCCCGCCTTCCAGCTTGACCGCCGCCGCGCCCGTCTCGCGCATGATCCGCGCGGCGTTCCGGAACGCCTGTGCCGGGCTTTCCTCGCAGCTGCCGAAGGGCATGTCGATCACCAGCATCGAGCGCGACAGCCCGCGCGCGACGGCCTGCCCGTGCAGGATCATCATGTCCATCGTGACCCCCAGCGTGGAGGGTAGACCATGCAGCACCATGCCCACGCTGTCACCGACCAGAACGAAATCGCATTCCCCGTCCATCATCCGGGCGATCGGCGTGGTATAGGCCGTCAGGCTGACAATGGGCGTGCCGCCCTTCATGGCCCGTATGTCGTCGGGCAGGGGGGCGGTCTTGCGGGCGGTGGCGCTCATGAGGGGTGTCCGGCTCCGTGCTGCGTTGCGGCGCCCGGGATACCAACTCGCACCGGGGAAATCCACCGCATAACGCATCGCGGTCCGCCGCCGGTGCACCTCGCGGCGGCCTGCCCGGCAGATGGCACGCCGGCCGCCGCGACATGCGTTTCCGTCAGTCGTCTGCGCGCGCCAGCACGCGCAGCCGGCTGTCCCACTCGCCGCGATCGACGTAACACCCGTGCAGGTGACGGAACCCGGTCGACGGATCGAAGGCGTCGCGACCGTGCAGCACACGACGATTGTCGAAGACGACCATTTCGCCGCCCGACAGTTTCAGGCCGATACCGTAGGCATCATCCCGCGTCATCTCCATGAACAGGCGATACGCCCGGTAGAACGCCGTCAGCCGCGCCGGCGCCAGATCAAGGATGTCGGCAAGGTGCGCGTTGAAGCAGATCTCGGAAACCTCGCCGCGCGTATCCAGCGCGATCACCGTCTTGCGCGACCTGATGTCGGTGTCTCGGTCATGGAACCGGAACGGCACCGTGACGGTGGACAGCACCTCGAATGCCTCGGGGGCGCTCTCACGCAGGTCGTTCGCGACCGCCACGCCGTCACAGAAGGTCGACCCGCCGCCCTCGGCCTCGTTGGCGAGGCAATGCAGGAACTGGTAGCCCGGCGGCATTTCCTGGTTCGTCAGGTCCGTGTGAAGCGGCAAGGCGTCCGAGGTATAGGCCAGGTTGTTGGGATCGGGTTTCGAGACGACCTCGAAGGTCAGGCCGAAATTGGTCTCGCGCAGGTGCCCCACGCGCCGCGCCACCTCCATGCCGGCGCCGGTATCGCCGGCCAGACCGGTGACGACTGAAAGCCCGTAGCGCTTGGTCTCGGTCAACCAGTCCGAAAGCGCCCCGTCCGAGGACAGGATGCCGCCCGCGTCGTGGCGCGGCACCCCCGCGCCGCCAAGGTCGGCACGCCACGCAAGCGCGGGCACGTCCGCCGGGTCGGCCCGCCGCTGTCCGGGCCTGTGGGCCTTGATCCAGTCAAGGTCGAACTGGCTCGGCCCGGCCTGATCCGGCCATGTGACCAGCAGCGCCCGCGGCGTGATCTCGACCGCGTGCGGGGAAATGTCGAGCGGGACGCCCGTCAGGTCGAAGAAGCGCTCGCCGGTCTGCGGGTGAAACCCCGACGGGTCGGTATCGCGCAGCCAGATATAGGGAAATTCGCCGACGGTACCATCAGGCCAACGGATCTCGAGGCCCGCGGCCCCGGTGGTGAGGGTGGGTTGCATGTGGTGCTCCGGTTCGGGATGTAGGTTTCAGGTGCGGGGCATCAGCCCCCTGCCGGAGGCGGCCACCACTCGTGGGCCTTGCCGTGTGGATGGCCCGAGCATCTTCCCAAGACAGCGCACATGTATCGTCCTTGCCTTTAGCCCATCGATAATGTTGGCCGAATCCGGGACTGTCAACGCGATGCCTCGCGCGTATCCGGGCGACGCCGCGCGCGGCCCGCCCGGTGGTGCAAATTCCCGGCCGCGCCGCCGCGGTTGCCCCTGTTCATCGGCGCGCCGAGACGCTATCGGAGGAACTGCAAGATCACGAGGGCAGGCGTTTTGAAAAAAGCACTCATCACCGGGGTGACCGGGCAGGACGGGGCCTATCTGTCGGAATTCCTGCTCGGGAAGGGCTACGAGGTTCACGGCATCAAGCGGCGCACGTCGCTGTTCAACACCGCGCGCATCGACCACCTGTTCGAGGGGGAGCCGGGGCGCTCGGGCCGCTTCCAGCTGCACCACGGGGACATGACCGACAGTTCCTCGCTCACCCACATCCTGCAGAAGGTACGCCCCGACGAGGTCTATAACCTCGCCGCCCAGAGCCATGTCGCCGTCAGCTTCGAGGAGCCCGAATACACCGCCAATTCCGACGCGATGGGCGCGCTGCGGCTGCTCGAGGCGATCCGCTTCCTCGGGATGGGCGAAACCACGCGCTTCTACCAGGCGTCCACCTCCGAACTTTACGGGCTCGTGCAGGAAACCCCGCAGCGCGAGGCGACGCCGTTCCACCCGCGCAGCCCCTATGCCGTGGCCAAGCTCTACGCCTACTGGATCACGGTCAATTACCGCGAAGCCTACGACATGTTCGCCTGCAACGGCATCCTGTTCAATCACGAAAGCCCGATCCGCGGCGAAACCTTCGTCACGCGCAAGATCACGCGCGCGCTGGCCCGGATCAAGCTGGGGATGCAGGACGAACTCCTGCTCGGCAACATGGACGCCCGGCGCGACTGGGGCCATGCGCGCGATTACGTCCGCATGATGTGGCTGATGCTGCAACAGGACCGGCCCGAGGACTACGTCATCGCCACCGGCCAGCAATACTCGGTGCGCGAATTCGTGGCCCGCGCGGCGCAGGCGCTGGGCATGGACCTCAGCTTCGAGGGGGACGGGCTGGACGAGGTCGGGCGCGACGCGCAGGGCCGCGTGGTCGTGCGCGTGGACCCGGCCTATTTCCGCCCCGCCGAGGTCGAGACATTGCTGGGCGACGCGGCCAAGGCGCGCCAGCAACTGGGCTGGACACCCGAGACGAGTTTCGAGGCGCTGGTCGAGGAAATGGCGCAGGCCGATCTGGCCGAGGCCGCCGCGCTGAAGCGCGCGCAGGAGGCGGGATGAAGGTTTTCCTTACCGGCGGGCGCGGCATGGTCGGCCGCGCCATACAGGATCACGCCGGCGCCGCCGCGCACCGGATCGTCGCGCCCACCAGCGACGAGCTGGACCTGACGCACCGTCCCGCTGTGATGGACGCGATCGCGGCCGAGACCCCCGATATCGTCATCCATTCGGCGGGCCGCGTGGGCGGCATTCAGGCCAACATGGCCGATCCGGCGGGATTCCTGACCGACAACATGGACATGGGCTTCAACACGGTGCTGGCCGCGCGCGCCGCCGGGGTGCCGCGGCTGCTGAACCTCGGGTCAAGCTGCATGTATCCCCACGACGCGCCCAACCCCCTTGCCGAGGAAAGCCTCGGCAAGGGGGAGCTGGAGCCGACGAACGAGGGTTACGGGCTGGCCAAGCTGGCGGTGGCGCGGCTCTGCGCGTTCGTCACCGGCGAGACGCCGGACCTGTCCTACAAGACGCTCATCCCCTGCAACCTCTACGGGCTGCACGACAAGTTCGACCCGGCCGTGTCGCACCTGGTGCCCGCGATCATCCGCAAGATACACGAGGCCCGCGAAAGCGGCGCCGAAACCGTTGAGATATGGGGCGACGGCACAGCCCGGCGGGAATTCATGTTCTCCGCCGACCTTGCCTGCGGGGTCTGGACCGCCGTCGACCGGTTCGACGCGCTGCCCGATACGATGAACATCGGGCCGGGGCACGACCATTCCATCAACGAGTATTACGCCGAGGCCGCCCGCGTCATCGGGTGGGACGGGACATTCACCCACGACCTGACCCGCCCCACCGGGATGAAGCGCAAGCTGATGGCGGTGGACCGGCAGACGGCGTTCGGCTGGGCACCAGGCACAACGCTGCGCGATGGCATCGCGCAGACATACGCGCATTTCACGGCGCTTTTGGAAAGGGGCGAGGCATGAACGACGACACCCGGTTCCCGCTGGCCAGCACGAGCTGGGACACGGCCGAATACGCCGCCATCGACCGCGTGGTCGCGTCGGGCTTCTTTTCCATGGGTCCCGAGGTGGCGCGCTTCGAGGAGATGTTCGCGCAGGCCATGGGCAGCGCCCACGCCGTGATGGTCAACTCCGGATCCTCGGCCAATCTCATCATCATCGCCGCGCTGCGCTACCACTCGGCCCGGGGCCTGCCCGCGGGGGCCGAGGTGATCGTGCCGGCGGTCAGCTGGTCCACCACCTATTACCCGCTGCACCAGTACGGGCTGCGAATGAAATTCGTGGATATCGACCCCGGCACGCTGAACTACGACCTCGACGCGCTGGCCGAGGCCATCGGCCCCGACACCCGCGCGATCATGGCGGTGAACCTGCTGGGCAACCCCAATGATTTCGACCGGATCGCGGAGATCATCGGCGACCGCGACATCCTGCTGATCGAGGATAACTGCGAATCGCTCGGCGCCACCTATCACGGGCGGCAGGCGGGAACCTTCGGCATCGCCGGCAGCTACTCGTCCTTCTTCTCGCACCACATCGCCACGATGGAGGGCGGGCTGGTCGTGACCGATGACGAGGAACTCTACCACATCATGCTCAGCCTGCGTTCGCATGGCTGGACGCGGCACCTGCCCAAGGTCAACCACGTCACCGGCGAGAAAAGCGACGACCCGTTCGAGGAAAGTTTCAAGTTCGTGCTGCCGGGCTACAACCTGCGCCCGCTGGAACTGAGCGGCGCCATCGGGCAGGAGCAGATCGCCAAGCTGCCGATGATCGTCACCGAGCGCCGCAAGAACGCCGAGGCGTTCCGTGCCTTGATGGCGGCCTACCCCGAAATCCGGATCCAGCAGGAAACCGGCCGGTCAAGCTGGTTCGGCTTCTCGATGGTGGTGGTGCCGGGGTCGGGCATCACCCGCGACGGCCTGATCGCCGCGCTCGGTCGGCACGGGGTGGAATGCCGGCCCATCGTCACGGGCAATTTCGCCCGCAACGAGGTCGTGACGCGCCACATGGACCACGTGATCCACGGCACGCTGCGCAATGCCGACGAGATCGACGCGCACGGGCTGTTCATCGGCAACCATCACTACCCGCTGGATGACAAGTGGCCGCTCCTGCGCGACGCGCTGGACGCGGCGACGGGGCGGGCGTGAGCTGCCCGCGCCGGGCGGCACGCCCGCCCGCTCACCCGGCGCCGAGACGGCGGGGCGTCCCGCGAACGCCGGCACCACCGGGTATTTTGACCGAGAAGAAACCCGGGGGTCGGGACGTCATCCCCGCGGCGCAAGCCGGGTGCCGTCATGTACGCGCCCTGCCCTGAAGGTCAGCGGCTCGCGCGGACTGTCGGCCTTGTCGTCTCGGGCGTCAGGCATGATGACGGACAAGGACTCACCGGCGCATTTCAGACTTTCATTTTCCTGCCCGGATCACTATATGCGTGCGAGTTCCCCGACAACGGTAACCCGTTCCGGCCCGGCCGGGACAGCCGATTCAGGCGACGGGGAAAATATGCGTGAAGGAGACGTGAGAGATGGCGAAACCGATCATGGCCAAGGCGACGGCCGTCTGGCTGGTTGACAACACGACGATCAGCTTCAAGCAGATCGCCGATTTCGTCGGCATGCACGAGCTCGAGATCCAGGGCATCGCCGACGGCGACGTGGCCGCCGGGGTCAAGGGCTTCGACCCCGTGGCCAACAACCAGCTGACGCAGGACGAGATCGACCGCGCGCAGGCCGACCCGGGTCACCGGATACAGCTCAAGCACAACCCGGCGGCCATGGGCGAGGAAAAGCGCCGCGGCCCGCGGTACACGCCGCTGTCGAAGCGGCAGGACCGGCCGAACGCCATCCTGTGGCTGGTGAAGTTCCATCCGGAACTCGCCGACAGCCAGATCGCCCGGCTGGTGGGCACGACCAAGCCGACCATCCAGTCGATCCGCGACCGGACGCACTGGAACATCTCCAGCATGCAGCCCATCGACCCGGTCGCGCTTGGCCTGTGCAAGCAGGGGGAACTGGACGTCGCCGTGCAGAAGGCCGCCGCCAAGAAGGCCAAGGAAGGCGAGGCGATGAACGACGACGAGCGCCGCAAGCTGCTGAGCACCGAACAGAGCCTCGAAGGCGACGCGGAGCCGCGCATCCCGACCGCCATCGAGGGGCTGGAAACCTTCAGCCTCGGCGGTGAGGACGACAGCGAAGACGCGGAAGAGATCGACGCCGACAGTTTCTTCGACCTGCCCGCCGACTCGGACGACGAGGACGAGGACGACACGCAGCGCTGAATACGCGGCCGGGTCGCGGCACGCCGCGTCCCGGGGGCCCGCGGTGTCAGAGCGCCTTGCGCGCCGTGAGGGCGGCGGTGATGGTGCCGTCGTCGAGGTAATCCAGCTCCCCGCCCACAGGCACGCCTTGCGCAAGCGAGCTGAGCGTGACACGCCCGTCAAGCTGGTCGGCGATATAATGCGCGGTCGTCTGCCCGTCCACGGTGGCGCCAAGCGCGAGGATCACCTCGCTCACGCCCTCGGTCGCCACCCGCTCCACCAGCATCGGGATCCGCAGCTCGTCCGGCCCGACCTGGTCGAGCGCCGACAGCGTGCCGCCCAGCACGTGGTAGCGCCCGCCGAAGACCCCCGCGCGCTCCATCGCCCAGAGGTCTGCCACGTCCTCGACCACGCAGATCTGCCCGTTGGCCCGCCCCTCGGCGGCGCAGATCCCGCAGGTTTCGGTCGTGCCGATATTGCCGCAGGTCGTGCATTCGCGCGCGGTCGCGGCGACCTTCTCCATCAGCCCGGCAAGCGGCACCAGCTTGAGTTCCCGCTTGGCCACGAGATGCAGCACCGCGCGCCGGGCCGAGCGCGGCCCGAGGCCGGGCAGCTTGGCCATCGCCTCGATCAGGGCGTCGATGTCGCGATCCGAGGACATTCAGGCGACCGTTCCACGCGTTGTGCGGGGCGGGGCGCCGGACCGGCCCCGCGCGTTGCCCCGCGATATTCCGAGCCGGGAAAGGATCAGAACGGCAGGTCCATGTCCTTGGGCAGGCCCATGCCCTCGGTGATCTTGCCCATCTCCTCTTGAGCGCGGTCGTTGGCCTTGGCCTGCGCGTCCTTGATGGCGGCAAGAATCAGGTCCTCGACCACTTCCTTGTCGTCGGCATTGAAGATCGACGGGTCGATGTCGAGCGATTTGAGCTCGCCCTTGGCGCTGCAGGTCGCCTTGACGAGCCCGGTGCCGGATTCGCCCTCCACCATGATGTTGTGCATCTCTTCCTGCAGGCCGGCCATCTTTTCCTGCATTTCCTGGGCGGCCTTCATCATCTTGGCCATGTCGCCCATCTGGCCCAATCCCTTGAACATCCCAATCTCCGCTGTTTCCGGGTCGCTTGGTCCCTAGATACGTGCGGTGACGGGCCGGGACAAGCCGTGACATGCGCGGTGGCCCGTGCCATCTGGCGAGGGCGCGGCATTGCGGGGTTTTCCCGCTGCCCCATATCCGCTAAAGGCCTCCTGACCCGAGGAAAAGCGGACCGGAGCGCATGAAATTCACGATTTCCTGGCTGAAAGACCATCTTGAAACCGAGGCCACGGTGGCCGAGATCGCCGAGACGCTGACCGACCTGGGGCTGGAGGTCGAAGAGGTGCACGACCCCGCCGCCCGGCTGGGCGCGTTCACGATCGGCAAGGTGCTGGCGGCCGAGAAGCATCCCGACGCCGACCGGCTGCGCGTCTGCCGCGTGGCCACCGACGAGGGCGAGAAGCAGATCATCTGCGGCGCCCCCAATGCGCGCGAGGGGATCACCGTGGTCGTGGCCAAGCCGGGCGTCTACGTGCCCGGCATCGACACGACGATCGGCGTGGGCAAGATCCGCGGGGTCGAGAGCTGCGGGATGATGTGCTCGGAACGCGAGATGGAGCTGTCGGAAGAACATGACGGCATCATCGAGCTGCCCTCGGGCACGGTGGGCGCGCCGTTCGCCGACTGGCTGGCGGTCAACGATCCGGCCAAGGTGGACCCCGTGATCGAGATCGCCATCACCCCCAACAGGCCCGACGCCCTTGGCGTGCGGGGCATCGCGCGCGACCTTGCGGCGCGCGGGCTGGGCACCATGAAACCCGCCCCCGAGGCACAGATCGACGCGCGGGTCCCCTGCCCCGTCAACGTCACCATCGACGCGGACACGCGCGCGCAGGGCTGCGAGGTCTTCGCCGGCCGACTGATCCGCGGCGTGACGAACGGCCCCAGCCCGCAATGGCTGCAGGACAGGCTGCGCGCGATCGGCCTGCGCCCGATCTCCGCGCTGGTGGACATCACCAATTTCTTCACCTTCGATCGAAACCGTCCGCTGCACGTCTTCGACGCGGACAAGGTGCAGGGCGATCTGCGCGTGCACCGCACCAAGGGCGGCGAGACGCTGGTCGGCCTCGACGAGAAGGAATACACGTTCGAGCCCGGGCAGGTCGTGATTTCCGACGACGCGGCCATCGAGAGCATCGGCGGCATCATGGGCGGGCTGGCCACCGGCTGCACCGAAGAAACGACCAATGTCTTTCTCGAGGCCGCCGTGTGGGATCACATCCAGATCGCGCATACGGGCCGCGCGCTCAAGATCAACTCCGACGCCCGCTACCGCAACGAACGCGGCATCGACCCGGCCTTCAACATGACGGGCCTCGACCTTGCCACGCGGATGATCCTCGATCTCTGCGGCGGGGAGCCGTCGGAACGCGTCGTCGCGGGCGAGGTGCCGGATACCTCCCGCGCCTACCGGCTCGACCCGGCGCGGGTGCAGTCTCTGGTGGGCATGGACATTCCCGAGGCCGAGCAACGCCAGACATTGACCGCCCTTGGCTTCGCGCTGGACGGCGACATGGCGCATGTGCCCAGCTGGCGGCCCGACATCATGGGCGAGGCCGACCTCGTGGAAGAGGTGGCCCGCGTCGCCTCGCTGACGAAACTCCGGGGGCGGCCGCTGCCGCGCGCGCATGACGGCGTGCCCAAGCCCGTCCTCAGCCCGCTCCAGAAGCGCGAGCAGGTCGCGCGCCGGACCGCCGCCGCGCTCGGCTACAACGAGTGCGTGACCTACAGTTTCATCGACCACGCCGCCGCAACGGCCTTCGGCGGGGGGCGGGACGCGGCGCGCCTGGCCAACCCGATCAGCTCGGAGATGAGCCACATGCGCCCCGATCTGCTGCCGGGGCTTCTGCAGGCCGCCGCGCGCAACCAGGCCCGGGGCATGGCCGACATGGCCCTGTTCGAGGTGGGCCACGCCTTCCACGGGGGCGAACCGGGCGAGCAGCACCTGCAGGTCGCCGGGCTTCTGGTGGGACGGACCGGCCCCAAGGACGTGCACGGGCAGTCGCGCGCCGTCGACGTCTACGACGCCAAGGCCGATGCCGAGGCGCTTCTGTCGGCGATGGGCGCGCCCGCCAAGGTCCAGATCCTGCGCGACGGGCCGGGCTGGTGGCACCCGGGCCGGCATGGCCGCGTCTGCCTCGGGCCGAAGAAAGTGCTGGGCATTTTCGGGGAGATTCACCCCAAGGTGCTCAGGTCGCTGGACGTGAAAGGCCCCGCCATGGCCTTCACCCTTTTCCCCGAGGAGATCCCGCAACCCCGCAAGAGCGGCGCGTCGCGCGGGGCGCTCGGGGTCAGTGACCTGCAGGCGGTCGAACGCGATTTCGCCTTCGTCGTGGATAGCGGGGTGGAGGCGCTGACGCTGGTCAACGCGGCCGCCGGGGCCGACAAGGCGCTGATCGACGACGTGCGCGTCTTCGACGAATTCATCGGCGGCAACCTTGGCGAGGGCAAGAAGAGCCTCGCGATCACGGTGCGCCTGCAACCCACCGAGAAAACACTGAAGGACGCCGATATCGACGCGATCTCGACAAGGATCGTGGACAAGGTCGAGAAAGCCACCGGCGGGGTGCTGCGCGGCTAGGGCCGCCTGCCGGCCCGCAGTTTTTCACGGCCGCGGATCCACGCGGCGCGTGGCAGCCAACAAAGGAGGACGGGAATGACCCTGAACGTATATCTTAGCGGCGAAATCCACACCGACTGGCGCGACGAGATCATCGCGGCGTGCAAGGGGCTGGACGTGACCTTCAACAGCCCCGTCACCGATCACGGCGCCTCCGACGATTGCGGCGTGGCGATCCTCGGCGCCGAGGCCGACAAGTACTGGCACGATCACAAGGGCGCGATGGTCAACGCGATACGCACCCGCAAGGGCATCGCGGATGCCGACGTGGTGGTCGTGCGCTTCGGTGACAAGTACAAGCAATGGAACGCGGCCTTCGACGCGGGCTATGCCAGCGCCCTCGGCAAGTCACTCATCATCCTGCAACCGCCCGAGCATGATCACGCGCTCAAGGAGGTGGACGCCGCCGCGCTTGCCGTCGCGCGCGACCCGGCACAGGTGGCGCAGGTGCTGCGCTACACCCTCGAAGGCACCCTGCCGGGCTGAGGCCGCCGGGGCGCCGCCGGCGCCCCTTCAGATATCCTTCATCAGGCGCAGCGCGTCGTGGATGGCGGCGTGGGTGTTGCGCGACGACACCGCGTCGCCGATCCGGTAAAGGCGGAACCCCGCCGGCCCTCCGCCCAGCGTCTGCGGCACCCCCGCGACCAGCGCCTCGTAATCCACCGCGCCAAGGTTCTGCGACACCGGCTTGAGGTCGAAATACAGGTCGTCCAGCGGCGCGCTGCCGTTGTTCACCACGACCTGGTCCACTTGCCGTTCCTGCACGGCATCCGAGTAATCCGACCCGATCCGCGCCCGCAACCGGTTACCATCGCGCGCCACGCCCGTCAGCCGCCATGTCACGGTAAAGGTCACGTCCCGCGCCTGCAGGGCCCGGATGAACGGCACGAAGGTGATGCCCGACACGTCGCCCGACGCGCCCTGATCGGGGCTCATCAGCTCGACCGTGGCCCCGCTGTCGGCCAGTTTCTCGGCGGCCTGGAGCGCGGCGTAATCGCCCACCTCGTCGAAAAGCAGCACGTTCTCGCCTGGCTTGGCGTCCCCCGACAGGATGTCCCATGCCGAGACGGTCAGAGCCTCGCCCGCCTCCAGCGTCGCGGGCCGGGCCAGCCCGCCCGTCGCCACGATCACCACGTCCGGGTCGGTGTCCAGCACCTCCGCGCGCTCGGCCATCGTGTTGAACCGGAACGTGACGCCGCGCGCCTCGCATTGCGCCATGCGCCAGTCGATCACGCCGATCATGTCACGGCGCAGCGCGCTCTGCGCCGTCAGCCGCACCTGTCCGCCCGGCCGGTCGGCAGCCTCGAACACCGTCACCGCGTGGCCGCGCTCGGCCGCGATCCGCGCGGCCTCCAGCCCGGCGGGCCCCGCCCCCACAACCGTCACGCGCTTGCGGGTCGCGGCACGGGCGATGTCGTGCGGCATCTCGGCCTCGCGCCCCGTCGCCGCGTTGTGGATGCACAGCGCCGCGCCCCCGTGATAGATGCGGCCAAGACAGTAGGTCGCGCCGACGCAGGGGCGGATGTCCTCCTCGCGCCCCGCCGCGATCTTGCGCACGATATGCGGGTCCGCGATGTGGGCGCGGGTCATGCCCACCATGTCAAGCTGCCCGGTGGCCACCGCGTGCCGTGCCGTCGCCACGTCGGCGATCTTGGCGGCATGCAGCGTGGGCATCCCCACCTCGTGGCGGATACGCCCCGCGAAATCCAGATGCGGGGCCGAGCGCATCCCCTGCACCGGGATCACGTCGGCCAGGCCCGCGTCGGTATGGATACGCCCGCGGATCACGTTGACGAAATCGGCCAGCCCGTCATCCTTCAGCCGCCGGGCAAACGCCACGCCTTCCTCGGCCGGGATGCCGCCCGGCGCGTCCTCGTCCGCGACCAGCCGTATCCCCTGCACGAAATCCGGGCCGACACGGTCGCGACAGGCGCGCAGGACCTCGGTCGCGAAACGGATACGGTTCTCGAAGCTCCCGCCCCACGGCGCGTCCTGCGCATTGGTCAGCGGGCTCATGAACTGGTCCATCAGGTGCCCGTAGCATTCGAATTCCACGCCATCGAGGCCCGCCGCCTTCATGCGCTCGGCGGCGTCGGCGTAATCGGCGATGATCCGGGTCACGTCCCAGTCCTCGGCCACCTTGGGAAAGGCGCGATGCGCCGGTTCCCGGTCCGGCCCGGCCCCCAGCGACGGCAGCCAGTCGCCCGTATCCCAGCGGGTACGCCGGCCCAGATGCGTCAACTGGATCATCACCGCGCAGCCGTGATCGTGGCATTCGTCGGCAAGCCTTTTCATCCAGCCGACCACCTCGTCGCGGTAGGCCAGTATGTTGCCGAAGGCCGGCGGGCTGTCGCGCGACACCACCGCCGACCCCGCCGTCATGGTGAGCGCGACACCGCCCTTCGCCCGCGCCACGTGGTAAAGGCGGTAGCGGTCCTTGGGCATCCCGTCCTCGGTATAGCCCGGCTCGTGACTGGACATCATCAGCCGGTTCTTCAATTCCAGGTGCTTGAGCCGATACGGCTGCAACAGCGGATCGTCAGCCATGCCTCACCCCGTGCTGGCGGCCCAGTCCCAGTACATGTCGCGCACACGGCGCGTCATCGGGCCGATCTGGTAGTTGCTGTCCTCGAAGGCGGTGACAGGCGTCACCTTCATCATGTTGCCCGACAGGAAGATCTCGTCGGCATCATGGAAATCGTCGAAGCTCATGACGGTCTCGTGCACCCGGATTCCGTCGGCGCGCAGGTTCTCGATATGCCGCGCCCGGGTGATCCCGGCCAGGAATGTGCCGTTGGGGACCGGCGTGAAAACGTCGCCGTCCTTCACGGCAAAGACATTGGCGGTCGCCGCCTCGGCCACGTTGCCCAGCGCGTCCGCGACCAGCGCATTGCTGCACCCCTTCGCCCGCGCCTCGGCCAGCATCCGCGCGTTGTTGGGGTAGAGACAAGCCGCCTTGGCATTGACGACCGCATCCTCCAGCACCGGGCGGCGGAACCGCGTGCGGGCCAGCGTGGCGGCATGGTCGTCCGGGGCCATCGGGATTTCCTCGAGGCTGACGGCGAATCCCGTCTCGCCCCCTTCCTTCGGGACGATTGCCGACATGCCCCCCTCGATCGCCCAGTACATCGGGCGAATATAGACGGCCGCATCCGCCGGGTAGGCCGACAGGCCCTCGCGGATGATGTCCACCATCCGCTCGGCCGTGACGGTCGGCGTCACCATCAGCGCGCGGGCCGAATCGTTCACCCGCGCGCAATGCCGGTCCAGATCGGGGGCCAGCCCATGGGCGAAACGCGCGCCGTCGAAGACATTGCTGCCCAGCCACATGCCATGATCGGCCGCACGCATCACCGCGATGTCGCCGTCATGCCACACCCCGTCGAAATAGGTCCGGATGTTCCGCCCCGTCGCCATTGTCTGCCCTCCCGTCTTTCCGCATGAAGCCTAGGCCGCGGCGCTGACAGGGTCCAGAGGATGCGGACACAAAACACCGCCGCGATACAAGGGCAATACCGACGCGATACCGATGCGCCGATCACTGCCCCCGCACCCTGATCGTCGCCCCTGCCAGTTCCTCGCTGAAGGGCACGGGCAGCGGCGTCCTGCCCAGCCGCGCGCGATAGACCGGCAGGCTTTCGGCCACCCGCATCACGTAATTGCGCGTCTCGCGGAACGGGATGTGCTCGATCCAGTCGATCACGTCCACCCCGCGGCCGCGCGGATCGCCGTAAAGCTCCATCCAGCGCGGCGGGCGGGCCGGACCTGCATTGTAACCGGCTGAAATCATGACGATATTACCGCCAAACCGCTCTGCCAGCCCGGCCAGGTAACCCGCGCCCAGATCGGCGTTGTACCGCCAGTCGGACAGCACGAGGCCCGGCGCGTGATCCAGCCCCATGCCGACCGCGACCTCGCGCGCCGTGCCGGGCATGAGCTGCATCAGCCCCTCGGCCCCCGCCCCGCTGACAACGCCGGGGTCGAATTCGCTCTCGCGCCGCGCGATGGCCAGTACCAGCTCCTCCGGCACCGGCAGGTCACCTTCGGTTAACGGATGCAGCGCATAATAAGGGGCCGGCACAACGAGACCGCGCCGCGCCGCCGCCTTGCCGACCATCACCTGCAGATGGGGCTGCTCCAGCTCCTCCAGCATCGCCCCCATCAGCGCCAGGTCGTCCGGCCCCAGCGTCTCCGACAGCCGCACGAAGAACCGTTCGGCCAGGGTCAACCGTCCCATGGACAGCGCCAGCACGCCGACCTTGTACAGGTCGCTGTCGGTGAACGCGGCCGCGCGCCAGTCAACGCCGCGCTGCGGCCCTGACGGGATCCCGTCAAGGGACACCCCGCCCTCCTCGGCGGCAAGGATGCCGTAAAAGCTCGTCGGATGCTCGGCGCCCAGCAGATACGCGTCTCGCGCCGCGGCCGGATCGCCCGCCGCATCAAGCGCCCGGCGTAAGCCAAGAATGTAATGGTTGAAGACGTCGTCCCTCTCGTAGAGAATCATTTTCACCTGCATCGTCGGCTGAACCCGTTGCTTCCTGGCCACGATCTTGCGCCGACGCCCAGCCCCCTGCGAAACCAGCAGGCCATCGTGTTCGAGCCTGACCAGCGCCCGCTCCACCGTTTTCACGTTCACGCCGAGTTCTTCGGCAGGGCATCTGTTCAGTCCAGCGCCGGCGATTCAACTC
>JAVLCJ010000061.1:0-15941 GCA_031580875.1 Roseovarius sp.
ATCGGGTCCAGCCCGAAGGACAGCCCGTGAAGCAGCGCGCCCGCGACCGCGTAGACCGCCGGGGCAACCGGCCCGCCCTCGGCGGCGAAGCCGGCCAGCGCCAGCCCGAGCCCGGTCAGCAGCGAGCCGGTCGTCTTGCGGGGGAAGGCGGGGCGCCGGGCGATCTTGCGCGCCTCGAAGGCTTCCTGCGCCAGAATCCCCTCGCGCGTGAGCCAAGCGGCCAGCAGCATCAGCCCGAGCGCGCCGAGGTTGAGCGCCATGCCGGTTGCGCCGGCCCCGGCGAAGAAGGCCTGCCAGACAAGCGGCAGCGGCGCGAGAAAGAGGAAATTCACGCGCCCGCCCGCCCGCGTGCGCCGGGCCCCAAGATAGCTGCCGCGATCGGCGGGCACGGTCCGGGTGTCGCCGCCGGGGCTGTGCCGGCCACCGTACCGACGCGCCATCACGCGCCCCCCGCGAGGGAGACGTAAAGGATGAGCATGACAAGCAGGAGGAATGCCAGCTTCTGCAACCCGGTATCCGACATGGCGCCTCGTCCCTGAACTTCTGGAAACTTAGGCGATGCGGACCGGGCATTCCAGAGGGAGTTTTGCGCTTTGCGACGACGGGTTCGCGGGCGCGCGCGCCCGGGTGAGCTCAGCCGGGCCGCGTCATGGCGCTTCGGACGGCGTATTCCAGTTGCAGTTCGGTGTCCTGCAGGTAGCGCAGGAAGGTGCTTCGCGTGCCGGGCGCGGAGGACGCGGCGCCGCCCGTCACGTGGACCTCGATGCGGTGCGCGGCGGTTTCGAGCGTGTCGGTCAGGTAAGGCTGCAGGTCGTGGTGGCGGGCCGGCGCCTCCATCAGGGCCTCGATCATCAGCGTTGCCGTGTTGCGAAGGCGCTGCGCGCGCAATGCGATCTCGTCATCGCGTGCGTGGCGCGCCTGTTCGCCGATCCGGTCCAGATGGGCGCGGGCCGTCGCGGCAAGCTGGCGGGCCAGCGCCTTTTCGTCGGCGGGCGGGACGAAGGGGTGCGCGGCGGGTTGTCCGGGCCGGAAGGCGAACCATGCCGCGCCGGCTGCCAGCACGGCCATCGCGCAGGCGATGGCCACCGCGCCCGAGACGGACCACAGCAGAGCCCCGCCCGCGGCGCCGGCCAGCGCGGTTGCGGCCCATGCCTGCCGTCGGGTTGCCGCCGTTCCGTTCGCCGTGTTGTCGCTCACATCCGCCTCCATCGGTTTGACTGGTCCGGCCGTGCCTTGCGGCGATCGGGCCAATCGCAGCATCCGGGCAGCCCTGCGCCTGTACCCGGCAGATATCGCGCCGCAATTGGGCAGGACCATGGCCATCGGCGGGCGACGTTATGAAACCGCGCGTGCCCGGCGGTTTCGTGCCGAGCGGATCGACGCCGAAATCCGCCGGTATTACCGGAATGGGGGCCGCGCGGTTGCGGGGCTACAGCCGCGACGCCGTGCGCCGCTCGGCATCCAGCTTGCGGCGATAGCCCGACTGGATCACCTCGACCGCGACCAGCACGACCACCGAGAAATAGAAGGTCGTTTTCGACATCGGCACCACCTCGTAGCCGAAGAATTTCAGCGCCAGCGCGGGGTCGTGCATGGCGTGCGCCGCCGCCGGCCCGGCCTCTCCCAGCAGGACGACGCCGACGATCAGCAGGATGAAAAGGCCCAGCACCTCGTACATGCGGTTCTTTTCAAGGAAGCGCGTCACTCCGTCGGCCAGCGCCAGCATCGCCAGCCCCGACAGGATGATCGCCATGGCCAGCAGGATGAACACGTCCGTTATCGCCAGCGCCGACAGCACGGAGTCGAACGAAAAGATGAGGTTCATTGTCACGATCAGCATGATGACCTGCGTGGCCGACTTGCCGGGTTTGCCGCTCACGTCGGTATCGAGGTGCTCGATACTGAGCATGTGACCGATCTCCTTGACGGCTGTGTAAATGATGAAAATGCCCCCGAGGATGAAGACGCAGGTCGCGAAATTGACCCCGCCCTCGATCACGCCCGTCCAGTTCATGACGAAGAAGGGCGCGGCCATCGCGTCGATCAGCTGGACCATGGCAAAAAGAAGGATCACGCGCAGGGCCACCGCGATGATGATACCCCAGTAGCGCACCGCCTTCTGGTGCGCGACGGGTGCGCGTTGCGATTCTATCGAGATGTAGAGAAGGTTGTCGAACCCCAGCACCGCCTGCAGGAAGCACAGCATCAGAAGGTTACCAAGGTTTTCGAGGGTCAGAAGTTCGGCCATTGTCGCGGCTCCTGTCAATCACGGCATCACGGGGGTCGGGTTTACCGCAGCCCGGTGACGAAAACAAAATGAAACGGGAGGTTTGTGGTGGCGTGTGCAACGGTGATATCAGACCGGGCATGACCGAGCGCAGCTTTGTTCCAAGGGGGGCGGCAAGTTTCCGGGTGGCCTATGATGGCCCGCCCCGGGATTACTATTTCCTGCTGCTGCCCAAGCTCACGCTGCTGGCGTTCACCTCGGCGCTGGAGCCTTTGAGGATCGCCAACCAGGTCACGAACAAGGAACTGTACCGGTGGTTCGTGATGACGGAGGATGACGGCCCGGTCAACTGTTCGTGCGGCGTGAACATCACCCCCGACACGCCGTTGCGGGACGTCCCGCGCGAGGCGGCGGGGTTCGTCTGCGCGGGGGTCGAGCCGGTGGAAACCGCCAGCCGCCGCGCCGCCACTTGGGTCAGCCGGCAACGCGCCTTCGGTTGCAAGGTCGGCGGCATCTGCACCGGGGCGTTCGCGCTGGCCCATGCCGGGCTGCTGGGGGGGCGGCGCTTTACCCTGCACTGGGAAAACCAGCCGTCATTCATCGAGACCTTTCCCGACCTGACGCCGACGGGCGGGCTTTATGAAAACGACGGCGGCCTGCTGACCTGCGGGGGCGGCAGCGCGGCCACGGACATGATGCTGGACATCATCGAGCGCGATCACGGTCGCGACCTTGCGGCGGTCGTGGCGGACATGTGCATCCACGTGCGCAGCAGCCGCAGCGGCGCGCCGCAGAAAAGCGCCTATTCCTATGCGCTGGGCAGCCGGAATCCGCACCTGATCGCGGCCATGCAGGCGATGAACGACAACCTGGAAATGCCGCTCGACATCTCGGAGGTCGCGACGGTGGCCGGGATCTCGCGGCGTCAGCTGGAACGGCTTTTCAGCCGCTACGTCGGCGTGACGCCGGCGCAGTTCTATATCGAGCTGCGGGTGGCGCGGGCCCATGCGCTGCTCAATGAGACGACGATGAGCGTGGCCGAGATCGCGGTGGCGACGGGGTTTGCCAGCGCCTCGCAGCTGGCGCGGCGGTTCCGGCAGCGCTATGGCAAGCCGCCGGGCGCCTACAGGCGGCGCCGTGATGACGTTTCCAACGCGGCGCTGTCCGGGTGAGGCGGCGGGCAGTGCGCGTGCGCCGGGCCTCAGCCGCGGCGCCGGGTGCGTTTGGGGCGCGGCTTGCCGGGCTTGGCATCCGCGCCGTCGTTCTTGAGGCCGAGCTGGTCACGCAGTACGCGCGGGCGGATCTCCTGCACCTCGCCGGGCTTGAGCTGGCCAAGCTGGAAAGGCCCGTATGAAATCCGGATCAAACGGTTCACGGTGAGGCCGAGCGCCGTCATGGCGCGGCGGATTTCGCGATTGCGTCCCTCGCGCAGGCCGAGCGTGACCCAGGCATTCGCGCCTTGCTGCCGGTCGAGGGTGACGGTCATCGGCTGGAAGGTGTCACCGTCCACCTCGATGCCCTTGCGCAGCGGCTCGAAGGTGTCATCCGACGGCCGCCCCTTGATCCTGACGCGGTACTTGCGCAGCCAGCCGGTACTGGGCAGTTCCATGCGCCGCTTGAGCGCGCCGTCATTGGTGAGCAGCAGCAGCCCTTCGGAGTTGAGGTCGAGCCGCCCCACGCTCATCACGCGGGGCAGGTCGGCGGGAAGCTCGTCAAAGATCGTGGGGCGGCCCTGTTCGTCTCGGGTGGTTGTCACGAGGCCGGCCGGTTTGTGATAAAGCCACAGCCGGGGCGGATCGGGCTGGCCCAGGGCGCGGCCGTCCACGGTGACGCGGTCATCCGGTGTCACGTTCAGCGCGGCGCGCGTGACGCGCGTGCCGTTGACCGCGACGCGGCCCGCCTCGATCAGTCGTTCGGCCTCGCGCCGGCTGGCGATGCCGGCGCGGGCGATGACCTTGGCGATCCGCTCGCCCTTGGTGTCCGGGGTCCTGTTCATGGGGGCACCGCTTAGCCCAAACGCGGGGCTTGCGAAAGCGCGGATCGGCGGGCAATGACAGGTATGACTTTCCGAAGCCACATGGACGCGGCCCTCGCGCAAGCGCGCGCCGCCGGCGAGCGCGGCGAGGTGCCCGTGGGCGCCGTCGTGGTCGATCCGGCGGGGCGCATCGTGGGGCGCGACGGCAACCGGACGCGGGAACTGAACGATCCGACGGCCCATGCCGAGATACTGGTGCTGCGTGCGGTCTGCGCCGCCGCCGGGAGCGAACGGTTACCGGGCCACAGCCTGTACGTGACGCTGGAGCCCTGCGCAATGTGCGCCGCCGCGATCGCCGCGGCCCGTATCGACCGGGTGTATTACGGTGCGTCGGATCCCAAGTCGGGCGGCGTTGCGCACGGGGCGCGGGTGTTCGCGCATCCGCAATGCCATCACGTCCCCGAGGTGTATGACGGGATCGCGGCGGCCGAGGCCGAGGCGATCCTCAGGGCGTTTTTCGCCGCACGGCGGGGGTGATGTGCGCGGGGCCGTCACGCGCTATGACGGGTGCTTGCCCGACCTTTCCGCCATGATGCCGCGGCCCAGTTCAAGCGTGTAAGCTTCTAGGGCGTGCAGGGCCGTTTCCGCCTGCCCGGGGTCGTGCGCCTCGAGGGCGTCGGTGATACGCGTGTGCAGCTTGATGATCTGTTCGCGCGAGCGGGCGGTGAAGGTGATCATGTTCATGAGCGGCTGCATGGCCTCGACCGCGCCGGCAAGCTGGTAGCTGAGCACGGGATTGCCCGCCGCGTCCACCAGCGCGCGGTGAAACGTGACATCCGAGGCGCAGAAGGATTCGTCGCTGAGGCCGGGCTGCGCCTGCCGGTGGATCTCGGCCCGCATCGTGGCGAGGTGGTCGGCATCGCGGCGGCGGGCGGCCAGCGGCGTGCACGCGCGTTCGAGCGCATAGCGCGCCTCGCAGGCGGTATCGAAACCGACCGCGTTCATGGACAGCAGGAGCGTCGAGGTAGTGATCTGCTGTCCGTAGGCTTCTTGGTAGGACAGGCGATTCACGAAGGCGCCGCCGAACGCGCCGCGCGCCGTGCGGATCAGCGATTGCGCGGCAAGCCGCTTGAGCGCCTCGCGCACGGTCGGGCGGGAGACGTCGAACTGCTCGGCAAGCTCGGCCTCCGAGGGCAGGCGTTCATCCACGATCATGCGCCCGTCAACGATGGCATCGCGGATGGCCTGTGCGATCTGGGCCGAGAGATCGGCCTTGCGGTCTGGGTCTGTTTTCATTTGTCTTACATTTAAATGTCTGACATTTTGATTTGCAAGCGGGGACTCGATGTACCGGCGTTTCGGAGGGCGCGTTGCCATGGCGATGATCAGGCAGATGACCGGGGCGCACTGGTTGATGCTTTTTACCGGCATCCTGCTGTCATGGGCGGCGCTGTACGCGATGGCGCTGCCCGCCGACCTGCGCGCGGCCGGCCGTGTCTATGGCGCCGATTTCTGGGAAAGCCTGTGCCGCGTGACGCCCGACGCGGCGGGGGTTGCGCGCGTCAGCCTGATGTGGGCGCTGATGTCGGCTGCCATGATGGCGCCCACGGTGCTGCCCGCGCTCGTCACGTATGACGACCTGCCGGATACAGGCGGCAAGCGGTTCGGCGCGCTGCTGGCGGGCTACCTGATGGTCTGGCTGGGGTTCTCGGTCGTCGCGGCGGCGCTGCAGATGGGGCTTTACACGGCGGGGCTCGTGAGTGCCTTCGGCGACAGCCTGACCCCGGTACTGTCGGCCGGGTTGCTGGCGCTTGCGGGCCTGTATCAGTTCAGCCCTCTCAAGGAGGGGTGTCTGGCCAAGTGCCGCGCGCCGCTCACGTTTTTCTTTCAGCACTGGGACGCCGGCGCGTGGCGCATGGGGCTGCGGCTGGGCGCGGTTTGCCTTGGCTGCTGCTGGGCGTTGATGCTGCTGGCCTTTGTCGGGGGGGTGATGAACCTTGCGTTCATGGGGCTGGCCACGGTGATCATGGTGCTGGAAAAGCTGCCCGACATCGGCCGGCCCCTGACGCGGCCGCTGGGCGCGGTGCTGCTGGCGGCGGCCGCAATGCGGCTGATGACAACGACATGGACATGACCGGAGAGGAGGGCCGTGATGGCATCGCAGAAACTTGAGACGCCCGCCGAAAGCGCGGACAGCATGCCGGGTGCCGAGAAAGCGGCGCCGGGCACGGTGCCGTGGGCGATGAAGGGTGAATTGATCCTGAATTGCAACTGCACGGTTTTCTGCCCCTGCGTGATCTCGCTGGGCGATCATCCCCCGACCGAGGGGTACTGCATGGGCTGGGCGGGGATCCGCATCGACGAGGGACATTTCGGCGACACCGATCTTGGCGGGTTGAACGTGGGGCTGCTGCTGGAGATCCCCGGCAAGATGGCGCGGGGCAACTGGAAGGCCGCGGCCTACATCGACGAGCGCGCCAGCGATGAGGCCTTCGACGGGCTTCTCGATATCATGAGCGGCAAGGCCAAGGGTACGACGGGCCTGTTCAAGGTGCTGGTGAGCGAGTTCCTGGGGGCCGAACGCGCGCCGATCAGTTTCGAGACCGAGGGCAAGACGCGCCGGTTGATGGTCGGGCGCGCGATCAAGGGCGCGATCACCCCGGTGGAAGGCAACGACGGCGACGACCTCGTGGTGACGAACACCAAGTACTGGATGGGTCCCGACATAACCGTGGCCAAGGCCGACCAGGGCCGGGTGCGCGCCTTTGGCCGGGTGTGGGATTTCGACGGCCGCAGCGCCGAGATCTGCCAGATCGACTGGAAGGGCCCGGGCTGAGGGGCGCGCGCCGCGTGTCGCGCACATGGCCAACCGTCAGGGCCAATGCCGCGCCCGGCGGCACGTGATGCGGATGCAGGCGGGGCGGGGATGGCCCCGCTTGCCGAATTGTTCATGATGAAGGAGCTTGCCCGATGACCGCGCCGTTGCTCTCGCTGTCGCGCCGGCTGCGCCGAACGCCCTTTTCCGACGGGGTCGAGGCCGCCGGGGTGAAAGCCTACACCGTCTACAACCACATGTTGCTGCCCTCGGTGTTTCGCAGCCTCGAAGAGGATTACCGGCATCTCAAGGAGGCGGTGCAGGTCTGGGACGTGGCCTGCGAGCGGCAGGTGGAACTGCGCGGGCCGGATGCCGGCCGGCTGATGCAGATGCTGACGCCGCGTGACCTGCGCCGGATGACGACGGGGCAGTGTTTCTACGTGCCCATCGTCGACGAGACAGGCGGCATGCTGAACGACCCGGTCGCCGTCAAGCTGGCCGAGGACCGCTGGTGGATCTCGATCGCCGACAGCGACTTGCTGTACTGGGTCCGGGCGGTTGCGCATGGCTGGCGGCTGGACGTGCTGGTGGACGAGCCCGACGTCAGTCCGCTGGCGGTGCAGGGGCCGCATGCCGAGGACTTGGTGGCGGCCGTTTTCGGCGATGAAGTGCGCCGGATCCGGTTCTTCCGGTTCGGTGTGTTCAACTTTCAAGGGCGCGACCTTGTGGTGGCGCGCTCGGGCTATTCCAAGCAGGGCGGGTTCGAGATTTACCTTGAAGGCGCCGATCTGGGGATGCCGCTGTGGCACGCGCTGATGGAGGCGGGCCGGACATGGGACGTGCATGCCGGTGGCCCCAACCTGATCGAGCGGATCGAGGGCGGGCTGCTGAGCTACGGCAATGACATGACCGACGACAACACGCCGCATGAATGCGGGCTGGGACGGTTCTGCAACACGCATACGGCCATCGGCTGCATCGGCCGCGATGCGCTGCTGCGCGTGGCCAAGGAAGGGCCGGTACAGCAGATCCGGCCGGTTTCCATCGAGGGCGGGCCGGTGCCGCCCTGTGACCGCTGGTGGCCGGTCATGGCCGTGGACCGGCAGGTGGGCCGGATCTCGAGCGCGGCGTGGTCGCCGGATTTCGCCACGAACGTGGCGATCGGCATGGTGCGGCTGACACATTGGGACGATGGCGCGGAGGTTGACGTCATCGCGCCCGACGGCGTGCGCGCCGCCACCGTGCATGAGACGTTCTGGACCTGAACCGGGTCCGGCAGCGGGGAGCGGGGGCCAGCCCGCCGTGTTCCCCGGATACCTGGAGCCAAGACAAGCGGGAGGCTGGTCCCGCGCAGAAAGGAAACGAGATGTTCAACGCGCTGGTTGTCGAGAAGGACGAGGAAAGCGGCAAGACGGCGGCGGCCGTCCGGCAGATATCGGAGGATGACCTGCCGCATGGCGAGGTCCTTGTGTCGGTGGAGTATTCCACGCTCAACTACAAGGACGGCCTGTGCATCGGGCCCGGCGGGGGCCTTGTGCGCAAGTATCCGCACGTGCCGGGCATCGATTTCGCCGGCACCGTCGAGCAGAGCAGCGACGACCGCTACAAGCCCGGCGACCGCGTCGTCCTGACGGGCTGGCGCGTCGGCGAGGCGCACTGGGGCGGGTACGCACAGAAGGCGCGCGTTCTGGCCGACTGGCTGGTGCCGCTGCCCGACGGGCTTGACACCCGGTCGGCGATGGCGGTCGGAACGGCCGGTCTCACGGCGATGCTGGCGGTTATGGCGCTGGAGGATCACGGGCTGGCGCCCGGGCACGGAGACGTGCTGGTGACGGGGGCCGCCGGCGGCGTCGGATCCGTGGCGACGGCGCTCCTGGCCAACCTGGGCCACGAGGTGGCCGCGGTGACCGGCCGGCCCGAACAAGAGGCGTATCTGCATGGTCTCGGGGCGGGGCGCATCGTGCCGCGGGATGACTTTGCCGAGGTCACGAAGAAACCGCTGGAGAGCGAGCAATGGGCCGGCTGTGTCGATGCCGTCGCGGGCGTGATGCTGGGCCGCGTTCTCAAGCAGATGAAATACGGGTGTTCCGTCGCGGCGATCGGGCTTGCGGGCGGCCCGGCCATCGAGGGGGCACTGGTCACGCCGTTCATCCTGCGCGGCGTGAACCTGCTGGGCATCGACAGCGTGATGCAGCCCTATGACAACCGCCTGCGGGCATGGCAGCGGATTGCGCAGGATCTGCCGATGGACAAGCTCGAGTCGATGGTGCAGCCCGCCGCCCTGTCCGATCTGCCCTCCCTCGGCCGCGATATCCTGAAAGGGCAGGTCAAGGGCCGCGTCGTGGTTGACGTGAACGCCTGAGGCTTGCCCGCCGCCCGGCTGTCGTGCTTAGTGCGGGACAGGCCGGGGGTGACGTGAGCAAGGACGACGAAAGCATTCGCATGAGGCTGGCGCGCGACGGGGATTTCGACGCGCTCTGGCCGATCCTTCGCGATGTCATCCGCGCGGGCGAGACCTATGCCATCGATCCCGGCCTGTCGCGCGGCCGGGTGCAGGAGCTCTGGATGCGCACGCCGCGGGCCACCTTCGTGGCCGAGACGCCCGAGGGCATCGTGGGCACCTATTACATCAAGACCAACCAGCAGGGCGGCGGGGCGCATGTTTGCAACTGCGGCTACATGGTGGCCCCCGCGGCCCGCGGGCAGGGCGTGGCGCGTGCCATGTGCCGGCATTCGCAGGTAGAGGCGGCCAAGCTGGATTACCTTGCGATGCAGTTCAATTGCGTGGTCGAGACGAACAGGGGCGCGATCAGGCTGTGGGAAAGCCTCGGCTTCGCGACGGTCGGCCGCCTGCCGCGCGCGTTCCGCCACCCCCGCGCGGGGATGGTCGACGCGCGGGTGATGTACAAGTGGCTGGGCGACGCGCCGGGCTGAACCGCGCAGCGCGGGCCGGTCTCCTTACGGGAAATCATGGGCATCGGGTTTTTCGCCGGGTCGGGCCGTGCCGGACGCCCGGGTTTCGTGCCGCCGAATCGCCGTACAAAGTATCTTTTGCCATCTTCACGCCTTTTGATACGGATGAATTCTTCAGTTCTCACGACAATGCGCAAAAAAATTGGGAATTCGCGGGAAAATTTTCACCCATCATAGCAGCGCAATATTTTGTGTCCGGAATTAAGAGAATAGCTAGGTTGTGCGTATTTCTCTGTCTGGTTAGCTCGATTATCCCGTTTTTCCGGGGTGGGCAGGCCGGTGATGAGAAGTTGTGCCCGCAGAAATTCATTGATTTCCACGAATTCCCATGTCATCCCTTTATACACGATGAGGACGGGACATAAGGGGCACCGACAAGACCCCGCAAATCTCCCAAGTCAGGTTTCATACAGGCACCCGCTTTCATCGTCACAAACGGATCCGGCGCGCGGGCGAGCAGACATCCCCCCAGGTGGCGCGCGCAGTCGGACACCCCGCTCGAGGCGGGACGAGGGCGGCGGATTGGGCAGTGGCAGCAGCTCAATCCGCCGTTTCGTTTCCGGGCCGGGGAACTTGCCGGGGGTATTTAAAAGGGGCCAACGGGACAGTGGGTCGCAGGTTCAGAGGCGAGAGCCACCACAAGGTGGACAGCAAGGGGCGGGTGAGTATCCCGGCCTCCTTCCGCCGTGTTCTCGAAGCCTCGGACCCGAACTGTCACGACAAGGAGAGCCCGGAACTCGTGATCGTCTACGGCGATCACCGCCGCAGCTACCTTGAATGCTACACGATCGAGGCGATCGAGGAGGTCGATGCGAAAATCGACAGCCTGCCGCGCGGGTCCATGGAGCGCAAGATGCTGCAGCGGCTGTTCCACGGCCAATCCTACCCGACGAACGTTGACGAGACCGGACGGCTCGTGTTGCCGGCGAAGTTGCGCCAGAAGATCGGGCTGGAGGGCGAGGCGTTCTTCATCGCGGCCGGCGACACGTTCCAGATCTGGAAGCCCGAAACCTACGAGCAGGAGGAGCTGTCCAAGACCGAGGCGTGGCTGGACGAGCTGCCCGATGATTTCGACCCGCTCATCTATCTGGATCAGGCCGGGGAGGGCTGAGCGATGGCTCCCGCGGCGCGCATCAACGAGACCGCCCCCCACGTTCCGGTTCTGCTGCGCCCGCTTCTGGCCGCCGTCGCGCCGGTTTCCGGGCTCTGGATCGACGGGACACTCGGCGCCGGCGGATACGCGCGCGGCCTGCTGGAGGCGGGGGCCGACCGGGTCGTGGGGGTCGACCGTGACCCCCTCGCGCTGGAGATGGCGCGCGACTGGGGTGCTGATTACGGCGACCGGCTGATCCTCGTGCAGGACACGTTTTCACATCTCGACGATCATGCGGAGGCGGCGGACGGTGTCGTGTTGGATCTCGGCGTGTCGTCGATGCAGCTCGACGCGCCGGAGCGGGGTTTCTCCTTCATGAAGGACGGGCCGCTGGACATGCGCATGGGGCGTGACGGGCGCACGGCGGCGGACCTGGTCAATGGGCTGGAAGAGCGCGAGCTGGCCGACATCATCCATCTTTACGGTGAGGAGCGTGCCGCCCGGCGGGTCGCCCGGGCCATGGTCCGGGCGCGCGAGGTGACCCCGATAACGACGACGCTGCAACTGGCCGATCTTGTCGAGCGGACGCTCGGGCGCAGCAAGCCCGGGCAGGCGCATGCGGCGACAAGGACATTCCAGGCGCTTCGCATCGCGGTGAACGACGAGTATGCCGAACTGCTGGGCGGGCTGGAAGCCGCCGAGCGGGTCCTGCGCCCCGGCGGGCGGCTTGCCGTTGTCACGTTCCATTCCATCGAGGACCGCATGGTCAAGCGGTTCCTGCAGGCGCGGGCAAGCACCGGCGGCGGCGGCAGCCGCCACGCCCCCGAGGCCGCGCGGCGCGATCCGCAGTTCACGCTCGTGACGCGCAAGGCGGTCGCGCCGGACGCGGCCGAGCAAGCGGACAACCCGCGTGCGCGGTCGGGCAAGCTGCGGGTCGCGGTACGCACCGCGGCGCCGCCCGGCGAAACCGACCGCAAGTCCATCGGCATGCCGCTACTGAAGGGGGAAGGGTGATGCGCAGCCTGTTCTATGTCGTGACGGCGCTGGCCGTGATCGGGCTGGCCTTCTGGGCCTATCGCGAGAATTACGAAACGCAAGAGGCGCAGGCCGAGGCACAGAAGCTGCAACGCCAGATCGCGCTGGAGCGTCAACGCCTGCGCGTGCTCAAGGCCGAATGGGCCTACCTGAACCGGCCAGACCGTCTGCGCGAACTGGCGGAGCTGAATTTCGAGCGCCTTGGCCTGATGCCGTTGCAGCCGTACCAGTTCGGCAAGATCGACCAGGTCGGATACCCGCCGGAACCGGAGAAGACGCTGGATATAACCGATCCCGTCGATGTCATCGGCATGGAGGACCGGTCATGATCCGCACGCCGCTGCGTCCGCTTGCGCGAATTCTCGAAGCCCGCGCCAAGGGCGAGAATCCCGATGCCATCGAACGCGAGAACATCCGCCTGCGTCACGAGGAGATGCGCGACCGCGCCCGCCGCCGGGCCGAGGGCCGGCTGCTGGTGCTCGCGGCGATGTTCCTGTGCGCTTTCGTCGTGGTCGGGGGGCGCATGGCCTTGCTCGCCAATTCGGATCCGGCCGAGCCCCGCGCCAGCGTGGCCGGGGCGGATATCCTGGCGCAGCGTGCCGATATCGTTGATCGCAAGGGCCGTGTGCTGGCGACCAATTTCGAAACCCATAGCCTTTATGCCCAACCGCCCCAGATGATCGACCCGGAACGCGCCGCCGCCGAACTGGCGGGGATCTTCCCCGATCTCGACAAGGCACGGCTGGTCCGGGATTTTACGGGCAAGCGCAAGTTCCTGTGGATCAAGCGCAAGATAAGCCCCGAGCAGAAACAGGCGGTCCATGACATTGGTGAGCCCGGTCTGCTTTTCGGCCCGCGAGAGATGCGCCTTTACCCCAACGGCCGCCTGGCCGCGCACGTGCTGGGCGGTGCGGGCTTCGGCCGCGAGGGCGTCCATGCCGCCGAGGTGATCGGCGTGGCCGGCGTGGAAAAGCATTTCGACAAGCGACTGCGCGACCCCGCCAAGGGACACGAGCCGCTGACCCTGTCGCTGGACCTGTCGGTTCAGTCGGCGGTGGAGCGCGTGCTGGACGGCGGCATGAAGATCATGAATGCCAAGGGGGCCGCGGCGATCCTGATGGACGCGCATACCGGCGAGATAGTCTCGATGGCCTCGTTGCCGGATTTCGATCCGAACGATCGCCCGCGCCCGCCCACCGAGGGCGACGCCGGCGACAGCCCGCTTTTCAATCGTGCGGTGCAGGGCGTGTACGAGCTGGGCTCGGTCTTCAAGATTTTCACCGCCGCGCAGGCGATGGAGCTGGGGCTGGTCGACGGGAGCACTGTTGTCGATTCCTCGGGGCCGATGCGGGTCAGCGGGCACAGCATCGGCGAGTTCAACAACAAGGATTTCGGCCCGCTGAGCGTGTCGGACGTGATCGTGAAGAGTTCCAACAGGGGAACGGGGCGGCTGGCGCTGCAGATCGGGCCGGCGCGGCAAAAGCAGTTCCTCGAACGGCTCGGTTTCATGGCGCCGGTACCGCTGGAGATGGTCGAGGCGTCCACGGGACGCCCCATGTACCCCGAGGCATGGACCGATCTTTCCACGGTGACGATTTCCTATGGCCACGGCCTGAGCAGCAGCCCGCTGCACCTTGCCGCGGGCTACGCGGCGATCGCCAATGGCGGGCGCAAGGTGACACCGACATTGCTGCGCCGGCGCGATGCCGCGCCGGGGCCGCGGGTTATATCCGCCGAAACCTCTGCGGCGGCGCGCGCGATGCTGCGCCGCGTTGTGTCCGACGAGGACGGAACCGCCAGTTTCGGCGAGGTCGCGGGCTATGCGGTGGGCGGCAAGACCGGTACCGCGGACAAGCCGAAGGCGCGCGGCGGCGGCTATTACGAGGACAAGGTGATCGCGACTTTCGCAAGCATCTTTCCCGCGCACGCGCCGGAATACGTCCTTGTGGTGACGCTGGACGAACCCGTGGAAACGAGCGGCAGCAAGCCGCGCCGAACGGCGGGCTGGACAGCCGTGCCCGTGGCCGCCGAGATCATTCGCCGCGTCGCACCCCTGCTGGGCCTGAGACCCGAGATTGAACCCGGGGAACTGGCTGGTATAACGCTCACATCCAACTGAGCCGAAAGGGCCCTTGGCGGTGGCGGAAAAGAAGACATTGGCGGAACTCGGCCTGACGGCGCAAGGCGGGCGGCAGGCCGAGGTAACGGGTCTGGCGGTTGACAGCCGCGGCGTGAAGCGCGGCTATCTTTTTGCCGCGCTGCCCGGCACGCGTGTTCATGGCGGCGACTTCATCGCGACCGCGTTGCGCATGGGGGCCGGGGCCATCCTGACGGACGCGCACGGTGCCCGGCTGGCCGCGGATGCCCTGTCGACAAGCGACGCGGCGCTGATCGTGGCCGAGGACCCGCGCGAGGCGCTGGCCTATGCCGCCGCGCTCTGGTTCGGCAGGCACCCCGAGACGATGGTGGCCGTGACCGGCACGAACGGCAAGACGTCGGTCGCCACCTTCTGCCGCCAGATATGGACGGAGCTGGGTTTCGAGGCGATCAATGTCGGCACGACCGGCGTGGAGGGCGCATGGACGGCGCCGCTGTCGCATACCACGCCCGAACCCGTCACGCTGCATCGCGTGCTGGCCGGGGCCGCTGCGGCCGGCGTGACGCATGCCGCCATGGAGGCGTCGAGCCATGGTCTGGCCCAGAAGCGGCTTGACGGCGTGCGGATCGCGGCAGCCGGGTTCAGCAATCTCAGCCACGAGCATCTGGATTACCACGCCAGTTTCGAGGCGTATTTCGCGGCCAAGGCGCGTCTCTTCGCGAACGTGTTGCCCGAGGACGGGATCGCCGTGATCAACATGGACGATCCCAAGGGCGCGGACATGGCCGAGATCGCGACGGGGCGCGGGCACGAGGTGATCTCGGTCGGGCACGGCGCGGGCTGTGACCTGCGGCTCGAAGCGCAGAGATTCGAGCCGACGGGGCAGGAACTGCGCTTTGCATGGAACGACCGCGTCCGGCAGTCGCGCCTTGGCCTGATCGGCGGTTTTCAGGCCGACAACGTTCTTCTGGCCTGCGGGCTGGTCATCGCGGGCGGGGCGGACCCGGACCGTGTCTTCGACACGCTGCCGCGCATTCGCACGGTCCGCGGGCGCATGGCGCTGGCCGCGACGCGCGCCAACGGCGCGGCGGTTTTCGTGGATTACGCGCACACCTCCGATGCCATCGCGACGGCCCTGCAGGCGCTGCGCCCGCACGTGATGGGCCGGCTCGTGGTGCTCGTCGGTGCGGGCGGTGATCGCGACCGGGCCAAGAGGCCGCTCATGGGCCGGGCCGCCGCGGAAAATGCCGACATCGTGATCGTGACCGACGACAATCCCAGAAGCGAGGAGCCCGCGACGATCCGTGCCGCGGTGATGGAGGGGGTTCGGCAGGCCGGCGGATCGGACAGGTCGCTGGATGTCGGGGACCGGGCCGAAGCCATCCTGAGGGGGGTTGACGTGCTGGGCCCGGGCGACGCGCTGCTGATCGCCGGCAAGGGCCATGAAACCGGGCAGATCGTCGGTGACGATGTGCTGCCATTCGATGACAGCGAACAGGCGAGCGTGGCCGTGGCCGCGCTTGACGGGGGCGTGGCATGACGCTTTGGAATTCCCGAGACGCCGCTGCGGCAACGGGCGGGCGCGTGAGCCGTGACTGGTCGGCGACCGGCATCTCTATCGATACCCGCACATTGGTGCCGGGGGATCTTTTCGTGGCGCTGACAGCGGCCCGCGACGGGCATGATTTCGTGGCCGAGGCGCTGGACAAGGGTGCCGCCGCCGCG
>JAVLCJ010000062.1:0-15899 GCA_031580875.1 Roseovarius sp.
GGCCGCGCGAGCCCGCGGACAAGCCCGGCGGCGTAGCCCACCTCGCCCGGCTGTTCCACCAGCCGGACACGAAGTTCCGCGTTTTCGGTGGGTTGCAAGCGGATGGGACCGATCCGGTCCCGTTCCTCGCGCAGCATGTCGCGAATCTCGGGCCACATGCCCTCGATCCGGGCTTCGTAGACGTCCTCGACCTTCACCTCGGCCAGCAGGTGCGCCCCGCCCCGCAGGTCAAGCCCGAGATTCACCAGGCCCGACGGCAACCAGTCGGGCCAAAGTCCCGCGTCCTCAACCAGTTGCGGCGCCTGCGCGCCGCTTTCCAGCGCCGCGACCGCGTCGTTGTGGCGCTCCACCCGCGGATAGAAGACATTGGGCAGCGCCAGCAGCAGGCCGAGGGCCACAATGCCCCAGATCACGATGCGTTTCCACAGGTCGATTTGAAGCATTATGAAGCCTTTTCAATGGCTTGAAGATGGAAACGCGCTTAGCCCTCGGCCGGTTCGGTCTTGGACAGAACCTGCGAGATGGTGGATTTCACCACGCGGACCTTGACCCCCTGCGCGACCTCGACCTCGATCTCGTCGTCTTCCTTGACGCGGGAGACCTTGCCGATCATGCCGCCCTGGGTTACGACTTGGTCGCCCTTGCGCAGCGCCTCGACCATCGCCTTGTGTTCCTTGAGTTTCTTCTGCTGGGGACGGATCAGCAGGAACCACATGATCGCGAAGATCAGGATCAGCGGAACGAACTGGGCAAATGCTTCCATCGGGCGATAACCTCCGTGATTGCGGCGAGGGCACCCCCCGCGAATTTTGATGGAACCTATGGGCGGCGGGCGGTATTTGCAAGGCGGTAAAGCGGCGCTGCATCGTGACGGCAGGGCGTCGGTATCGCGCCGGTGCCGTCCCGGACGCCGCGCGTGACAGGGCGGCCGGGCCGCGCGATGCGGATGCGCGTCCGCGCACCCTACACCTTTGCCGCGATCTGGGGCATAAGGCGCCGGACGAGTCGATCACAGCCGAGGGACAGCCCCATGCACGATATCCGCGCGATTCGCGAAAACCCGGAAGGCTTCGACGCCGCCATGGCCCGGCGGGGGCTTACGGGCGTGTCGGAGGAAGTTCTGGCGCTTGACGAGGCGCGCCGCGCGCGCATCCATGCCGCCGAGACAGCGCAGGCCGAGCAGAACCGCGCCTCCAAGGAGGTCGGCCGGGCCAAGGCGCAGGGCGACGAGGCCGAGTTCGAGCGGCTGCGTGCGCTGGTTTCGGACAAGAAGGCCGAGGTGGCGGCGATGCAGGCCGAGGCCAAGGAGCTCGACACGCAGTTGACCGAGCTGCTGATGACCCTGCCCAACCTGCTGCACGCGGACGTGCCCGACGGCGCGGACGAGGCCGACAACGTCGAGATCCGCCGCCGGGGCGCGCCGCGCGCCTTCGATTTTACCCCGCGCGAACATTTCGAGCTGGAGGGCGTCAAACCCGGCATGGATTTCGAGATGGCCGCCAAGCTGTCCGGGTCGCGCTTCGTGGTGATGTCGGGGGGCGTGGCGCGCCTCCATCGCGCGCTGGCGCAGTTCATGATCGACACCCATGTCGAGGAGCACGGCCTGTACGAGACATGGACCCCGGTGCTTGTGCGCGAGGAGATGATGCGCGGCACCGGGCAATTGCCCAAGTTCGGCGAGGACAGCTACCGCACGACCGATGGCTGGTGGCTGGTGCCCACCGCCGAGGTCACGCTGACCAACCTTGTCAACGGCCTGACGGTGGAGGAGGCCACCCTGCCCCACCGTTACGTCGCGCATACCCAGTGCTTCCGCTCGGAGGCCGGGTCGGCGGGGCGCGACACGGCCGGGATGCTGCGCCAGCACCAGTTCGAGAAGGTCGAGATGGTGTCGGTCACGCATCCCGACACCGCCATGGACGAGCACGCGCGCATGACGAACTGCGCCGAGACGATCCTGCAGAAGCTGGACCTGCCCTACCGCACGGTGATCCTGTGCACCGGTGACATCGGCTTCGGCGCGATCAAGACCCACGACATCGAGGTCTGGTTGCCCGGGCAGGACATGTATCGCGAGATCAGTTCGGTTTCGGTCTGCGGCGATTTCCAGGCGCGGCGGATGAATGCGCGCTTCAAGCCGGCCGACGGCGGCAAGCCGCGGTTCCTGCACACGCTGAACGGCTCGGGCCTCGCGGTGGGGCGCTGCCTGATCGCCGTTCTCGAAAACGGCCAGCGCGCTGACGGCTCGGTTGATCTGCCGGCGGCGCTGCACCCGTGGCTGGGCGGCAAGACCCGGCTTATGCCGGACGGCACGCTGGCCTGACCCGCCACGCCGTGCCGGCGGCGCGTCGCGCCCCGGCCGCCGGTCACGTCGCGGCCTTGCGGGTGCTCAGCAGCAGGCTGGTTTCCGAGTTGGCAATGCCGTCGAACCGGCGGATGCGCGCCAGCACGCTGTCGAATTCTTCCAGCGTGGGGGTGCCGATCTCGACGATCAGGTCCCACCGGCCATTCGTGGTATGCACGGCGCGCACCGCGCCCAGCCCGTTGAGCTGGCGCAGGATGCGGTCGGTGCCGCGCCCCTCGATCCCGATCATCATGAACCCGCGCACCGGATCGCGGGCAGCGTCCTGCTTGAGCACGACGGTAAAGCCGAGGATGTCGCCGGACCGTTGCAACCGCTCGATCCGGGCGCGGACCGTCGTGCGCGAGACGCCGAGGCTGAGCGCGAGGTCCGAAAGCGAGGCCCGCGCATCGTGGCGCAGGGCCGAGATGAGGGCCTGATCCGTTTCATCCATTTTGCATGTATAGCATTCCGTTTCGAGCAATCAATCACCGAAACGTGCGAAATGCCCGCTTCCGCCATCCGCAATTCGGACGAATTCTTGCGCGGGAAACGGCTTGGCACGAGGTGGGACATGACCGGGACAAACTGCATCCTGATCGGGGCGCCGGTGGACAGTGGCAAGCGCCGTCGCGGCTGCGTGATGGGGCCCGACGCCTATCGCGTCGCGGGCCTGGCCGAGGCGCTGGCCGATCTGGGCCACCGCGTGACCGACAGCGGCACCCTTGCGCCCGATACGGCCGACACCGCCGCCGCCCTGCCCGAGCATGTGCACGCCGCCGCCGAAACCATCGGCTGGACGCGCGCGCTGATCCGGGCGGGCCGCGCGGCCACGGCCCATGGTCTGCCCCTCTTCATGGGCGGCGATCACAGCCTGTCGCTGGGCTCGGTCGCGGGGGTGGCCGAAGCGGCGGCCGAGGCGGGGCGTCCGCAATACGTGCTGTGGCTGGATGCGCACAGCGATTACCACACCCCGCAAAGCACCGCGTCTGGCAACCTGCACGGCACGCCGCTGGGCTACGTCACCGGCCGCGCGGGGTTCGCCGGCTTCCCCGCGGTCACGGCGCCCGTTCCCGAGGAAAACATCTGCATCCTCGGGCTGCGGTCGGTCGACGCGGCGGAGCGCGAGGTGCTGCAGAAAACCGCGATCCGCACGCATGACATGCGCGAGATCGACGAGCGCGGCATCGCGCGGCCGCTCACGCGGTTTCTCGACGACGTGGCGCACGCGGGCGGCGCGTTGCACGTGAGCCTCGACGTGGACTTCCTCGACCCGGAAGTCGCCCCCGCGGTCGGCACCACCGTGCCGGGCGGCGCGACCATCCGCGAGGCGCATCTGGTGATGGAGATGATCTGCGATTCCGGGCTGATGACCTCGCTCGACCTGGTCGAGCTCAACCCCTATCTCGACGATCGCGGCCGCACGGCGCAGGTGATGGTGGATCTGGCGGCCTCGGCGCTTGGCCGCCGGGTCTTCGACCGGCCCACGCGGGCGCACAACTGACGGAGAAGGCACGATGACAATTCCCCCTTCGGACAAGGCGCTGGTGCCTTTCGTGAGCGTCGACAACATGATGAAGCTGGTGCATCACGTCGGCATTGAGCCGATGCTGCGCGGGCTGGCCGCGTATATCGAGGAGGATTTCCGCCGCTGGGACCTGTTCGACAAGGTGCCGCGCGTGGCGAGCCATTCCGCCGAGGGCGTGATCGAGCTGATGCCCACGTCGGATGGCGAGGTCTACGGGTTCAAGTACGTCAACGGCCATCCCAGGAACACCCGGGCGGGTCTTCAGACCGTCACCGCCTTCGGGCTGCTGGCGAACGTGGGCAACGGGTACCCGGTGCTGCTGTCGGAAATGACGGTTCTGACGGCGCTGCGCACGGCGGCGACATCGGCGATGGTCGCGAAGCACCTCGCGCCCAAGGGGTCGCACACGATGGCGATGATCGGGGCCGGGGCGCAATCGGAATTCCAGAGCCTTGCCATGAAGGCGCTTGTCGGCCTGAAATCGGTGCGGCTTCACGATATCGACCCGGCCGCCACCGCCAAGGCGGCGCGCAACCTTGCCGGATCGGGGCTGGAGGTCGTGCCGTGCCGGTCGGCGGAGGAAGCGATGGAAGGGGCGCAGATCATCACCACCTGCACCGCCGACAAGCAATACGCCACCATCCTGAGCGACAACATGGTGGGCCCCGGGGTGCACATCAACGCGATCGGCGGGGACTGCCCGGGCAAGACGGAGCTGGCGCGCGGCGTTCTGGAGCGGAGCGACATCTTCGTCGAATACCCCGAGCAGACCCGGATCGAGGGCGAGATCCAGCAGATGCCGCCCGACCACCCGGTGACGCAGATGTGGGACGTGCTGAGCGGCGCCAAGCCCGGACGGACCGGCGCGGGCCAGATCACGCTGTTCGACAGCGTGGGATTCGCGGTGGAGGATTTCAGCGCGTTGCGCTTCGTGCGCGACCATATCGGCGGGACGGATCACTACGCCGAACTGGACCTGCTGGCCGATCCCGACGACCCGCGCGACCTGTTCGGGATGCTGATGCGCGCCGCGCCGGGCTGACGCCGCGCCCGCTTGCGCGGCCCTCGCGCGCGGCCTAGACAGGGTCCGGCAGAACCGCGAGGGCAGCATGGCATCCTTCAAGAAATGGCGCGACCGGCGCCGCAACCCGTGGAAGGGCGTTTTCTATGACGCCTTCAAGGCGTGGAAGCGCGAGAACGGGCCGGGGCGCCTGTACGATTACGGCGACCTGCCCGCCGGCGCCGTGGTGCTGGATTTCGGCGCTTACAAGGGCGAATGGGCCGATATCGTGCTGGGCCAACAGCCCGATTGCCACCTGCACCTGTTCGAGCCGCATCCGGGCTTCGCCGCGGCGCTGGTCACGAAATACGCGGGCGATGCGCGGGTGACGGTGCATGATCACGCGCTCGGGCGGCGCGCGGGCGCGCTGACCCTGTCGGATGCGGAAAACGCGTCATCGGCGGTGGCGGATCATGACAAGGGGGTCGAGGCGCGCGTCGTCAGCGCCGCGGATTTCTTCGCGGGCGGGCATTTTCCACGGATCGACCTTGTGAAGATGAACATCGAGGGCGGCGAATACGACCTGCTGCCCGCGCTGATCGAAACCGGGGTCATCCGGCGGATCGCGCGCCTGCAGGTGCAGTTCCACCTTTTCGCCGAACGCATGGTCCCGATGCGGGACGCCATCCGCAACGACCTTGACCGCACGCATGACTGCGCGTGGTGCTATCCCTTCGTCTGGGAGGAATGGCGGCAAACCGGGGTGGGATGACGCCCGGCCGCGCTGTCAGCCCCGTTCGGCGACAGACCCGTACACGCTGTCGCGGTAGGCGGCCATCGTGGCCTCGTCGGCCACGACCGGCTGGCCCAGTTGCCGCGCCAGATCGAAGAACCCCCTGCCCGGCAGCCCCGTCCCCCGCGCGACGACCAGCGACGCAACGAAAGGCCGCCGCGCGGCGGCGTCCTCGTGCATCGTGGCCTCGAGCGCGGCGGTGATGCGGCGCACCGCGCCCGGCAGGTAGAAGCCCATCGCGCGGGCCAGCTGCCCGTATGTCACGGGGCGCCTGTCGGGCGGCAGCATCATCAGGTGATGGCGCACGCGGTGGACGAGTTCCGGATCGGGCACCGCCGGTCGGGCCGGGGTGGCTGTCGGCGGCGGCACTTCGCGCAGGGTGCCGTCCGCCGCGATCTCGGCGGCCCATGCACGGGCGGGGGTCCGGATGGTGAGCCGGCTGGACGTTCCATCGGCGCCTGTGCCTTCGTCCAGTTCGCGGTGAATGTCACCGTTGCCAAGCCCGGCGACCAGAACCTCGGGCGTGAGGCCCAGCTTGGGCGCGAGATAGGCCGGGTCGATGCTGAGGTCCTCGCCATCCCAATGGACGGCCGAGGCCGGGACCGGGCGCGAGAGAACCGGGCTCTGGCCCGTGTCGGCGCTGTAATAGGGGTTGGTGCCCGCCTCGTGGTCCGTCAGGTCGACGATGTCGCGCAGTTCCGGCAGCGCGGCGCGCAACATGTTCTCGATCCCGTCGCGCAGCGTGGCGGCCGAGGCCGCGCAGCCCTGGCAGCCCCCCGACATGCGCAGGTAGGCGACCGCATCGGTCACCCGCTCGACCGCGACATGCCCGCCATGCGCGGCAATCGCCGGGTTGGCCTGCTTGTCCAGAAGGTCGGCCACGGCCGCCCTGAGCGCCGCGTCGTCGCGCGGCGTGCCGGTGTCGCGCCCCCCCGCCGGCCCGAGCGGATCACCGCCCGCGTCCAGCGCATCGCGGATCGCCTGCGCGACGGGCGCCTTGCGGTCGGCCCATTCGGCGCTGTCGGCCAGCGTGACATGGATCGTCGCCTCGGCGACATGAACCCGCTGCACGCCGTCGATGTCGAAAAGTGCCCGCGCCAGCGGCGCCGTGGTGTCATCGGCCCTGTCGAACCCCGCCGACCGGCCCGGCGCGACCGGATCATCGAGGATGAACCGCATGGTCGCCGGGTCGTTCAGCGAGGGCGTGGCGCGAATGCGCCGGCGGATCGCGGTGTCAGACATCCTCGGCCTCCGGAGTGCGCATGGCGCGCAGGGCCTTGTAGGGATAGATGCCCGAGGAATGCCCGTCGCTGAAGGCCACGCCGATGGCATAGTTGCCCACGCTCCAGATGCGGGTGGGCGCGACATCGAGCGGCACCGTTTCCGGGTCCAGCAGACGCTTGCCCGACATCTCGTCCCGGCAGGCGGCGCATTGGCAGGACAGGCGCAGGTCGCGCGCGTCGATGGCGGTTTCCGCCCCGTCCTGCCAGCCGATCACCAGCCCGTCGGCCCCGTGATCGAGCGCGACCGGGCGTTCGGGATCGCCGCCGTCGGTGGGGGAGGCGCGGCCGGGCCGGCCCGTGCCCTCGGCCACGTGCCAGTCGAACGGCAGGGGCAGGCCCGCCCCGGCGCCGGATGTTCCCGCCAGCGCCCCGGCGATGTCGCGGTACGCCGCCGCCGCGGGGCTGTCGGGTGCCTCCATGACCAGCGGGCGCCCGGTATCGCCCCCGTCGACGATGGCCGGGTCCAACGGGATGCTGCCGAGGAACGGCACGCCGATGTTTTCGGCGATCCGCGCGCCGCCGCCCCCGTGGAAGATATGCGTGATCTCGCCACAGGAGGGACAGGTGAAGCCGCTCATGTTCTCGATCACGCCGAGAACGGGCACGTTCACCTGCTCCAGCATCCGCAGGCCGCGCCGCGCGATCTTGAGGCTGACATCCTGCGGCGTGCTGACCACCACCGCCCCGGTGAGCGGGAACGCCTGCGCGAGGGTCAGTTGAATGTCGCCGGTGCCCGGCGGCAGGTCGAGCAGGAGCACGTCGAGCTGACCCCACGCGACCTGCGTGACGAACATCTGCAGGTATTTCGTCACCATCGGACCGCGCAGGATGGCGGGCTTGTCGTCGTCCGACAGCATGGCCATCGAGATGACCTTGATGCCCTGAGCCTCGGCGGGGATGATCGTTTTCTCGGCGGACATGGCCGGCGGCTGGTTGCCCGCCAGCCCCAGCATTCCCGGGATAGACGGGCCGTAAAGATCGGCGTCCACGACCCCCACGCGGAGCCCCTGCGCGGAGAGCGCGGCCGCGAGATTGGCCGTGACGGTCGATTTCCCGACACCGCCCTTGCCGCTGCTGACGGCGATCAGGCGGCCGATACCGTCGAGCGGGCCGGCGCCCGCCTGCTGTCTGGAGTCACTCATGTTGCTATCCTTGGCTGCGCTTGTTTGTCGGCGCGGTCGCGTCGCGTACCGCCGGACCCGGCGCGAAATTGGCGCAGAGCCGCCCGATATCGCCCGGGGCCAGATCCGAGGCCACGCAGGCGCAATACCCGCCGCAGGGGCGGTTTTCGTAGTGGGTGCAATCGTCGCAGGTGCCGAAGGCGCGGCTGCCGCGTTGCTGGGCCAGGTCGGCCGACAGCGCGGGCAACAGACGTTCGAGCGCCGCCCGGTCACCCGCCGTCAGCCCGGCAAGGGCGGCTGTCAGGTGGCGCAGCGGATCCTGCGCGAGCATCTCGTGACCCGGCCCCGTCACCTCGAACTGGACACTGCGGCCGTCGCGTTCGGAGCGCCGCCGGCTGAGCAGGCCGCGCGCCTCGAGCGCCTTGATCGTCTGCGAGGCGGTGCCGCGGGTCGTCGCCTGGAAGCTGGCGAAGGCCGAGGGCGTTCGCGACGCGCTGTTGGCCCGCGCGAAGAAACGCAGCGCCGTCCATTGCGCGGCCGTCAATTCGGCCCCCGAATCCTCGCCCCGGGCGGAACGGCCGATATGCACCAGTAATTCGGCGAGTTCATCCGGGCGCCGGGTCGTGTCGTTGCCTGAAGTCATGGGAATTTAATAGCGATTCAAAACCGGTTTGACAAGCCGGGATCGTCGGATATGATTTCGAATTGAAACCAACTACGGGGACGGCCCGATGAACAAGCCCTTTGTGCCAAGTGACCCGGCCCGGCCGGCGCATACCGACCGGCCCGATTTCCTGAGTCGCGACGAGGAGGCGCGCCTGGCCCGCGCATGGCGCGACCACGGCGACGTGGCCGCGCGCAACCGACTGGTGACGGCGTTCACGCCGCTGGTGCTGTCGATCGCGAAACGGCATTCGCGGGCGCGTCGGCTGGATGATCCCGACCTCGTGCAGCAAGCCCATATCGGGCTGCTGAAGGCCGCCGACGGGTTCGACCCCGACCGCGGCTTCCGGTTCGCGACCTACGCGGCGTGGTGGGTTCGCGCGGAGTTGCAGGAATATCGCCTGTCCACATGGTCGCTGGTCGCGCGGGGGCGTTCGGCGCGGGCGCGCAAGGCGTTCTTCAACCTGCCGCGGCTGGAGGAAGCGACGGAATGGCGCCCGGGCGAAACGCCCCGGGAGCGCGACGCGCGCATCGCCGCGGACCTTGGCGTGAACATGGCCGAGCTGGACCGGATGCGCCGGCAATTCGGCGCGCAGGACAGCTCGCTCAATATCGCGGCGGCGGATGGCGAGGGTGACGAGATCATCAACCTGTTGCCCGATCCGGAAGCCGACGTGGAGGCCGACGTCGCCACGCGGCACGACCGCGAGGTGCTGCAGCGCAACCTGACGCACCATTTCCGGCAACTCCCGGAACGCGAACGCGATATCGTCATCGCCACGGTGCTGCGGGATCCGCCGATGACCCTGAACGAGCTGGGCGAAAGCTATGGCATCTCGCGCGAGCGTGTCCGCCAATTGCGGGAGCGCGGCCTAGGCCGGCTGCGCGAGTTTCTGGCCGAGGATGGGGCAGCGGCGACGGAACTGTCGTGACGGGACCGTGGGCGCCAACGGCGCCGAAACGACCATGGCCGTTTCGCAAAACGGCAGTTGGCTGGCTTTGAAATGGTGCCCCCAGAAGACACCACGGTCTTGTTGCCGGTTGTCTCGTACTGTTCATTGCGGACATTTTTGAACAAGTGATTTGATCAGGCCTCGCATGTTGTACGGCTGCCCTCCGTACGCGATCAGAGCGGCGCATTGTGGCGCGGCAAGCGCCACCCCGGGCGGGCGGTAGCGCCCGACCCTGACGCCGTGATTGACGCCTGGGATGCAGGAAAGCACCGAGGCGACGAGCGCCGCCGAAAAGCCACCGTATGTTGCGGGCCAAGACGCCTACCGCGCTGGCGCGCCGATCGACGCCACCCCCCGCAAGGAAGAGATACTCTACGCCGACCGCTACCCCGGGCCGCGGGAATGCTGGCGGCATGGATGGCTTCATGCCAAGGCGCGGTGCGAACACGTTCACCGGCCGAACGGGACGGCGAGCTGAAGATGGCGCGCGGTCGAAACATTCTGACAGCGGGACAGATGCGCAAGGCGCGACCGGGCCGGCAGCAGGACGGCGGCGGCATGAACGTCCTTCGTGAAACGACAGGGCGATGGGGCCCAGTTCAAGTAGTCCGAACTGACGGCGGGAGTGGGTTGGCCCCAAGTGCCCGACCCGGCGTTGGAAGGCAGCCCCATCGCACCAGATGCTAAATCAGCCCGGTCAGGGCGTCAATGATGCGCCGACGCAGCTACCGCCTCGTCCGGGCCAGCGCGGCGAAATTTGCCTGCCTCTGAACACCTTCGCACCGAAAGGCGCCGGCTCAACCTTGCCGGCAAGGGCCTGCCGAGGTGACCCCGGCAGGCAAATCGTTGGCATTTTCCAGCCCTTGGCAGCAAGTTTTCCCGTCACGAGACACGCGGTGCAGTCCACCCCCGCTCCGGCCGGTAGCGGGCCGCGATGCACCCATCCTCGAGCGCGAACAGGTGGAGCCAGCCGCTATCGAAAAGCGCGCGCACCGGCGCATTCCGGTCCAGGACCGCGCTTATCGCGTCCTGCGGCGCCTCGACGAGCACGGACAGCCTCAGTGGCTCGTGGACGAGCTTCGCGCCATCATGCAGCGCCTGCCATGGCAGACCGGGGCGCAGCACCCCCCCGTTTCCCTGCACCACGCCGATCCCGCTCGTGACGTTGTGAATCAACTTGTTGCCGCCGCCGAAGACATCCGGGGCAACCGACGACCCGTAATATTGCAGGTTGATCCAGCTTGCGACCACCACGGGTGCAGTCAGGATCAATTCAAGGACCGAGAAATCATCGTCCTGGCGCCAATCATAGCTGTGCAGGAAGCTGCGACCGTGCAGTTTCACCCCGTCCGTCCGCGCCCGCGGCCCGGCAATGAAGGACGCGCACCCCGCGAGGCCCCATTCCGGGCGCACCTCCGCCCAGTCCCGCGCGCGCCGGTCCATGCGGGCGGGCTGCGCGCCCGGCAGCCGTTCGGCCCGCTCGGCCGATACGGCTTTGCCCGCCCTCGCCAGCAGGTCGCGCGCCTTTTCCAGCTCGCGCGCGTGATCATGCACGCAGCTATCAGCGAAAAGTGAAACATCATCGGTCGTGGTATCGTGCAACCCGGCCACGAAAAGCGTGTCGTCCGGAAGCTCCACGCCGTGATCCCCGAGATTCGCGCGCGTTTCGGGGTCATTCAAGAGCGATGCAAGCAGCCGCGCGGATACTTCGCCTGTATGCCCGCCGCATGCGCCACACTGGTAGGCGCTTTCATGCGGATTGTTCGTCACAGACGCACCGTGGCCCAGCAGGAGAACGAGCCGCGCATGATCTTGCGTCAGGCTCATGGCCTTGAGGACCTTTGCGGCAAGCTCCGCTTTCTCTTCCGGCGAAAGGGCTTTCTCGAACCTTGGCGCGGTCCCCGCCCGTTTCTCGGACGGGCCCGCCCCGAGCGCGTCGCGGACAAGTTTGACCCCGTAGACCGGGCCCGCCGCTTCGATGAACGCGAAAGAGGACACGGCGGCCTGCCTGAAACGGCCCCAGGCTCTGACGGCACGCGCCTTGATACGTGCCGCATGCTCAAGTTCCGGGGCGCCTTGGCTGGACGCGCGCGCCGCGGGGGTCAGAAGCACGGGCAAGTGCGCCTCCAGCAGGTCCGATGCATGGGCCCTATGCTCGACCGGAAGCCCGAAGAAACCCGCAAAACCGATCGTTTCGACCTCGGGGTCCATTTTTTCGAGCGCCTGCCTGAAAACCTCTGAACGGACATCAATACAGAAGGCCGCCTGGATCGCAGGCCGGGTTCTTTTCGGCTGTGATGCCACGAGGGAATTCGACAGGTCACGCTGATAGGCACGCTCGCGCGCGTCTTGGAGGATCGCGTCGATCACGTCGTCCTGCGTGGGCGCGACCGGCGCCTCGTGCGCCGCGACAGTCGCGGCCCAGTCGTTGGCGACATCGGGAACATGCGCAAGAAGCAGATCTTCCCAGATAATCCGGATGGCCAGCAGATCCGAAAGCGCGTGATCCGTATCGCCGTTCTGTTCGGCTTGCCAGAGCAGCCACCGCGCATGTTGCGCCCATCCCCCGAGATCCATGAACAGCCGGTGAAACGCCGTTTGTCCAGCTCCACCGGCAAGACCGAGGTTGGCGGCGGCGTTCTGGATGGCGCGCTCGGCCGTATCCGGCGCGTCGGTCACGCGCGCGCAGAAGCCCTTCAGCCCGGCGATTTCGGGGGTCAGGTCATGCATCGCCCATTCGCGCCATGCGGCAAAGGCACCGCGGCCGGGCGCGGGCGTCCACAGGGCCTGCCCCCTGTCGAAATGTCCCGCGGCCCACAGCCCGATGCAGCGGCGGATCAGGGCGGGCCAGTCCGTCCCTGTCTTGAGCGCGGCAAGTTCGGCGACCGTCGGCAGGGCTTGCGGCTTAGGGCTTGGTACGTGAAGCTTGGCCTTGAGCGCCGCGAGATCCACAGGCTTGAGCGGTGACGCGCTGTCGAAAAGCGCATCGGCGAGATCACCATCCGTGATCCTGCCCGCTTCGAAAAGGTCCCTGTATTCCTCGCGTGGCATGGTGATCCGCGTGCCGGCGACCCGGGCGAGGCGCGCGGCCGCAACCGCCAAATCCTCGTGCGCTTGCCCCAGAAAGGGGTTCACCGCGACGGTGGCATCAAGGGGAAAGGCCGGCGGCACGGACCGCGCCGCCGCTTCGACGGCTTTGCGAAGCTCGGTCACCTTGGCCGGTTCGATGCGATCATGATTGAGAAACATGTGGTCGTCCTTTCCTTCAGGATTGTTTCACGAACCGCAGACCGCCAATCAGCCGGTCGAGCAACGTGTTGAGGTAGAGCCCGTTCACAAGGTGAACCCGCAGCCCGGCCGTCGCGGGGTGATGCGCCCACAACGGAAAGAGGGACTGCGCCACCGCGACCAGCCCGAACGAAATCAGCGCCACGATGATCATGGCCCATTCGAGCGCACCGGGTGCCGGCGGCGCCGGAAGCTGCCCGCCCCACAGCATGACAGCGATCAGCTGGAACGTGAAATAGCCGAATGCCGCCGCGAGGGAGGCCACGGCCGTCCGCTGTGTCAGCGCCGCGGGCGCGGCATCAGCCAGCCCCTGTGCCACCAGGTAGGCCACGCCGAATATCAATATCGCACCGAGCGCATAGGCCTGCGGGGGTTTCGGTCCGATCACGACCCCGAAGGCGACGGCGACGACGCCGAGCAGCACAAGCGCGAGCGCGAATGCCCGCGCCACCGCTCCCGGACTCGGCGTCGCGACCGGTCCCGGCCGCCGGATCGCCGAAACCGCCCGGACAGCCTTGCCCGAGGCAAGGAAGGCATGCGCCTTGTAAAGCGAATGGGCAACGATATGCAGAAGCGCGATCGGCCAGAGCCCAAGCCCGCACTGGAGAAGCATGAAACCCATCTGGCTGATGGTCGACCATGCAAGCGCCGTCTTGATCGCACTCTGGGTAAGCATCACGACCGCGCCGAAAAGCGCGGTGAAGCCGCCAAGCATGACTAGGACCGCCATCGCGCCGGCGCTCGCTTGCACCACATCCGCCAGCCGTATCAGGAGAAAACCGCCGGAATTGATGATGCCCGCGTGCAGCAGGGCCGAAACCGGCGTCGGCGCCTCCATGACCTCGGTGAGCCAGCCGTGAAGCGGGAACACCGCCGTTTTCATGACCGCCCCCAACATCAGGAGAAACACCGCCGCCTGCCCGACGGGCGAAAGGCCGGATCCCGCCAGGTCGACCAGACGGGCGAAACCAACTGTCCCCAGATCAACGAGGAAAAGCACGGCGGCACCGATCAGGACAACATCACTTGCCCCCCAGATGAGCGTGAACTTGGTTGCCGCCCGGCGCGCTTCGGGCCGGCGGGGGTAGAATAGCAGCAGGGCACGAAGGCAAAGACCGATCGCCATGAAAGCGATCACAAGGACAACGAAACCACCCGAGACGACCAGCAGCGACACCGCGGCCAGCGTTGCCAGCATCAGGCCGTGAAAGACCGCTTCGCGCGGCTCTCCGTCGAGATAGGTCCGCGCGTACCGCATCACGATCCAGCCGACGAACGTCACCAGCAGCAGCATCGTTGCGCTGACCGCATCAAGACGCAGCGAAAGCCACCCCGCGTGGCCGTATGAAAGCGTGGCCGGCCCCACCGCGACCAGATGCACCACGCAAGTGACCGCGATCCCGAGGGCAACCAGCGACACGATCTCGGCGAGACCGCTGCGCCGAGGCGGCCCGCCCACCGGCCGCAACAGGTAATATGCCCCGGCCAGCACGAGCAAGAGAGGCGCCAAGGGCAACATCATCGGTACGTAGAACAAGGGACTTCTCCGTTTCAGGTTGAACTGGAACGGAGATACCGAGCAATTGGCGTTAAAAAAAATATTTATTTTCTCATTTTACGTTCTATAATATCGAATTATGACTGGCCTCAACCTTCACCACCTGCGCCTGTTCCGCGCTGTCGCTCATGACGGGACGCTGACCGGCGCGGCGCGCGCGCTCAATCTTTCGCAGTCGGCACTTTCGACGCAAATCAAGACCCTTGAGGCCTTTCTGGGACAGGACCTGTTCGAACGTCGCGGTCGCAGCCTCGTGCTGACCGAGGCCGGGCGTATCGCGTTGGACCATGCCGAGGCGATTTTCAGGACGGCGGATGACCTTGCCGCAACCTTGCGCGGGGTCGGGGACGGGCGGCGGGCACTGCGGGTCGGTGCGCTGTCGACATTGTCCCGCAACTTCCAGATACAGCTTCTCAGGCCGATGATCGGCCGGCGCGACGTCGAAGTAGTGGTGCGATCCGGCACCCAGCCGGACCTCCTCCGCGATCTAGAGGCGATGTCGCTCGACCTCGTTCTGACCAACCATGCGCCGGCACGGGATGCCGCCAGCCAGTACCTCGTCAAACGCATCGACGCGCAACCTGTCAGCCTTATCGGCACACCTGCGCGCGTCGGCCCCGTGCACCACCGGCCCCTTGCCGATCTCCTGTCGGGCGAGCCGCTTATCCTGCCGACCCCGGAAACCGCGCTGCGCGCGACGTTCGACACCCTGCTTTCCCAATTGAGCGTTTCACCCCAGATCGCCGCGGAGGCCGACGACATGGCGATGCTCAGGCTGTTGGCGCGGGAAGATGCCGGGCTCGCCGTGATACCGCCGATCGTCGTCAAGGACGAGCTCACGTCGGGGACCCTGATCGAAGCGGCCAAGCTCGAGTCCATGGAAGAGACGTTTCTGGCCGTGACGCTGCACCGCAAATTCCCCAATCCACTGGTCGCCGAACTGCTGGGGTGAAGATATCCGCATGGGCGCACGCCTTTCGCCGTGCTTGACACGAACAAGGCTACAGCCGCGTTGGTCGCACTTTAAAACAGCCGGACATGCGGCGCGTAGATCTGCGCGAGTTTCTTGACCGCCTCTTCGGGGGGCAGCTCCTCGCTTTCGCCGGTGCGGCGGCTTGTCAATTCGACCACGCCGTTCTTCAGCCCGCGCGGCCCGACGGTGATGCGCCAAGGCAGGCCGATCAGGTCCATCGTGGCAAACTTGCCCCCTGCCCTTTCGTCGCGGTCGTCGTACAGCGGCTCCAGCCCGAGCGCCTCGACCGACGTGTAGATTGCCTCGCAGGCCGCGTCGGCGGCGGCGTCACCCTGCTTGAGGTTCACGATCCCCACATGGAACGGGGTCACGCCCTCGGGCCATATGATCCCCTTGTC
>JAVLCJ010000063.1:0-15748 GCA_031580875.1 Roseovarius sp.
CCGATCGGACTTGGCAGCGCGAACATGCGCGCGGCCTCCCAGATCATGACGCCGCACAGGATCGACAGCGCCCCCGCAAAGACCCAGCCCCCCTGCCAGACCATCGCGATCCCGGCGAACGCGATGACGACACCCGAAACCAGACGCGGCGCCAGATCGGCCCAACGGGCGCCGTCATTCATGCCGTTACCGCGCCGAAACGCCTGTCGCGCGCGCCGTAGCCGCGCAATACAGCGGTGAATATCTCGCGCGTGAAGTCCGGCCAGAGCGTGTCGATGAACTCGTATTCGGCATACGCGGACTGCCACAGCAGGAAATTGGAAATCCGCGCCTCGCCCGACGTGCGAATCACGAGGTCCGGGTCCGGCAAGACGCAGGTATCAAGGTACTTGGGCAACGTCTCGACATCCACGTCAGACGGGTCAAGCCGCCCCTCTGCCACGTCCCGTGCCAAGCGTTGCGTCGCCCGCGACACCTCGTCCCGGCCGCCGTAATTGAGCGCGATCGTGAGGTTCGTGCCGGTACAATGCCGGGTCATTTCCTCGGCCTCGTCCATGAGCGCACGCAGCTTCGCATCAAGGCGCGGCCGATCCCCGATGAAGCGCACGCGCACGTTTTCCTTAACGAACTCCTGCATCTCTTTCATGATGTAGCGGCGGAAAAGGCTCATCAATCCAGCGACCTCGGTCTGGGTCCGGCGCCAGTTCTCGGTGGAAAAAGCGAATATCGTCAGGTACTTGACGCCAAGTGCCGGGCATGCGCTGACAACTTCGCGCACGCGCCGCGCGCCGGCATGATGGCCGAAAAGGCGCGGACGACCACGCGCTTGCGCCCACCGCCCGTTACCATCCATGATGATCGCCACGTGGCGCGGCCCGCCCGGCTTGGCCGTTGTCTTTCCCATCGTGGCGCTCCCGGTCATCAGACCTGCATGATCTCGGCTTGCTTGCCGTCCAACGCCTCGTCGACCGACGCGATGAACTTGTCCGTCATTTCCTGCACTTCGTTTTCCCAGAATTTCTGGTCATCTTCAGACAGGCCGTCCGCCTTTGCCTTCTTGATCCGGTCCATCCCGTCACGGCGGACATTCCGAATGGCAACACGGGCATGTTCCGCATACTGCGCCGCGACCTTGGTCAATTCCTTGCGGCGTTCCTCGTTCAGCTCGGGGATGGGCAGCATGATGATCGTGCCATTGAGTTGCGGATTGATTCCGAGCCCGCTTTCGCGGATGGCCTTTTCCACCTTCCCGACCAGCGACTTGTCCCACACGTTGATCGTCACCATGCGCGGTTCCGGCACGTTGACCGTGCCGACCTGGTTGATCGGTGTCATCTGCCCGTAGGCTTCCACCTGGACGGGCTCCAGCATGCTCGCCGAGGCGCGGCCGGTCCTGAGCGACGCGAATTCCGACTTGAGCGAATTCATCGCCCCGTCCATGCGCCGTTGCAGATCGTCGGTGTCCAGTTCGAAATCATCAGCCATGTCTTGTCCTTCTTGCGGCTGCCGTGCCTTGGCCCCTTTTTAGCTTCAAGCGCGTACCGTTGTATAGGTACCGTCACCAGCCAGTATACTCCGGAACCCACCGGGTTCGTCGAGGCTGAAGACAATGATCGGCAGATTGTTGTCACGTGCCAGCGCGATCGCGCTGGCATCCATCACCTTGAGATGCTGTGCAAGCACCTCGTCATAGGTCACCTCCTCGAACCGCTTGGCATCCGCGTGGCGCACGGGGTCCTTGTCATAGACGCCATCGACCTTGGTGCCCTTCAGGATCGCCTCGCAGGTCATTTCGTTGGCGCGCAGCGTGGCGGCGGTGTCTGTCGTGAAATAGGGGTTCCCGGTACCCGCCGCGAAGATGCACACGCGTTTCTTTTCAAGGTGCCGCACCGCGCGGCGGCGAATGTAGGGCTCGGCGACCTCGTCCATCCGGATCGCGCTGATGACCCGGCAGAAAACGCCCCGTTTTTCCAATGCGCTTTGCATCGCCAAGGCGTTCATGACCGTCGCCAGCATGCCCATGTAATCCGCGGTGGTACGCTCCATTCCCTGTGCTGATCCTTGCAGGCCGCGAAAAATGTTACCGCCGCCGATGACCATGCAGATCTCGACACCCAGCTCGTGTACCGATTGTACCTCGCGGGCGATACGTTCAACCGTCGGCGGATGCAGCCCGTATCCTTGGTCCCCCATCAGAGCTTCCCCCGAGATCTTGAGCAAAACCCTGTTGAACATGGGTTGAGGGGAACTCGTGTCCGACATCGGGTGATCTCCGTTACAGCGGCCGCCTTGCCGGGCGCAAAATGATGCAAAAGCTAGGCAGGTTCAATCGCAGAGTCCAAGACGGCCGGGAAATCGCCCGCGATGTCTCGCACTCGGGACAAATCTGGCATATTTCGCCTTCATGAAACACGATTTGCAGATATCAAGGGACCAGGCCGTCCTGATTGCAGGACCGACGGCATCGGGCAAGTCCGGTCTGGCGATGAAAATTGCAGAACGCCACGACCGTCTGATCGTGAACGCCGATGCGATCCAGGTTTTCGAAAACTGGCGCGTTCTGACGGCGCGTCCCTCCCCGGAAGACGAAAAAGCGGTGCCACACCGCCTGTACGGCCATATTGCGGCCGACGGGGCTTATTCGGTCGGTCACTGGCTGCGTGACCTCAAGCCCCTGCTTCAGGACCCCGGACGGCTCATCATCGTCGGCGGAACGGGCCTTTATTTCTCGGCGCTGACAGAAGGATTGGCGGCGATACCGCAAATACCGCCCGAGACCCGGCAGGAAGCCGATGACTACCTTCGCACGCATGGGCACGTGGCGATGGCCGACCAGCTCGACCCGGCCACACGGTTGCGGATTGATACGTTGAACCCCGCCCGCGTGCAGCGGGCCTGGGAGGTGTTGCGTGCGACAGGTCGCGGCCTTGCGGCATGGCAGGATGACACGCCCCCGCCCCTGCTGCCCCCCGCGGAATGCGCCACGCTACTGGTGACGGCACCCAAGGAATGGCTCAACCGCCGCATCGAGAGCCGGTTCGGGAAAATGGTCGCGAGCGGCGCCCTCGACGAGGCACGTGCGAACCTGCCCGCCTGGGACCCTGATCGTTTGTCGTCACGGGCGATCGGCGCACCACAGCTTGTCGCGCATCTCCGTGGCGAGATCACGCTGCAGGAAGCCTGCGATGCAGCGGCAACCGCCACGCGCCAATTCGCGAAGCGACAGCGGAACTGGTTCCGGTCACGCATGTCCGGATGGCGGCGGATTGCCGCCGATGAACTTTAAAAAACTCAATAGTTTCCACTGACAGACAGCGCATTTCCTGTGATCATGCATTCAAAATGCGGCATTCCGGCAGGAGAGGGTCCGAACTTGGCAGTCACGCACGCACATCTGATGACGCTGGCGGAGTGGACGCGTGGGGCGGCATGGCGGCACACGCTTCAGCACAGTTGCGCCGTTCACAGGCTGATCTGGATCACGCGCGGACAAGGGCTTGCATCGCTGCAGGGCCAACGGCGTGGCGTCGGTGTGCACAATGCGATCGTTATACCGGCTGACAGCCTTTTCTCGCTTGATCTCGGCAAACAGGGATTCGGGCTCGTCTGCGTCATCCCGACAGGCGGCCCGTTGCTCATGCCGGAAGAACCCGTGCATCTGCGCGTGCGGGATGCCCAGATGCAAACCGAACTCACGGCGATACTGGAAGGCATGCAGCGCGAGCAGAACCAGAAGCGCCCCTTCCTCGACGAGGTGCTGAACGCGCAGGCCAGCCTCGCGACCGTTTGGCTGCGGCGGGCACTCATCGAGATCGGCCCCGACACCGACGGAAAGGAAACAGCGGCAATCCGGCTCGTGCGGGCCTACGGCGCATTGATCGCCCGCGATTTCAGAACCGGCCGGACCATGGCCGACTACGCCGCCGCCTTGGGGGTGACGCCCACGCATCTGACGCGAAGCTGCCGACAGATTTCAGGGCTGAGCGCGGCCGAAATGCTGACGGAGCGTACATTGCACGCCGCGCGCGACCTGCTGGAACAACCGGAACGACCGGTGCAACAGATCGCCGGGATGCTGGGCTTCAACAGTGCCGCGTATTTTTCGCGTTTCATCCTGCACCATACCGGGCAGACGCCCTCGGCACTGAGGAAGCGCGCTGCCGAGCCGCCCACGCATGCGCGCCAGAGCTTCTCAGGCGTATCGGGTTGATATCGAGGCCGGGCCGGTGTCAATATGGACAAAGGTCCGCCACCCCCCGACGAGATGCCTTGAAGGACGCTCATGCCGCATTCGCTTCGCCCCAGCAGGTCGACCGGGAACCATGCCGAAAAGCTGGTCGACGACCTGCGGCGCGGCACGATCAGCCGCCGGGAATTCCTGTCGCGCGCGACCACGCTGGGGCTCTCGGTCGGGACGGCCTGTCTCATCGGGGGTCTGCCCCGCACGGCGGCGGCGCAACCGGCCATAACACCGGGCGGGACGCTCAGGATCCAGCAGAACGTGAAGGCGCTCAAGGATCCGCGCACCTATGACTGGAGCGAACTGGGAAACCAGACCCGCGGTTTTCTTGAATACCTGGTGGAGTACGGCGCCGACGGTGGTTTCCGTGGAATGCTGCTCGACAGCTGGGAGGTCAACGCGGACGCCACACGCTACCGGTTGCGTGTCCGGCGCGGTGTGACATGGAACAACGGTGATCCGTTCACCGCCGAGGATGTCGCGCGAAACATAGAACGCTGGTGCGACAACACGGTCAGCGGCAATTCGATGGCCAGCCGCTTCAACAGTCTTGCCGATCCGGAAACCAGCAAGGCGCGTGAAGGTTCCATCGTGGTCGAGGACAGGCACAATGTCCTGTTGTCGCTCGCGTCGCCCGACATAACCCTGATCGCAAGCATGTCAGACTACCCGGCAGCCGTGACGCACGCAAGCTATGACGGCTCCGACCCGTTCGACCATGGCATCGGCACGGGCCCTTTTCGCCCGGTGCGGATGACGGTCGGCGAAAACTGCGTTCTCGAACGCAACCCCGACCACGACTGGTGGGGCCAGAAAGTCTTTGGCGGGCCTTTCGTCGATCGGGTCGAGTTTCTCGACTACGGCACGGACCCGTCGAACTGGGTCGCCGCGGCCGAGGCCGACGAGGTGGACCTCTTGTACGAATCCGTCGGCGATTTCATCGAGGTGATGAACAACGTCGGCTGGACCGCGACCAAGACCGAGACAGCCGCGACGACCGTCATCCGGACGCACCAACAGGCCGACATCGCCGGGCGAAAGCCTTATGACGACGTTTCTGTGCGCCGAGCGCTTTCGATGGCCGTGGACAACGCGATTTGCCTTGAACTCGGGTATGGCGGACGCGGCACGATCGCCGAAAATCACCACGTAAGCCCGATCCACCCCGCGTATGCGGATATCGGCCCGCCCGAACATGACCCGGCCAAGGCCCGTCGCCTGCTTCAGGAGGCGGGGCTGGCCGAGTTCGAGCACGAACTGATCACGATCGACGACGAATGGCAGCGCAATACCGGTGACGCGGTGGCCGCGCAGTTGCGGGATGCGGGTATTCCCGCCCGCCGCCGGATACTGCCCGGCTCACGCTTCTGGCAGGATTGGCTCACCTATCCTTTCTCGTCCACGCAGTGGAATCACAGGCCGCTGGATGTACAGGTCCTCAACCTTGCCTACAGGTCCGACTCGGCGTGGAACGAGACCGGGTTCCGCAACGAGGAATTCGACCACCTGATCGCACGGGCGAATTCCATCGCCGGCGCAGATGAACGTCGTCCGGTGATGGCAAAGCTGCAGACGCTGTTGCGCACCGAAGGCGTGATCATCCAGCCGTACTGGCGCCGGCTCTACAATCACCACAATGGCAGGCTGGTGAACGCCGAAAGACATCCGTCTAACGAGATCCACCTGTACAAGATCGGGTTCGCGGCCTGACATTCGGCGGCCGATTTTCCGTCAGCCGCCCCAGATCGCCCTGACGTAATTCCGGGTCTCACGGAACGGGGGCACGCCGCCATGTTTGCGGACAGCCTCGGGACCCGCGTTGTAGGCCGCAAGAGCAAGGCGCCACGACCCGAAAGTCCGGTACTGTTCCGCGAGATACCGCGCGCCGCCATCAAGGTTTTCGTACGGGTCGTTGGGGTTGACCCGCAACACGAGCGCCGTCCCCGGCATGAGTTGCGCCAGCCCGATGGCCCCCTTGTGCGATCGCGCGGTCGGGTCCCAGGCCGATTCCCTCTGGACGAGTTTCAGGAAGAGGTCGACGGGCACCCCGTGTCGCCGGGCCGCGTCCCGCGCCATCGGCAGGAATACTCCACGGTAGGCGCCGTCATATCCCTTGGTCGAGACGGTGCCCCATTTCGTCGGCGTCCGTATCTCGCGCGGCTGCAGCCGAACGGAATCGCTGTATTGCTGCTTGGCCCGCGTATCCAGAACGCTGGTCTGGGAGTCGAAAAGCGCGCTGCGGTTCTTGGTCGAAAGAGCATCCGCCCCGGCCGCCACCGGCAGCGATATCGCGCTCGCCACAATGACCCAGATCACCCGCAGCATGGCCGGCTCCTTACTCCCATCCACTCGCGCGCAGCATACTCGCAAACACGAGATTTTCCAGCATCCGTGCGCATGCACTCCTGTCTTTGGCATGATCGCGCCCAAGACCGGAAAAATTTTACCTTTTCTTCACCGAGCTGGGGTGGTGTAAGCGGAGAAGGGCAATTCGCATGATGGAGGAGGTCGCCTAATGGCCGGATCAGTCAACAAGGTAATCATCATCGGCAACCTGGGCCGCGACCCCGAGGTGCGGACCTTCCAGAACGGCGGCAAGGTTTGCAACCTCGCGATAGCCACGTCCGAGAACTGGAAGGACCGCAATACCGGCGAGCGGCGCGAAAAGACCGAGTGGCACCGCGTCGCCATCTTTTCCGAACCTCTCGTGCGGGTGGCCGAGCAATACCTGCGCAAGGGCTCCAAGGTCTACATCGAGGGCCAGCTCGAAACCCGCAAGTGGCAGGACCAGTCCGGACAGGACCGCTACACCACCGAAGTGGTTCTGCGCCCCTACAAGTCGGAGCTCACCATGCTGGACGGCCGCGGTGAAGGCGGCGGCGCAAGCGGTGGCGGCGCAAGCGGTGGCGGGTATGTCGGCGATTACGGTGGTGGCCCGCAGGATGACCAACGTGGCGGCGCGCCCGCCCGCGATATCGACGACGAGATACCGTTCTGAGCGGCTGCCGCACGGCCAGCGGCGGCGCCCGCTCCCGGCGCGGAAACACCTTTCATCAAGCTTTAGCTCTGGTCATTCGGGCCCAGTGGGTATACGGCGCGCGGGAACAACCTGAGGAACCCGGATGGACCTGCGCAACATCGCCATCATTGCCCATGTCGACCACGGCAAAACCACGCTGGTCGATGAACTTCTCAAACAATCCGGTGCCTTCCGCGTCGGGCAGGCCGTCGACGAACGCGCCATGGACAGCAACGACCTCGAGCGCGAACGCGGCATCACGATTCTTGCCAAGTGCACCAGCGTCGAGTGGAAAGGCACGCGCATCAACATCGTGGATACCCCCGGCCATGCCGATTTCGGCGGTGAGGTCGAACGCATCCTGAGCATGGTCGATGGCGTGGTGCTGCTTGTCGATGCCGCCGAGGGCCCCATGCCCCAGACCAAGTTCGTGACGACAAAGGCGTTGGCGCTCGGGCTGCGGCCGATCGTCGTGCTGAACAAGGTCGACAAACCCGACGCCGAACCCGATCGCGCCCTCGATGAATGTTTCGACCTCTTCGCGGCCCTGGATGCCGACGAGGACCAGCTCGATTTCCCGCACATGTACGCCTCGGGCCGCTCGGGCTGGGCCGACCATGCGCTTGATGGCCCCCGCAAGGACCTGTCGGCACTGTTCGAGCTGATCGTGAACCATGTTCCGGCGCCGAAACAGGTAGCGCGCGTGGACGACGATTTCCGAATGCTGGCAACGACGCTCGGCGCGGACCCGTTCGTCGGGCGTGTCCTGACGGGACGCGTTGAATCGGGACATGTCAAGGTCGGGCAGACGGTGCAGGGCCTGTCGCGCGTGGGACAGAAAATCGAGCAATTCCGCGTTACCAAGATACAGGCGTTCCGGGGGCTGGCCCCGCAGGATATCGATGAAGCGGTCGCGGGTGACATTGTCACCATCGCCGGGATGTCCAAGGCGACCGTGGCCGACACGATCTGCGCCCTCGCGGTCGACGAGCCGCTGAAGGCCGAGCCGATCGACCCGCCAACGATTTCCATCACCTTCGGCATCAACGACTCGCCGCTCGCGGGTCGCGACGGGAAGAAAGTGCAGTCGCGCGTGATCCGCGAACGGCTGATGAAGGAAGCGGAACAGAACGTGGCGATCCGCGTGACCGACACCCCTGGCGGTGAGGCGTTCGACGTGGCCGGACGCGGTGAACTGCAAATGGGCGTTTTGATCGAGAACATGCGCCGCGAGGGTTATGAACTGTCGATTGCCCGGCCGCGCGTGCTCATGCGGGAGGATGAGGACGGTGGCACGCTGGAACCGGTCGAGGAAGTGACGATCGACGTGGATGACGACCATTCCGGCGCGGTGATCGAGAAACTGACCGGCCCGCGCAAGGGGGAACTGGTCGAGATGAAGCCGGCCGACAGCGGCAAGACCCGGATCGTCGCGCACGTGCCCTCGCGCGGGCTTATCGGGTACCATGGCGAATTCCTGACGGATACGCGCGGCACGGGCGTCATGAACCGCGTGTTTCACGGGCATGTCCCCCACAAGGGGCCTATCCCCGGCCGCAGGGCCGGCGTTCTGATTTCCATGGAAACCGGCGAGTCGGTGGCCTTTGCCCTGTGGAACCTCGAGGAACGCGGGCGCCTGTTCATCGGGCCGCAGGAGAAGGTGTATCAAGGCATGATCATCGGCGAGCACAGCCGGGAGAATGATCTGGAGGTCAATCCGCTGAAAGGGAAAAAGCTGACCAACGTCCGCGCCAGCGGGTCGGATGACGCCGTCCGCCTGACGCCGCATGTCAACATGAGCCTCGAAGAGGCGATTTCCTATATCGACGATGACGAGCTGGTCGAGGTCACCCCGAACGCCATCCGCCTGCGCAAGCGCCACCTCGACCCTCACGAACGCAAGCGCGCCGCCAAGTCAGCCTGACCGGGTGGCAGGCGACGCGCGTCACCCGGGTCAGGGGTCAGGGCGCGATCATGATACGGTCGACCACTGTCAGTGCGCCTTGCTCCCGGCGCACGACAATGATTTCACCCGAGCGCGCGAATTCGCCGGTCAACGCGCTGATGTTGACCTGATGCGTTACCAGAAGCAGCCGCGCGTCGGCCGGCTGTGACGCGATGCGGCGTCGCGTTGATCGCGTTTGTGCGGCCCTGTCACCGCGACCTGCGAAATGCGAATTGAGCGATGCCACATCCTGCGGCGGGCCCATGCCGACCAGCCGGGCGGTATCACGGCACCGACACCACTGGCTGGTCCAGACGGCATCAAAGCTCACATCGGCGCTACGCATCGCCTCACCGATCCGGCTTGCCTGCGCGCGGCCACGGTCATCAAGGTTTCGCTGCGTCCTGCAATCATCAAGATCGAAGCCGTCCGGGTCTCCCGTCCCCGGGGCGAGCGCGTGTCGCATCAAGGCAACAGCACCCGGCTGCGTCAGCGCCGACAGGTCCTGCGCGGCCGCTGTGCCCGGCACGAGGAAAGCAAGAAATACAAGCAATACGCGCATCGCATTTTTCATGCAAAGGACATTAACGCGATCTCTCTGCGCCGCCACAGCGAAAATCGTTGTCCGATGAATAAAGCTCGCGCACCATGACGGTCATGAACTGTTGCAGCCGATGCCCCGTTCAGCGACATCTCGTCTGCCATAAGGGGCGATTGGCGCTAAGCGGACAGCCCACCGATGATGACGAAGATCATTGCAGAGACCCTTGCAGAGCCGGCGGGATATCACGGTGTCGAAACAGCGTTCAGGACCTGGCGCAATAGCCTGCACGGCCGCGCCAAACCCTACAGCCTGCACGGGCTGCGCAAGCCGGTCATCATCGAGCTGTCCTGGTCGGGCGCACCGGGCGCCGGGCTACTGGCCGTGACCGGTCAGAGCGCGCAGATGGTCGCATAGAACCGGACCAAGGCCAGCCGCCGGCGGCTGTCGGAATCAGCGCATGAAAGGAAAAAGTTGAGGGGGGGCAAACCTGACCGGCAACAGAACAAGACCCTGTTACCCAAACGTTTGGCCCGCTTGCGCCGGCAAAAATACCAGAACCGACAAGCAGCTGATTTTTTTGGTGCCCAAGGTGAGATTCGAACTCACACGGGGTTTCCCCCGGGGGATTTTGAATCCCCTGCGTCTACCCTTCCGCCACTTGGGCCCGTTGCGTACACTTAACGAAGCGCCGCCGCGGCGTCCAGTGCCAAAGCGCGTCGCGGCCGACGGGGCTTGACCCCCGTGGTCGGCCATGCTCATTGGCCCGCATTCATCATCCCGAGGACCGCCCCCAATGCTCAGGCGTCTTTACGACTGGACCATCCGGATGGCCCACCACCACAACGCCCTGTGGGTACTGGCGGCGGTATCCTTTGTCGAAAGTTCGGTCTTTCCCATCCCGCCGGATGTTCTGATGGTCCCGATGATCCTCGCGCGCCCGCATCGCGCATGGCTAATCGCCACCGTGGCGCTGGTGGCCTCGGTCCTTGGCGGGTTGCTGGGCTATGCCATCGGCGCGCTGGCCTTCGAACAGGTCGGCCGCCCGGTGCTGGAAAGCCTCGGCAAGGCCGACGCCATGGCCGCGTTCAACACCCGGTTCAACGATTTCGGGTTCTGGGCGGTGCTGACGGCCGGCGTCACGCCCTTTCCCTACAAGGTCATCACGATCATGTCCGGCTGGACGGCGATGCCGCTGGCCACCTTCATCGCCACCTCCATCCTCGCGCGCGGGCTGCGCTTCTTCCTCGTGGCGGCCCTGCTTTGGAGGTTCGGGGCGCCGGTACGCGATTTCATAGAGCGGCGCCTGGGGCTGGTGACGATCGTTTTCGTGCTGCTTCTCTTCGGCGGGTTCTATATCGTGAGGCACTTGTGACACCGACACGCGCCACCCTTGTCCTGATTGCCGCGGGCGGCTCGGCGGTGCTTCTCGCGGCCGCGTTCGTCACGCAAGCGTTCGGCTGGGCCCCCTGCAAACTGTGCCTCTGGCAACGCTGGCCGCACGGGGCGGCGGTGCTGGCCGGATTCGCGGCACTTGCCCTGCCCGGCGCGGTGCTGACCGTGCTGGGTGCGCTGTCGGCGCTGACAACGGCCGGCATAGGGGCCTATCACGGCGGCGTGGAGCGCGGCTGGTGGCCCGGCCCCGACAGCTGCACCGGCACGGGGCTGTCGGGCCTCGACGGCGCGTCACTTCTGCCCGGCAGCGGCGACGCGCCCGCGCTGGTGATGTGCGACAGCTTCCAGCCCTTCCTGTTCGGGCTCAGCATGGCGAACTGGAACATGCTCGCCTCCCTCGCGCTGGCGGCGATCTGGCTCATGGCGGCGCGGGCGCGGGCCTGACGCCACCGCCCGCGATCAGGCCGGGCGCGCCACGCTGGTTCCCGTGTCCGCGCGCGGGAAGGGCACCAGCTTGCCCGCGTCCTCGTCCCACAGCTTGAGCCTGAAACTGGCCAGCGCCTCGCGCCAGCCGATGGCATCGTGGCATTGCAGCTCCGCGGGCAGATCCTTCTGGCAGCGGCGCAGCCGGTACGAGGGGATCGACGGGTTGAAATGGTGCAGGTCGTGATAGGCGATGTTCCCGGTTCCCAGATCCCACAGCCAGCCCAGGTCAAGAGAGCTCGACCCCTCCAGCGTGGCCTTGCGGAAATCCAGATCGGGCTTGCGGTCCCAGTAGGTGTCCTCGAAATTGTGTTGCAGGTAGACGAGGAACACCCCGATGACCCCTGCCAGCAGCGCGCTCAGCCCCAGCACGGCAAGCCCGGCCAGCCCCAACGCCCACCAGACAAGAGCGATATAGCCCGCAAGCATCAGGTTGTGGGCGATCACGCCCGCAGCACCCACCTTGCGGGTGTTGCGCGGCCAGCGATACGCGATGAAATACGTGTAAAGCCCGCCCAGTGACAGCATCACCAGCGGGTTGCGGTACAGCCGGTACCAGAGCCGCGTGCGCAACGGCGCCGCGCGCCATTCCCGCAGCGTCATCGTGTAGACCTCGGTCGTCTCGCGATGTTCGAGGTTGCCGAGATAGGCATGGTGCTGGTTGTGATTGTACTGCATCACCCGGTAGGGCGTCAGCGAGAAGACCGACAGCACGTAGCCCGCCCAGTCGTTGAGCGGCCGCGTCGCGAAAAGCGAGCCATGCCCGCAATCATGCTGCAACACGTAAAGCCGCACCGACGCGAAGGCCAGCACCACGACGAAACCCGACGCAAGGACGGGCCGGTCCGCGAAATGCGCCCCCAGCCCGAGCGCTGCCACGTAAACCGCGAACGTTCCCAGCAGGCTCAGCGTGCCCATCAGGTCGCTTTTGCCCGTGTACCGCTTGGTGAATTCCCTGATTTCCATGGCACCCTCGCCCGATGCATGACCAATCGACAGAATCGCTGTACCGGTGGCCAGCCGGTAACGACTTCAGCATGAACGCCAACCCGTGCAAAATGCAAGCGCGCTGTACCGGCAGGCGCCCTGCCCGGCCAAATGACGCATTGACACGACTGCCCGTCGGCACGACGTGGTCGGCATGGAACGCATGAAAGCCATTCTCACCCTCACCGCGGCGCTGGCCTTCGCGCTGTCACCTCTCACCACATCGGGGTTCAACGGCTTCCGGCCCGACCAGTTCCCGATCCCGCAGGTCGATCCCCCGGCCCAACCGGCCGGATACGCATTCGGCATCTGGGGCCTGATCTACCTTTGGCTGATTGCCGGCGCGCTGTTCGGCCTGCTCAAGCGCGATACCGCGCCGGGCTGGGACGCGATGCGCTGGCCGCTTGCCGCCAGCCTCGTGATCGGGGCGGCGTGGATCCCGGTCGCGCAGACGTCGCCATTCTGGGCAACCGTCCTGATCTGGGCGATGCTGGGCACGGCGGTGGCCGCGCTTCTTCGCGCGGGCGATCGGGACAGGGCGTGGTTGCGCACCCCGATCGCGCTTTATGCCGGGTGGTTGACCGCGGCGTCCTGCGTGGCGCTGGCGCTGATGCTGGCCGGCCACGGCGTGATGAGCGCGCAGGCGGCGGCGATCGTGATGATCGGCGTCGCGCTGATCCTCGCGGCCGTGGTATTGACCGCGCGCGCGGACGCGCCGGAATACGCGCTCGCGGTCGCATGGGCGCTGGTGGGCATCATCGTCGACAACCTCGACCCGCTCAACGCGCCGGTTCTGGCGCTTTGCACCGCGGGGCTTGCCGTACTGGGCGCCCTGGCGTTGCGTCACAGGCGCCGCGCCGGCTGACGCCGGGGGCGGCCTCACGCGTCGCGCGGCCTGCCCTTCACATGCTTGCGCAGCCGCGACGGGGTGGATTTCTTGCGGCCCTTGTAGGGGTTCTTGTCGGATTGCGACCGCATGGTCAGCCGTATGGGCGTGCCGGGCATGTCGAAATCGTCGCGCAGGCCGTTGACCAGATACCGCGCATAGCTTTCTGGCAGCTTCTCGGGATGGCTGCACATCACCACGAAACCCGGCGGCCGGGTCTTGGCCTGCGTCATGTAGCGCAGCCTGATCCGCCGCCCCCCCGGCGCCGGGGGCGGATGCGCCGCGACCATCTCGCCCAGCCAGCGGTTGAGCTGGGCCGTGGGCACCCGCCGGTTCCACACGTCATGCGCCCGGATCACCGCGTCGCGCAGCCGGTCGAGGCCCCGGCCCGTCTTGGCCGAAACGGTGACGAGCGGCGCACCGCGAAGCTGAGGCAGCAAGCGTTCGAACGCTTCGCGCAGGTCGCGCAGCTTCTGCTGCTTGGCCGGCTCCACGTCCCACTTGTTGACCGCAACCACCACCGCGCGGCCCTCGCGCTCGGCCAGGTCGGCAATCCGCAAATCCTGCTGTTCAAAGGGTATCCCGGCATCCAGCAGCACGACGACGACCTCGGCAAAGCGCACGGCGCGCAGCCCGTCGGCGACCGACAGTTTCTCGACCTTGTCCTGAACCCGGGCCTTCTTGCGCATCCCGGCCGTGTCGAAAATGCGGGTCGGCAGCCCGTCCCAGTCCAGCGTCAGTGATATCGCGTCGCGGGTGATCCCGGCCTCGGGCCCGGTCAGCAGGCGGTCCTCGCCCAGTATCCGGTTGATCAGGGTCGATTTCCCCGCGTTCGGGCGGCCCACCACCGCCACCTGCAGCGGCTTGTCATGCGTGATCGCCGGGGCGGGCTCGTCGGCCGCCTCCGAAACGGCCACATCCGTTTCCGGCAGGTCGGCGGCGGCCTTCTCGGCCATCGCGTCCGCCAGCGGCATCAGCGCGGTATACAGTTCGTTCAGCCCCTCGCCGTGCTCGGCCGACAGGCGAATCGGCTCCCCCAGCCCCAGCCCGTAGGCTTCGTAAACGCCCGCGTCGGCGGCGCTGCCCTCGGCCTTGTTCGCGCCAAGGATCACGCGGGCGGACCGCTTGCGCAGGATGTCGGCGAAAAGCTCGTCGGTCGGTGTCACGCCGGTCCGCGCGTCGATCAGGAACAGGCAGGCATCCGCCATGTCCACCGCGCGCTCGGTCAGGCGCCGCATGCGCCCTTCGAGCGAATCGTCGGTGGCATCCTCCAGCCCGGCCGTGTCGATCACCGTGAACCGCAGGTCTCCCAGCCGCGCCTCACCCTCGCGCAGGTCGCGCGTCACGCCCGGCTGATCGTCCACCAGCGCGAGCCGCTTGCCCACGAGGCGGTTGAACAGCGTGGACTTGCCCACATTGGGGCGCCCCACGATGGCAAGGGTAAATGTCATGTCTCAGGCTCCGGGACGGATGAAGCCGACCCCTTACAACATCGCGCGGTCAACGGAAAGCCAGCAAACGGCCCTTGCCGGAAACCACGTACAGCGTGTTGCCCGCCACCACCGGGTTGCTGGCGGCGCCGTCCGGCATCTCGACGCTGGCCGTGGGCTCGCCCGTGGCCGGATCGTACAGCCGCAACAGCCCGTCCCCCGACGCCACGATCAACTGCCCGCCCGCGATGACCGGGCCGTAATGACTGTAAATGCGCGTCTGCCGCTTCGGCCGGCTCTTGGTGAAGAACGGCAGGGGCCGTGACCAGATGACGCTGCCATCCTCGGCCGACAGGCGCATCAGCTCGTTGCGGTCGGACACCATGAAGACCGACCGGCCCGCGGGCCAGACGGGATTGAGCGCGCCATCGCCCGCGGTCCAGACACGTTCTCCGTTGCCGAGCGCCAGCGCCACGGTCCGGCCCGAATGGCTGCCGACAAAGACCTTGTCCCCCGAAACGACCGGGTCGCCGGTGATATCGCCCACGCGGCCCGCGGCGTAGCCCTCGCGCTGGCCGGCAACCGGGGCGTCCCACCGGCGCAGGCCGCCCCGGCGGAACGCGCCCTGAACCTCGCCCGATCCGAAGGCGAAGATGGCGTACTTGTCCGTCAGCGCGGGCGCGGGACCGCCATGCACGTTGTTGATGTCGGGCGTTGCCGAAAGCTGCCAGCGGATGCGCCCCGTCTCTGTATCGAGCGCCCAGGCCGTCTTGTCGCCGGCCACGAGATAGACCAGCCCGTCGCTCACGCTCGGCGTGCCCG
>JAVLCJ010000064.1:0-15661 GCA_031580875.1 Roseovarius sp.
GGAATACGATCTTTCCCGATCCGGCCATGACGCTGGCCGCCGTCGACCGGCTCGTTCACCACGCGACAATCTTCGAGATGAATGTCGAAAGCTACCGGCGCAGGGCGGCCGAACAGGCAAAGGGCCCAGGGCGCCCGGCCCAAAGGGCAACACCGGAAAACACCAAACCTGATTGACGCGCCGCGACAATCAAAACCAACAAAAACCTTGATGGTGGCGGGAAAGCCCGCCATCATCATCAATGTCGCGACCCAGGATTCTCATCCTGATTGACGCGCTCCTCTCACCCAGATTGTCGCGCTACAGGCGCACCAGCTTGTGCTTTCGGTCCACGTTCACGTGGTTCTTGTAACCGTAGTGGCTCTTGCCGTGTTTCTTGGTCCAGCGCGCGTCCACGTCCTTCTGGGACCGCTTCGCGGGCTTGTCGGCCCAATCCTCGGGCACCTCGCCGTTCTTGATCGCCTTGTTTTCATCGCGGGTGTTGCGGTTCTTGGGCACCGCCACGATGGAGGCATCCAGGATCTGCCCGCCCCGCGCGATGTAGCCCTGCCGCGCCAGGTAGCCGTCGAACTGGCGGAACAACTCTTCGACCAGACCCGTCTCCACCAGACCCTCGCGATAGAGCCAGACCGTCTTGGCGTCCGGCACCCGGTCCTCGAGCCCCAGCCCGAGAAACCGCATGAACGACAGCCGGTCGCGCACCTGGTACTCGATCTGGTCGTCGGAAAGGTTGTAGAGCGCGCCCAGCACCAGCGTCTTGAACATCACGATGGCGTCTATCGGCTTGCGCCCGGCGCGCGACTTGCGCTCCCCTTCCGGCTTGCGCCAGACCCGCTCGAGCGCCGGGCGAAACTCCTCCCACGGCACCACGGCGTCGATCTCGACCAACGGATCGCGCTTGGCATCGAGGCTCGCATACCGGTCCGAAAGATCAAAGAAACCCATCTGCGCCATCGTCTTACCCCCATCACGGTTTGCCACCCCATCATACCGCAGCGCCGGGTTCAGGGCAATTTTTAGAGGTGCCCCTAAGTCAGATCGCGCGTTACATCGGGACTGGCGGAAAATCGACGTGCCCCCGTACACCTTCTCACCGTGCCGGGGCCAACGTCCTTAAGCTCAAGTACCGCCACGAGACCGCGGGGCTGTTTTGTGTCAACCATGAGTGATGTTTCCCATCCATCCGCAACCATCTCCGTAATAATCCGGCGGGACACAGCTGCAGATCGGCGCTCCATCGCGCTTTCCGTACTTTATCTTCGTATTTGCCGCACCTCGGGCGGACTTGTGCAACTAGAATTTCTCCGGTGAGGTAGAAGAGCGCGAGGAAAAGTACGTTCTCGAACCCAACGTCAAAAAGCAAGTTGAGGAGCCCAACTGACATGGTCCACCAACTGGAATAGAATTACCCCGTTTTCGGTAGGACCAGACATGGCAGGAAAGCGAAACAAACCTGAAGATATCGTGCTGAAGCTTCGACGGGTCGAAGTGTTGCAAGGTCAAGGGATGGTGATCTCCGATGCGGTGCGTCAGATCGGCGTGACAGAGCCGAAGTATTAGCACTGGCGTAAGCAGTATAGCGGCATGAATATGGATCAGCTCAAGCGGTTGAAGGAACTTGAGACAGAAAAACCAACGGCTGCGGCGCGTCGTTTCGGATCTGACGCTGGACAAGATGATCCTGACGGAGACTGCACGGGAAAGCGTCTGAGCCCTTCGCGCCGTCGCAAGTGCATCGATCATGTGCGGCAGGCGCTCGGCATATCCGAGCGCCGCGCCTGTCGCACATTGGGGCAGCACAATTGACGCGACGCAGGGCCCCATGTCGAGCACCGGACAAGTAACGGCTGGCGCAGGATATCATCGAGCTATCGCGCCCCCGTTGGCGCTACGGCTATCGAATGATCACCGGACTTCTGAACAACCCCGGCTGGCATGTGAACCTCAAGCGGGTCGAGCGGATGTGGCGGCGTGAAGGGTTGAAAGTTGTACAGAAACAGGCTAGCGAAATATCGGTTGACGGGTCGTGTGTCCAGCTCCGGCCTCAGCGCCCTGACCAGCTCTGGTCCTTATGACTACGTCCAAGATAGAACGCATGACAGGCGAGTGCTCAGCACGCTCAACATCATTGGCGAGTTACCAAGGAGGCGCTTGTGACCCACAGCCAACGCAAACGGATTTGGACCAACGTAGTCGACGCGCTAACAGACTTTCTTATCCTGCGCCGTCCGTCTAAATTAACAAAGTCCGACAACGACCCGAAATTCACCGCCAAGAAGATGCGGGGCGGGATCGACGAAGTTGGTGCAAAAATGGCATACACCGAGCCGGGATCACTGTGGGAGAGCGGCTACTGCGAGAGCTTCAATTCCCGTCTTTGCGACGCGCTGCTTAACGCCGAGCGCTTCTACTCACTCATAAAGGCGGATATCCTGATCGAGAGTAAGCGGCGTCACTACAAAACAGTGAGGCCGCGGAGCTCGCCGGGATATCGCCCGCTAGTACAAGAAGCATTCATCCCTATAGACCAGAGGTCAACGATGCACTAACACTCCACCAGACGACTACGTAGGATCATCAGCAGTGTTTCGCAAGATTGTCACAAAGGCTGCGACGGATTTTGAGCCCTCGACGGACGTTTTCCCCTCAATCGCGGTGGCGCCAATCGCCCGCAGCCTGCGACCCGAGAAGCGCGGCCATGCGGACGGCAAGAAGGACTACCCGCCCGTCGGCGCAACAAGCCTGACGACTGCGGAACAGGAGGCCGTCGCTGAGATCGCAAGGCGCCGAAAGAGCGGGATCGACGCATTTGACACACATTTCAATGCCTATCAGGGACGCTTTGATCTGAGTCAGAGCGCGGTATCGCGCATCGAGGTGCAGGCCGGGAAACTGCGCAACGTTATGGTCTCTGAAAGCCGTACCCAGAAGAACATCGCCACGAACTGCCTGCGCGCGGTCCGCGACTATTCGGCTGGTCTAAAGGAGTACCAGCTCAAGCACGGCCTGATCCGGCCTCCGGAGGAGGCGGACCGGGCCGTCTATCTCTGGACGTTTACGGTTCTTTTTCTCGTCATCGAGATCATTCTGGGAGCGATGTTTTTCGTCGAGCATAGCCCCGGTGGGATCCTCGGCAGTGCCTCTTATGCGGTCATCATATCTGGCATCAATGTTGCCGTCAGTGCGCTTCTTGGTCTCGGTGCGCGTTACGCCTGGCTCAAGGGGTTCGGCTACAAACTCCTTGGCGTCACCAGCATGCTGATATTCCCGCTGTTTATGCTGGGGTTCAATCTCTTTGTCGGGCATTACCGCAGGGCCACCGACGAGATGCCTTGGGAGGAGGCGGGCAACACGATGTTCGACAGCTTCCGCACCGCTCCGTTCGATCTCGGCAGCTTCAACGCCATCCTGATTGCCGTGTTCGGGCTGATCGTCGCCATAAGCGCATTCATCAAGTTCTTGAGGATCGGCGACATCCACCCCGGCTACAACAAAGCATACGACAGGGTTCGCAACGCGGTCGAAGACTACGCAGACGCCTACAAGGACGCCGAATATAAACTCAACGAGCTCTTCGATCAGAGCCGGGATAGTCTGATGTCGGAGGCTCATCACCTTCGCTCCCTCGTTCGGGACGCCTCGAACGCGCAATCTGGACAATCCACGCTGGTCGCCAATCTTGAGGCCTTTCTCGTGGAGTGCGATCAGGTGGCCAACGGCCTGCTCAGAATCTACCGGGAGGCAAACGAGCAGGCGCGTAGCGCTCCACCGCCCGCATACTTTCGGGAGTCCCACACGTTTCCGGCCTGTCCCCGTAAGAAGATTTCGACCCTCGGTTCTGACCGCATTGAGGCCGAGATATCGCGAATCAACACCGCGGCCGAAGTCGGTGTGCGGGACATTCTCGAGGCTCGGAAGAACGAGCTTTCGGCCCTGCCCACGACTGAGGAGCTGCTCGAGGACCTATACCGCGGCACCGTGCCCGAGCCGGTATCCGAGCCGCCGCTCGAAATCGTCGCGGAAAGGCGCGGTTGATGGCACGGAACAAACGCCACAGACGCGGGGAAGGCGGCGCAATCGGACCCATCCTCGCCATCCTCGCCATCGTTGTGATGGTCGGCGGCACGGGTGCGTTCTTTTTCTGGTCATACAGCCGCTCGCAGGGCCCAGAGATCGACGAGGTCTCGCTCTGTCCCAAGACGGGGCCGACGGCTCATCTCGCGATCCTTGTCGATACGACCGATCCGATTTCGCTCACGCAGCTGGAGGCTGCGCGCCAGCAGATCGAGCGCAAGATCGCCGAAGCGGCAGTGCACACACGTATAAGCTTTGCGACCGTGAACCCGGATGCGGATACTCGTAGAGGCACCTTCTTTTCGATGTGCAAACCGCAATCGGGCGACGATGCGAGCATTCTAACCCAGAACCCGCAGATGATCGAGGCACGCTTCCGCAACAAGTTTGTCGACCCGGTCTCCGAGGCTTTGAGCGCGCTCCTGCGCGTGCCCGAGGCACAAACCTCGCCTATCATGGAGTCCGCGCAGGAACTCGCCGCGCGCATCCCCGGCTTCACCGTTGCCGATGCTCCCCGGGAACTCGTGCTCATGAGCGACCTGGTGCAGCATTCGGAGGTCTTCTCTTTCTACCGCGGCGGCGACTGGAACAGCTTCGTGGCCGCCGACGGTCCGGCCCAGTTCGGATCCGCCTATGGCGCCGCCGCCGTCACGGTTCTCCGGATCCCGCGCTTACCTGCGCGTACCGCGGTTATCGACGATTTCTGGGTCCGGTACTTCGACGCGCAGGGCTTCGACGATATCCGGGTCACCCGGCTGGGAGGTCTTTGATGGCAACGACAAACAAGCGCGAATACCGCGAACGCCTCGACACGTTCCTGCTTATCGCAGCCTTTGTGGCCGGCGTCGGATCTGCCGTCATCCTAAAAGTCATGGAGTTCCCGCCCTACGTTCCCGCCATCGCGGCCGGCGCAGTCATTATCGTCTATGCGGTCGCGACCTACACATCAAGCGCGGCGCGGCTCGAACCCGAGCAAATCGGCGACAACTGTTACTATCTCGGCTTTTGCATTACCCTCGCCTCGCTGGCCTACACGCTCTACGCCCTCGGTTCGGCGGGCAGCGACTCGGCGATGCTGGCCGACGTGATCTCCGGCTTCGGCGTCGCCCTTTCCTCAACCGTAGTCGGGGTCATGGCGCGCGTCGTGCTCCTGCAGTTCCGCGTCGATCTCGCCGCGCGCGACAAGGAGGCCCGCAGCCAGCTCAACCAAGTCATGCGCTCGTTTCACAGCGAGATGCAGACCTCGGTGTCGAGCACTCGGGAAGCCATCGTGCAGATCCGGCAGACGCTCGAGGAGCACACCGAGGCCACCATCGCGAACAACAAGCGCATGCAGGAGAGCTTCGAGGCGCGCATAGACGCGCTCGTCGAGGAGGCGGCCGGAGGGGTCAAGACCGCGATGCAGGAGGTCATCGAAAGCGGCAAGGACATGAACAAGCAGATCTCGGAAAGCTCCCGCGCGAACATGGCCACCGCCGAGAAGGCCATGACCGCCTCGATCGAGACCACCACCGAGGAACTCAGACGTGCGACCGAAACGCTTGAGGCGGAGATGCAGCGAGCCAATGCCAGCTCCGCCAAGTCTCTGGAACAGTTCGTCGCGGAAGTCTCCGCAGCCATGAAACTGACGAGCGAAGAGGCATCCAAGGCGATCGCGGCCGCCCGCGAACAGCAGAACACGGAGATGACGAAAGCCGTCGAATCCGTGGCCGAGAATGTCTACGAAATGGCCCACGAGATCGGAGCACAGAAAGAAAAGGTCGGCGCAGCGCTCGATGACTTCACGAAGGAGACCCGGGCCGTGCGCGAAGAGGTCGGCGCCATGGTGAAGGAGAGCGCTGCTGCGCGCGAGGAGGCCCGCGAATCCGCCCAGATCGCCACCGTGGCGACGCAGAAGATGACCTGGGCCGCCGAGAATTTCGAGAAATCGGCCCAAGCGGCAGCTGCAGCCGCGCACTCGAGTGCCAGCCAACCCCCTGAAAGCCAGACATCGGTAAGCCAGATTCCAGAGAGCACGGCTCGGGCAAATCCCAAAGCGTTAGACCCCGCGCCCGCCGCCGCCGACACACCGGGCACCACTGACGCAACCGGGCGCTCTGGGGCCGAAAGGCGCCGGTCGCGCCTTAGAAATCTATTTATGACCTCCCGATGAGCGAACCACTTCAAGAATACCGCCAGCAGGCCTCCTACCGCCGCGGCACAGTCATGGGGCTGACCGCGGCCGAAACGTTCATGCTCGTCGCGTTCATCCTCCTCACGCTCCTGGTCTTTTGGCGCGTCATGGCCGCTGAGGAACGGGAGCGCCTGCTCGAAGAGAACTCGCGCCTCACGGAGGCCGTCGAGAACGTGGGCGGTCTCGCTTCGATCACCAATGCCCTCGCTTTCCAAGACCGTTTCGACCAGCTGCCGGCAGACGAGATGGAAGCGCGTCTTGACCTGATGGAGAACGACACCCTGCGTGCCCTCGCTCGCGAGGCCCAAGATCTTCCCGAAGAAGGCCTGCTCGAGCTCACCGATCTCACCCGAGACGGCGACATCCCCGGCGTCCGTGAGAAGCTCAACCAGCTCGAGCGCCTTGGACTGCGCCCGGAAGAGGTTGCCGAGTTGCAGCAAGAGCTCGCGGCGGCGCAGGAAAAGCAGCGGCGCCTCGAGGAAAAGATGACCCGGGTCGAGGAGGCCCGCGGCAATCTCGAGACCGAGAAGAAGGCACTCGAAGAGCGGCTTACCGCCTTCGACGAGACCGGACAAACGCCATCGGATATCCGCAAGATGGAGGCCACGCTCGCCGACTTCGGCGCGCAGCAACAGAGCCTCGTGCGCACAGGCGCCGAGATCGCTGCAACGATCGAGGAGAAGGCCGGCGGCCGAATCGCGGCGCTTGGCGGCCAAGTACTGCCGGATGGCGACGTGATCTTTCCCGACGCGATCCTGTTCGAGGCGAACAGCGCCGAGATCCAGAAAGATTTCGACACCCTGCTGCAATCGTTTTGCAGGCTCTGGTTCGAAACCCTCTACGAGCAGCGCGATGCACTCGACACAATGCAGGTGGAGGGCCACGCATCGAGCGAGTTCGGCCCCCTGTCTCCCGAAAAGGCTTTCGTGAGAAACCTCGATCTCAGCCAGCGCCGGGCTGCGGCTGTGTTCGTGCGCTGCCTCGCCTATAGCGGGGACGACGAAATCACTGATTGGGCCCGCAGCTCGATGGCTGCCGTGGGATACTCGTCCTCGCGCGCCATCCTCGAGGATGGCGTCGAGAATCGCGCCGCTTCGCGCCGCGTGGTCTTCGCGCTCGAACCCAAGACGGAAGCCCAGATGACCCGGAGGATCATCGATCAATCCCCCGTCGAGGTGCCCCCCACCTTGGTGCCAGATGCGGATGGCTCGGCCCGCTTGCCCGACGGGTATGGCCCCGACCATTACCGCAAACTCGGCTACGAGAGGCTCGCAGGCCCGGTCACTGCGGTGCGCGACGGCGACACAATTGAGGTCGCCGGTCAGCCGATCCGGATCGAGGGCCTGCATGCTCCGGAAACCGACACCGAAGCAGGACGCGAAACAGCGCGGTTCGTCACCGCGATGCTCTCGGGCAGGCCCGTCACCTGCTTTCTCAGCGGCGAAGAGACCTTCGATCGCAAGGTCGGCGTGTGCTTCGAAAACGGGGAAGACATCGCTGCCCGCATTATCATGGCCGGGCTCGGGCGGGACTGCCCGGCCTTCAGCGGCGGGCGCTACGCCCAGCTCGAGACCGCGTCGGTGAAGGCGCTCGGAGAATTGCCTGGATACTGCTGATTTGAGAACGGCGGTGCAAAATTAGGCCACGGTAGCGCCGCCCAATGGCCGGATTTTACTCCGCCGTTGACACCGGGTCGATTCATTTCCGATTAATTGCAATCTTGCAAAAAGTGCTCGTGGATCGTTTCTTTCGTGATACTATCCGCCTTGACCACGGGTGCGAAGCTCCGCGCCCACGTCTTTCATGGGGGAGGTCAGACCGCTTCGGCCGCCGTGTAGAGTGCCTCGATCTGAAACTGGTAAAGTTCATAGATTCTGGCCCGGCGCACCTTCATTGTCGCTGTCACCTCGCCATCGTCGTGGTCAAGCTCCTTCGGTAGCAGCCAGACCTTCTTGACCTGCTCGACCTGCGCGAGGAGCGCGTTTTGCTTGGCCACTTCGCGTTCAATCAGTGCCCGCACCTCGTCATTCTCTGCCAGCGAGCGGAAGGTTGTATATGCGATATTATTTGCTTCCGCCCATAGCCGCGTGGTTTCGAAATCCACCTGCACCAGAGACGTGACGTAGGGGCGGCGATCCGCAATCACGATGCATTCCTTGATGAAGGGCGAGGCCTTCATCATGTTCTCGATCAAGGATGGGGCGAGGTTTTTCCCGGCGGCATTGATCATGATGTCCTTCTTGCGATCCACGATAGAGATCGAGCCGTCTTCGGCGGCTTCAGCCACGTCACCGGTGTGCAGCCAGCCTCCATTGAGCGTTCTCGCCGTGTCCTCGGGGTTCTTGTAGTAACCCTTGAAGACGATGCCGCCCCTGATCCGGAGTTCGCCATCCTCGGCGATACGGAACTCGATCTCGGGCAAGAACCGGCCGCAGCGGCCCGCGCATTCGCCCCAGTCGGGCTGGATGCAGGCGGCGCCGGTGGTCTCCGACATGCCCCATGCTTCGCGCACATTGATGCCGATCGAGCGCAGGAAGGTCAGCAGGTCCCGCGAGATCGGCGCGGCCGCCGTGAGTGCGAAGCGGCAGCGCCCGAGCCCAAGGTAGCTTCGGATGTGGCGATAGACGAGCGCGTCCCAGACCGCGTTGCCGAAACGTTGCCACAGGCTCCAGCGGCTGCGCGGGGTCTTGACCCGCTCGCGCGCGGTGGCAAGTCCGGCCTGCATCAGACGTCGTCTAAGCGGCGCCGCGGTCTGGGCTTGCACCATGATGCCCGCCTGCATCTTCTCCCAGATCCGCGGAACGCCGAAGAATATCTCCGGGGCCGCGTCCCGCAGGTCCAGCGTTATGGTGCGCAGGCTTTCGCCGAAATTCATCACGAACTGACCCGTGAGCGCGTTGATCACGGTCACGTTCTGCTCCGCGATATGACAGAGCGGCAGGTAGCTCAGGATATTGGTGCCGGGCTTGTAGCCCGCGAAGAACTGCGCCGCGAGGCAGGCGGCGGCGTGCAGGTTGCCGTAGGAAATCTCGGCGGCTTTGGGCAGACCGGTGGAGCCGGAGGTGAAAACCATCATCGCGGTGTCTTCCGGCCTGTTGGCGGCGATGCGCGCAGCGACTTCTGCGTCAAGGCGGGCCCGGACCGTGCGGCCGGTCCTGAGCAGGTCCTCGAAAGTGGTCAAGCCGAGATGGCATTCGGATTTCAATCCCTTGGGATCGAACACGATCAGCTTCTTCAGGTTCGGCAGTCGGCCTTTCAGCTCCACGATCTTGTCGAACTGCTCCTGGTCCTCGACGAACAGCAGCTCGGTATCGGAGGCGTTCACGAGGTGCTCGATCTCGGCGGCGGGGCTCGTGGGATACATGCCCACCACCGCGCCGCCGGCGGCCTGTACGCCGAATTGCGCAAGCACCCATTCGCGGCGGTTCTCGCTCAGGATGCCGACATGTGTGCCCGGCGCGAGCCCCAGCTCGATCAGTCCCGCGGCCAGCGCCTCGGTGATCTCTTCGAGGCCGACCCAAGTGAGTTCCTGCCAGATGCCGTGGCGTTTCTGGCGCATCGCCACGCCTGCGGGATGGCTGCGTGCGTGCTCGGCGATCACCGCTGCGGGCGATCTGAACCCCTTGGACGCATAGGTGCTGACATCGTAACCCATCGCCTGGCCCTCAGCTCAGCCAGCGCTTTCGGCGCTTGTAATGCTTGACGTTACGGAAGCTCTCGCGTTGCGAGCCCGTTTCGGCGACGCCGAGGTAGAAGCTGCGGATGTCCTTGTCGTCCTTCAACTTGGCCACCGGCCCCTCCATGACGATCTGTCCCGCCTCCATGATGTAGCCGTAATCCGCTACCGAGAAGGCCAACCCGGCGTTTTGCTCCACCAGCAGGATCGAGACCCCGTCTTCGGCATTGAGCCGCCGGATCGTGCCGAAGATCTCTTCCACAATCTTCGGCGCGAGACCGAGCGACGGCTCGTCCATCAGGATCATCGAGGGCTCGGCGATCATGGCGCGGCCGAAGGCGAGCATCTGCTGCTCGCCCCCCGAAAGATAGCCGGCAACCTGGTTTCTGCGCGCCTTAAGTCGCGGAAAGAAGTCGTAGACCTTGTCGTAGTCGGGCCTGGTCCCACGCCCCGCAAGGGCATAGGACGCCGCGACGAGATTGTCGTTTACCGTCATCTCGGCGAAGATCTTGCGGCCCTCCCGGACGTGGAATAGCCCGCGCTGGACAAGCTGATCGGGCGTGACCGAGAGCACGCTCTCGCCGCAGAACAGGATCCGGCCCTCGCCGACACTGCCGTTTTCCATGCCCAGAAGGTTCGAGGCCGCCTTCAGCGTCGTAGTCTTGCCAGCCCCGTTGGTGCCCAGCAGCGTGACGATCTTGCCTTCGGGCACATCCAGCGACAGGCCCCGCAGGGCCTGCACGGTGTGAAAGTATGTAACCTCGATATTCTCGATCGTGAGCATCGCCCCCACCCCAGCTGACGCGGGCGCCCCGGGCCGTGCCCCGGGCACCCGACCTTTTCAGACCGTGAACCAGTCGGAGGTTGGCGTGAACAACCCGCTGTCGGTTGCATACTGGTACACGCGACCGGTGCCGATCTTGTTGTTGTCCATCGTGATCGGTCCGCCAAAATAGCCACCCATGTCGAAATCGGAGATTCCGGACAGGCTCTCGGCGGTGTTCTCGGCGGTGAGCGGCAGGTCCTTCTCCGCCGTCATCCGAAGCGCCGTGATCGCCAGTTCGATCGCGCACATGGTCTGGATAGTCCATGTCGGCATGTAGTGCTCGAGCGGGGTGCCCGCGAACATCTCCTTCGATATCGCCGCGAATGTCTGGTAGCGTGGCGCGTTCTCAAGATCGTAGGAGTAGCGATAGGGCATCACGCCGCGATAGCCATCGAGGAACGGACCCGCCTCAGCGGTCACGCGGTCGGCGATGATCTTCTCCATGCCCCAGAAAGTGCCCATGAACTTTGTCGGCAGGCCGAACTGGCGTGCGCCGCCGATCAGCTGCGGCCACACTCCGGTGACGTAACCCTGCAGGATGCAATATTCCGCACCCGACTGCGCGAGCTTGGTGACATGGGTGGGGATGTCTGCCCCCTGCGCACGGGTCGCCTCCTCCAGCACTACCTCTATTCCGAGTTCATCGGCACGGCGCTTGCCATGCTCGAGGGGGTCGCGGCCGAACTCCGTATTGGAGAAGATGAACGCAACGGTCGAACCACCCTCGTCCTTTATGTTCCGCAGCAGAATGTCGAACTGGTCTTCGTAGGTCGGGCCGGCGAGGTACTGGTAGGGATTGACCTCCGGGTTGGCAAGTTCCGAGGCAAACGAAGTCGACCCCATTAGGCGCGCCTGATCGCCGATCAGTTCGGGCGCGACGAGCTTCATGAAGCCGGTGGAGTCGCCGAAGTATGCGACCATGGCGTCGCCCTCGGTGGCCAGCGCACGCTGGTAGTTCGCCAGCGCATTGGCAGGGATGTAGCCCGAGTCCTCGGTCACGAAGCGGATCGGCGTGCCCGCGATGCCACCCTCCTCATTGATCAGACGCTGTGCCAGCCCGAAGGCCGGCGCGACGAGCTGCCCCGCAGTGGCGAAGGGGCCGGTCAGCGGCAGCGAGGCACCGAACACGTACTCGGTCGGTTGTGCCCTGAGCAGGGCGGGGGCACCTAGGGTCGCCGAGGCGGCGGTCGTGGTGGCGAGGAAGGCGCGGCGGTTCAGTTTCATGGGTCTCCTCCCTGAGACAGTTGACGTCGGTTCGTCTTTACCCGCGGGCGAAGGGCCAGCGGTTGATTGCCCGGAAACCGCGATCGACGATCTGGGTGATCCCGAGCGGCTCGAACATAAGGAAAAGGATGATCAGCAGGCCGAAGACGATCTCCTGCAACGGCGCGCGAAACGCGGCCACGTCCGCCGAGCCGCCTGCGACCATTCCGAAGCTGAATTTCAGTGCCTCGGGCACGGTTACGATGATGATCACGCCAAAGATCGGTCCCATGATGCGCCCCATGCCGCCGACGATCAGCGCGGCGACAAGTTGCAAGGACAGTGCGAGCTCGAATTGCTCGGGCAGGATGCGCGCATAGAAATAGGCGAACAGCGCCCCAGCCAGGCCGCAGCAGGCCGCCGAGATGGCGAAGGACATCAGCTTGTAACGCAGAAGCGAAATCCCGAGGATTTCGGCCGAATAATCGCGCTCGCGTATGGCAATAAAGGCGCGGCCGACGCGGGTGCGGAACAGGTTCTGCACGGCGAGGATGGTGACGAAGGCCATCGCGGCGATCAGCGCGAACATCTCGCGCTGGGTATCAAGTTCCCAGCCCAGCAGGTTGGCGTCGGGCGTGTTGATCCCCTGCACCCCGCCGGTCCAGGGCGAAACCGCTTTCAGTTCGATCAGGAAGATGACGATGAAATTGGCGCTGAGCGTGGCCACGGCGAGGTAGAGCCCCTTCACACGCAGGGACGGCAGGCCGACGATGATGCCCAGGAGTGCCGAGATCAAGACCGCACCGGGTATGGCCAGGAAGGGCATGATGCCCTCGGGCAAGCCCAGCGTGCCCATCGCACCGTGCAAAATCGGGATCGAATAGGCCCCGATGGCGAGAAATGCTGCGTGGCCCAGCGACAGAAGCCCAGTGTAGCCGATTACCACGTTCACGCCAACGACAGCGATCAGCATGATCCCCATCTGGGCTGCCACGAGGATGATGTAGTTGTTGGCCGCAAAGGGCATCAGGGCGCAGAGCACCGCCATGCCGTAGACGAAGAATTGCTTGTACCGGTTGTCCACCATGCGCTCGTCGGCGGCATACGTGGCTTTGAGGTTGCCGTTGATCATATCCTCTCGACCTCCTTCTGGCCGAAGAGCCCGTGGGGCCGGATCAGGATCACGATCAGCACGGCGATATAGGGCACGACCTCGGCCCATTCTCCGCCGAGTTGCCATTGCGCCATGGCTTCCAGAAAGCCCACGGCAAGCGCCGCGAGGAACACGCCCACGTAGCTGTCGAGTCCGCCCATGAGCACGATCGCCAGCACCGAGAATCCGAACAGCCCTAGTGATGGCGACACGCCGTTGCGCGTGGCGAGGATCGCCCCGGCGATGGCCCCCGTGGTTGCCGCCAGAACCCAGGCGCGAGCAAATACCTTGGGCACCGAGATCCCCATGGAATAGGCCGTCTGCTGATCCTCGGCGGTGGCCCGGATGGCAACCCCGCCCTTGGAATAGCGCACCCATGCAACGATGCTGACGAACATCACCAGCGCGATCGCCACGTTCGCCACATCCGCCCCGAACAGGAACACCGGGTTGCCGAAAACCTCGAAGCGGATCGGTGTGTTCGGCGCGATATGAGGCACGAACGCGGCGTCAGCGGTCCATATCAGGCTCTTCGCTCCCGACAGCACGGAGATCAGTCCCACCGTGATCATGATCATGGCGAAGGTCGACTGCCCGATCAGTGGCCGCATCAGGGTGCGTTCGATCAGCCGCCCGAGCAGAGCACAGGCCACCACCGAGCCGGCGAGCCCGAAAACGATGCGGGGCAGGTTCGCCAGCCAGTCAAGCACCGCGCCCATCGGCGAGAACATCGGCAGGCCCTCGCGCGCGGCCAGCAGCCATGCCGGCTCCCATTGCGCCAGCCAATCGGGCGCACTGGGCAGCTCCGGGAACAACACCGCGAATGTGTAGTAGAAATATGCGCCGAACATGATCAGGTAACCATGGGCGAAATTGACCACGCGCGTGGCCTTGTAGACGGACACGATACCGACCGCGATCAGCGCGTAGATCGCGCCCGCCATCAAGCCGTTGAGCGTGAACTGGATAAACTGTCCCATCAGGCGGCCCGCCCGAGATAGGCCTCGATCACCGTATCGTCGCCCGAGACCTCCTGCGGCGTGCCCGTGCTGATCTGCTGACCGAAATTCAGCACGACGATTCTGGAACAGATGTCCATGACCATGTGCATGTCGTGCTCCACCAGCAGTATCGTGGTGCCGAATTCCAGCTGCACATCGAGGATGAAGCGCGCCATGTCCGCGGTCTCCTCGCGGTTCATGCCCGCCACCGGCTCGTCAAGCAGCAGCACCCGCGGCCGCATCGCCAGCGCGCGGCCGAGCTCGACCCGTTTCTGCAGGCCGTAGGGCAGCATGGTGATGGGATACTTGCGGATGTGGTCGATCTCGAGGAAATCGATGACCCGCTGCTCGACCTCCTCTCGGAAGGCCAGTTCCTCCTGCTGCGCTGCCCCGAAATAGCGCAGCGCGGAAAACAGCCCGGTTTTCAGGCGCGTGTGTCCACCGAGCTTGACGTTGTCGAGCACCGTCATGCCCCGAAACAGCGCGATGTTCTGGAACGTGCGGGCGATTCCGAGCCCCGCCCGCTTGTCGGGCGAAAGCCACGTGATGTCGCCGCCCTTGAACAGAACCTGTCCGCGGTCGGGCTGGTAGAACCCGGAGATAGCGTTGAAAAGCGACGTCTTTCCGGCACCGTTGGGGCCTATCACGCCGGTTATCTCGCCTTCTGCGGCGGTGAAGTTTATCCCCTGCAGCGCATCGATGCCGCCGAAGGAAAGATGAAGATCGCGGATTTCGAGCATCGGGTCCGCCCAATTTCTTGGCCGACGCGGGAGCTTCCCGGAGGCCCTTTCGCCGTCCTACCCGCATCGAACAGGACCAGTTTAGCCGACGGACCCCAAGTGGACCCTCCGGTGGCACGACAGTCGCCAACCGAGGCCATGCGGTCAAGCATTTCCTCGCTCCGGACCCTGCTTGGCCTGGCGCAGACGTCGGGTTGTGGGTGTTTCAGCCCAAGCGACGGGGTCATGTTCGGCCATATGAGGCGTCTTTCAGCGCGCCGGAGGCATCTGTCGAGCCGGTTTCGTTCAGTGTATGGGAACCGGATTGCGGTCACGAGCATGACGGTGGCGCTCGCAATTGGCGTATGGCGGCGAGGATGGCGCGCACCATCTTACCGGACACCGCGGCCTCGGAGAGTTGGAAGTTGATCGCCCGGGCATGGCGCACAACGCGGTCGCCTGTCTTCCTTCTCGGTGATGCAAGCATCACCTGCCAGGCAGTGGATCAGCTTGAGTTGCAGGCTGGTCAACGACCAGTCAGCCATTTCCTCGGGCAACTCGATGCAGCGCCGGAAGGTTGCGAGGTTGTAGGCCAGCGCATCCCGGTTCTCCGGCTGGGCCAGCGTCTCCGTCTCGAACCGCCCCATCTGCGAGGCCGATGCCGCTTGCGCAGGGGATGTCCCGACGGATGTTGAAACTTTGAAAAAGGGTGGCGTTGCTTCCCCTGAGCCGTAGGCTCGGGGTGATCAAACCAAAAAGGAAGCAACACCATGAAGACGACTACCACATCCTCCAGTGCGCTGGCCACCGCGCCCGACGAGTCTTCGCTTGTCGAG
>JAVLCJ010000065.1:0-15514 GCA_031580875.1 Roseovarius sp.
GCGGACATGTCGCTGCGCAGCGCGGCGGGCGCCCCGCGGGCGGCGCAGAGCCGCGACTGCGCCCGCGACAGGATCATCGGCAGCCGGTCGTGGATATCATCCGCCGCGTGCGCGCCGCGATACCCCAGTATCTCCTGCGCCGCCTCGACGACGAGGGCACCGTGCGCCGCCTGCCAGTCGCAGGTCGCCCATTGTGCCGCCCCGGCACTCTCCGACGCGCCGCCCCCGAATACCAGTGCCGGCTGCATCGCACCGTCGGCAGTCACGTCGCCGTCCGCCGGGCAACTGCCAAGGACACGGGCGAAGAAACCGATCCTGTCCACGACCTCGGGCGACGGCAGTGATAGCACCCGGCCCGCCACCGACGCGCCATCTCGGCCCCGGATCACGGGCCAGACCGCGCCGTGCGGCAGTACCACCTCGTGCCCCGTCAGGACGGCCCCTGTGGATCGGGCCAGCACGTCATCGATGCCGGTCAGCAGGTCGATCAACGGCGGCCAGAGCAACGGGCCGTGCAGGAAAACACGCGTCATCGCGTCATGACCACCGCCGCGCCGCGAATTCCGTGACGACCCCGATCACCACGGCCCCGCCGACCAGCACCGCGATCAGCGGCCCGTTCAGAAGGTAGGCGGCGAAATCCACCCCGATCTCGAAAATTGCGATCAACGCCTCCACCGGCCCGTCATAGCGTTTTTCCAGCGCGTGCTTGAGCATCCTGTTGAAGCTTTGCAGGAAGAGCGCCCAGAAAACCAGCGCGCCCAGCCCGGTCAGCCCGGCCCCGGCGGCATCGGCGTACCCGTTGCCGGCGCGCGATCCCAGCACGAACCAGCCGCACAGCACGCCCAGCCCGAGGTTGACCTCGTTGAACCAGCCGAAATCGGTGGCCGGCGGCATCAGGGGGCGGAACATCTCCGACCCGACCCATGCCAATGCCGCCAGCAGGATCGCGGCGACAAGTCTGGCGGCCGTGGGCATCCGGTCGGTGACGGGCATCGGTCAGGCGGGCCTCGCGACGGTGATCTGGGTCACGTCGCAGTTTCCCCCCTGGAACGCCCCGGCACAAGAGGTGAGATAGAAATTCCACATCCGGCGGAACCTGTCGTCGAAGCCGAGGCCGGCCACCTCGTCCCACTTGGCGTTGAAGGTCTCGTGCCATCGCCGCAGGGTCTGGCTGTAGCTCTCCCCGAACTCGACCGAGCGGCGCACCTGCAGACCGGCCCGTTCGACCTCGGCGCGCAGGACCGACGGGCTGGGCAGCATGCCGCCGGGAAAGATGTATTTCTGTATGAAATCGACCCCCTTGCGGTAGGCTTCGAACCGCTTGTCCTCGACCGTGATCACCTGAAGCGTCGCCTGCGCACCGGGTTTCAGGCGCTCGCGCAGGGTGTCGAAATAGACGGGCCAGTATTTCTCGCCCACCGCCTCGAACATCTCGATACTGGCAATGCCATCGTAACGGCCCCGCTCGTCGCGGTAATCGCGCAGCTGCAAATCAACGCTGTCGGACAGCCCGGCCCGCGCGATGCGCGCCCGCGCGTAGTCAAGCTGTTCGCGGCTGATCGTCAGCCCGGTAACCCTGAGCCCGCGCTCGCCGGCGGCGTATTCCGCGAAACCGCCCCAGCCGCAGCCGATTTCGAGCACGTGATCGCCGGGCTGCACGCCCATCTGGTCGACCATGCTGGCGTATTTCGCCGTCTGCGCCTTTTCGAGGCTTTCCTGCCCGGTTTCGAACAGCGCGCTGGAATAGGTCATCGTCTCGTCCAGCCAGAGACGGTAGAAATCGTTGCCCAGATCGTAGTGATAGCTGATGTTCTTCTTGGCCTGCCGCTTGCTGTTGCCCCTGAGCCTGTGGCGCACCCGCTCGAAGGCGCGCACCAGCCCCATGCCGGGAAACCCGTCATAGATGTCCCAGTTGTCGGCATGAACGAAATCCATCAGCGCCTGCAGGTCGGGCGTGCTCCACCATCCTTCGAGGTAGGCATCCGAGAAGCCCAGATCGCCCTCGCGGACCAGCCGCGCGAAACTGTCGGGGTTGTGTATCGTCAGTTCCGCGACGGGGCCGGGATTGTGTCCCTCGGCCCTGAAACGGCGCCCGTCCGGCATGACGATATCGACCCGCCCGTTGTTGATTTTCCGGACCATTTCAAAAACCTGCGGAAAATAGCGCGGCAGCTCTTTCTGGCCTGTCGTGTCGGTCAGGATCATCCACGTCTCCCTTGTCAGTCCCCAAAAGCTATGGCGGTTTGCCGCGCGGGGGCAAGCCACTTTTCCCCGGTTTCAGCCCTTGTGCGTCTCGTAGGCCGCAAGTGCGCGTTCCCGCCCCTCCTTGAGCCCGATCACCGGCTCGGGGTACGGCGCGTCGGGCGCCAGGCCCCAACTGCGCGGGACCGCCTCGAAATAGGCAAGCGCGGTATCCGGCGGGCCGGATTGCCCCTCGGCGATCCAGCGGCGCCGATAGGTGCCGTCGGGGTCGAACTTCTCCGCCTGCGTGGCGGGGTTGAAGATGCGGAAATAGGGCGTCGCGTCGGGCCCGCTGCCCGCGACCCATTGCCAGCCCATCGCGTTGCTGGCCGGGTCCCAGTCCGTCAGGCAGTCCTCGAACCACCGCATGCCGATCATCCAGTGCGTCAGAAGATGCTTCGTCAGGTAGCTGCCCACGATCATGCGCGCACGGTTGTGCATCTTGCCCGTGACATACATCTCGCGCATGGCCGCATCGACGAAGGGCACGCCGGTGCGCCCCTGCTTCCACGCGCGCACATCGGCCCCGTCCTCCGAGTCGTGCCATGGGAAGCTCTGCCATTCCTCGCGCCAGCTTTGGCGTGCGATGTGCGGCGTGTGGTACATCAGGTGGTACGCGAATTCGCGCCATGCGAGCTCTTTCAGCCACGCCTCGGCCCCGGCGGCGCCGTCATGAAGGGCGCGCAGCCCCGCGTGCCAGCACTGCCGCGGTGAAATCTCGCCATAGGTCAGGTTCTCCGACAGGCCCGACGTGCCGGCATGCGCGGGCAGGTTGCGGTCGTCGTCATAGGCCGCGATCGCCGTTTCGGTGAACCGCGCCAGCCGGTCCTGCGCGGCATCCTCGCCGACGGCCTGATACGGCAGGCAGACACGCGCACCCCGGTTCATCGCCCGGCCCATCTGCCACGCGTCCAGCCGGTCGCTCGCGGGCCAGTCCGCCGGCGCCGGCAGGCGCCCCGGCGCGGCCTCGGGCGCGGGAACGTCCCTGTCCTTCACCGCGCGCCACATGGGCGAATAGACCTTGTAAAACCCGCCCGTCTTGGTCGTGACGGTCCACGGCTCGAACAGGACATGGCCGGCATGGCTGCAGGCCTCTGTCCCGTCATCCCTCAGCCCGGCCTTCACGGCCTTGTCGCGCGCGATCGACGCCGGGTCATAGAGGCGCGACCAGTGAACGGCGCCCGCCCCCGTTTCGCGGACGAGGTCGCGCAACACCTGCAGCGCATCGCCCCGGCGCAGGATCAGGCGGCTGCCCTTTTCCTCGATCCGCCGGGCCAGCGCGGCAATCGACAGGCCGAGGCGCCATTTCGGCGCGGCCCCGAGCGCCTCGACGGTGTCGTCATGGATGAAGACGGGGATCACGGGCCCCTCCTCCGCACAGGCGGCGGCCAATGCGGGGTGGTCGGCCAGGCGCAGATCGCGCCGCAGCCAGACGATCGTCGGTCGTGTGTCGCTCATGCCCTGCCCCGGTTTCTTGTCATGGCTTGAGGTACGCCGGGTCAGCGCCGCCGGATCACAAAACCCGGTCCAGCGCGTCGATCAGCCGGTCCACTTCGGCGCGCGTCGTGTAATGCACGAAGCTCAGGCGCAAGACACCCTTCTCAAGATCGATTCCCATGGATTGTAGCGGTCGCGCCCCGTAGAAATCACCGCCCCCGGCCATGATCCCCTCCCCGGCAAGCCGCCGGGCGGCCTCGAAACCGGACCCCGGCAGTTCGACGGCCACGGTGGGCGCCTTGACCGGCGCCTCGGTCGGCCCGATCAGGCGGATGGCATTGCGCGCGGCTAAACTGTCAAGAACAGGCTGCAGGAGCGCCGTTTCATGCGCGCGCATCAGGTCGTGCACGCCGGCCGTCCGCGCGGCCGCGTCCCCCTCGATGCCGTGATGCGCGGCGAGCGCGTCGTAATAATCCGCCATCCCCGCGCAAGCGGCCACCTGCGCATGGTCGGGCCCCGCCGGGGTGAACCGCTTGTAAAGCGCATCGGCATTGAACCAGTGCCCCTGATTGGGCAGCAGCTCGCCCAGCTCGCGGCGGATCACCATGATGCCCTGATGCGGCCCGTAGGTCTTGTAGGCCGAGAACAGGTAGATGTCCGGCCCCATATCGCCCACGTTGACGACCCCGTGGGGCGCGTAGCTGACCCCGTCAACGCAGACGAAAGCCCCCGCGGCATGGGCCAGCGCCGTGATCTCGACCACCGGGTTGACCGCCCCCACGATGTTCGAACAATGCGGAAAGCACACGAGCCGCACCTTGTCGTCCAGCAGCGCCTCGAGGTCATCCGTGCACAGCGCGCCCGTGGCCCGGTCGATCCGCCATTCGCGCACCTCGATGCCCTCGTCGGCCAGACGGCGCCACGGGCCCGAATTGGCCTCGTGATCCTGGTCGGTCACGATGATCGCGTCCCCCGGCGACATCCATTGCCGGAAGGCCTGCGCCAGAACATAGGTGTTCTGCGTGGTCGACGGGCCGAAACTCACCTCGTCGGGCGCGACGCTCAGCATCGCGGCAAGCCGCGTGCGTGCTTCGTCCATTTCCTCGCCGGCCAGTCGGCTCGCCTCGTAGGGGCCGTAGGGCTGCACCTTGCGCTGGCGGTAATACCGCTCCAGCCGGTCGATGACCTGCCGGCAAGTATAGGAGCCGCCCGCGTTCTCGAAGAATGCCTGCCCGGCCAGCGACGGTTCGCTGAATGCCGGGAACTGCGCCCGCGCGAAATCGGTATCCAGACCGCTCTGCATCCGCTGTCTCCCTGTGAATCCGGCGCCACAAAACAGCAAAGCCCCCCGCGGTGCAAGCATCGCGGGGGGCCGATTTCAGGTGTCGCCGGGAAAGGCGGTCAGCGCTTCTCGTTCGCGAGACCCCGCCAGATGGCGTAGCACATCACCAGCAGGACCAACGTGAACGGCAAGCCGGTCGAGATGACCGCCGCCTGCAGCGAGGCAAGACCGCCGCCGATCAGCAGCACGATGGCCACGGCGCCCTCGAAGACACACCAGAACACACGCTGCGACACCGGCGCGTCGACCTTGCCGCCGGCCGTGATCGTGTCGATCACGAGGCTGCCCGAGTCCGAGGAGGTGACGAAGAACACGATCACCAGCACGATCCCGATGATCGACGTGATCATTGCCAATGGCAGTTCCTGCAGCATGTAGAAAAGCTTGAGCTCCAGCGTGGCATCCTTGGCGGCTGTGTAGCCGTCATTGACGACCTGGCTGATCGCCGTCCCGCCGAAGACCGTCATCCACAGGATGCAAACCGTGGTCGGGATCAGCAGGACGCAAATGATGAATTCACGCACTGTCCGGCCGCGGCTGACACGCGCGATGAACATGCCCACGAAGGGTGACCAGCTGATCCACCATGCCCAGTAGAACGAGGTCCAGCCCTGGCTGAAGTTCACGTCCTCACGCCCGACCGGGTTGGACAGCACGAAGATGTTCTGAAGATACGCCCAGATGCTGTCGAAGAAGAGCGTCAGCAGGAAGATCGGCCCGCCGACAAGGAACACGAAGACCAGCAGCAGCGCCGCAAGGCCCATGTTGATCTCCGACAGGACCTTGACGCCGCCATCCAGACCGCGAATGACGGAGACCAGCGCCACGGCGGTGATCGCCGAGATCAGGATGACCAGCAACAGCGGGTTGTTCGCGACGCCGGTTTCATCCTCGTTACCATAGGTGATGCCCATGAAGGCACGGGTGCCCTCGGCCGCGTCCCCGGTACCGAACAGGAAGGTCAGGCCCGAGGCCGTCTGCTCCGCCCCGAACCCGAGCGAGGTCGCCAGCCCGAACAGCGTCGCGAAGACCGCCAGCGTGTCGATGATATGGCCGGTCCAGCCCCACACGGAATCCCCGAAAAGCGGATAAAACGCCGAACGCAGGGTCAGCGGCAGGCCCTTGTTGTAGGAAAACAGCGCCAGCGCCAGTGCCACGACGGCGTAGATCGCCCAGGGGTGCAGCCCCCAGTGGAAGATCGTGGCGGCCATGCCCAGCCGCTGCGCCGCGGCCTCGTCACCACCGGCCGCGCCCGCGGGGGCCCAGTCCGTGCGCACGCCGTTCTCGCCGACCGAGGTCCCCCCCAGCGAGGTCGAGAAGTGGCTCATCGGCTCGGACACCCCGAAAAACAGCAGCCCGATACCCATGCCGGCGGCGAACAGCATCGCGAACCAGCCCAGATACCCGTAATCCGGCCGCGCATCCGTTCCGCCGAGCCGGACAGAGCCGTAGGGCGTCACGATGAGCAGGAGGCAGAAGATCACGAAGATGTTCGCCGCGCCGAGGAAGAAGAAATCGAACGTGCTGATCACGTAGCTCTTCATCGACTCGAAAACTGTCGCTGCCTGATCCGGCAACGCCAAAGAGTAGAAGACGAAGGCCACGACGGCCAGCCCGGAAATCAGGAAAACCGGGTTGTGAATGTCCAGCCCGAACGGCCCGACCTTCGCCTGTATGTTGTCCTGACCGATCCTGTAATCGGTCTCGATGATATCCGCGTGCCCTTCCGGCGTCGGGATACCCTGAATGTCTGTTTCATCGGCCATGTACGGCCCCCCTGTTCGCTTCTGTTACGCTTCCCCGCACGGGCCCTAGCCACGCACCACCAGCACGGAAACCTTCGCGTGCTCGGCGAGCTTTCCGCCATTGGACGGCCAGATGTAGTCAAGCACGTTGGGCATGTGGCTCTGCATCACCACGAGGTCCGCACCAATGTCGCCGATCGTCTTGAGCAAGGCATCATCGACATCCGTCGCGGGGTCGTGACACACGACCGTGTCGGCGGTGGTCTTGATGCCATGCTTCTCGGCCTGATCGGCCGCAAACGCCGAGAGTTTCTCGCCGTATTCCTTCGGGTTGTGGCCCAGTGAACTGGGTGTCGATGCTGTCACACCCACATAAACGACTTCGGCGCCGTAATGCCGGGCCAGGTCGGCCGAACATTGCAGCGCCTTGTCCAGATCGCCCTTATGCACCAGATCAACTGGTGTCATGATCTTTTTGAACACGTCACTCCCTCCTGATTGTGCGCAACCGCGTTGGATGGCCGGTATCATGCAAGAACGGCATGGTGCGCACGTTTGATTACAGGGGGACATCGAAAAGCCACTGTCACCCCCGTGGACTATCAAGCTAACGCGATTCGATGGCAGGCCACAAACAATTGCGCCGCCTCATCATGAAAAACCGACATCGATTCCCCTCGCCCGTCATTCACAGGAAAATGCGCAAGACATTACAAAGAGTTAGAAGTGAATCAGCCACGATTTGCGTGATTCGTCGGGGATCGGCCCTGGGCAGAAACCACGAAAGCGCCCGCCACGGGGGGCGGGCGCGTTCATGTCCGCGTCAAGAGACGCATCACCGACGGGGCAGTCCCGCCCGGGCGCTCAGCGCCCGAGCGCCCACCAGCCCCGGCGCTTGGCCTTTTTCGGCTCGGCTTCCGCCTCGGCCTGTTCCGGGGCGGTGTCTTGGGGGGGCTCGCCCTCGCCGGCGGCCTTTCCCGCTGCCGGTTCGGCCCCGGCCGGAACCGGTGCGGGCCGGTCGGCCGCCGCGTCCGATTGCGCCGGCTCGGACGATGCCGGCTCGGCCTCGGCCTCTGCGGCGGGGCCGGTCGTCGCTTGCCCGCCCTCGGAAGGCGCGTCGGCCTCGTCGGCCTTGACAGCATCCGTGCCGGTCTCGGCATCCGCCTCGGGCGTTTTCTTCTTGCGGGTGACGCGCCGCGCGGGCTTCTTGGCAGGTTTCGCCCCCGTCTCGTTTTCGGCCGCCTCTTTCCCGTCTTCCGCGGGCGCGGCGGGTACCGACGGCTCTGCCGTATCGGTCGCTGTTTCCGCGTCGGCCGCCGCGGCGGGTTTCTTGCGCGGTTTCCGGGTGCGTTTCTTCTTGGGCTTTTCCTCGGCCTGTTCCGCCGGCGCCTCGGCATCAGCCGCGCCGGCAGACTTGTCGTCGGTGCCCGCGTCCTCAGCCGCCGGGGCGCCCGCGCCCTCGGATGCGGCCTCGGTTTCGGCGGGGGATGCCCCGGGATCTGCCACGCCCGTGTCGGCTTGCTCCGACCCGCCCTCGGCCATCTGCTCCGCGCTGTTTTCCGACGCCTTGGACCGCCGCCGGCGCCGCCGGCGCCGTTTCTTGGGCTTGGTGTCGTCCTGCGTCGGCTCGGCCTCGGGGGGCTCGGCGGCTTCGGCGGTCGGGGCTTCCTCGGTATCGACGTCGTTCATCAGTGAACTGTCCACCGAAACCACCGGCGCGGCGACCTCGGGAACGTTGCGCGTCGCGGTCTTGAACTTCTCGAGCACGAAATCGGGGCTGACCAGCGCCGGATCGCCCTCGATGCGCACCGAGAGGCCATAGCGCGCCTCGATCTGGGCGACATGCTCGCGCTTCTGGTTGATCAGGAAATTCGCGATGCCGACCGGGCACTTGACCAGCACCTCGCGGCAGCGGCGTCGCACGCCCTCTTCCTCGATCTGGCGCAGGATGCTCAGCGCAAGGTTGTCGTCGGACCGGATGAGCCCCGTGCCGTGACACGCCGGGCATGGCTGGGTCGTCGCCTCGATCATGCCGGGCCGCAGCCGCTGGCGGCTCATCTCCATCAGGCCGAAACCGCTGATGCGCCCCACCTGGATGCGCGCGCGATCGGTCTTGAGCCGCTCCTTCATCCGTTTCTCGACGGCGGCGTTGTTCTTGCGCTCGTCCATGTCGATGAAGTCGATGACGATCAGCCCTGCAAGATCGCGCAGGCGTAGCTGGCGCGATATCTCGTCAGCGGCCTCGAGGTTGGTCTTGAGCGCGGTTTCCTCGATCGAGCCTTCCTTGGTCGCCCGGCCCGAGTTGACGTCGATGGCGACGAGCGCCTCTGTCACGCCGATCACGATATACCCGCCGGATTTCAGTTGCACCGTCGGGTTGAACATCGAACTGAGATAGCTTTCCACCTGGTAGCGGGCGAAAAGCGGCATCGCGTCCTGGTAATGCTTCACGTTCTTGGCATGGGACGGCATGATCATCTTCATGAAGTCCTTGGCGATGCGGTAGCCCCGCTCGCCTTCCACCAGGACCTCGTCGATCTCGCGGTTGTAGAGGTCACGGATCGACCGCTTGATCAGGTCGCCTTCCTCGTAGATCTTGGCCGGCGCGATGGATTTCAGCGTCAGTTCACGGATCTGCTCCCAAAGCCGCTGGAGGTATTCGTAATCACGCTTGATCTCGGCCTTGGTGCGCTTGGCGCCGGCCGTGCGGATGATCAGCCCCGCCCCTTGCGGCACGTCTATTTCGGCGGCCGTGTCCTTGAGCTTCTTGCGGTCGGCCGCGTTGGTGATCTTGCGGCTGATCCCGCCGCCCCGGGCCGTGTTCGGCATGAGCACGCAGTACCGGCCGGCAAGGCTGAGATAGGTGGTCAGCGCCGCGCCCTTGTTGCCGCGTTCTTCCTTCACAACCTGCACAAGCAGGATTTGGCGCACCTTGATCACTTCCTGGATCTTGTACCGGCGCGGGCGGGGTTTGCGCGGCGGGCGGATGTCCTCGCTGTCGTCGTCGTCCGCGACGGATTCGATGCTGGCATCCTTGGCCGCCGCGTCCGACTTGGCCTCCGCCTCCCGGCTTGCGCCGTCGCCGCCGTTCCCGGCGGCGGGCGCCTTCGCGGCATCGGCGGGCGCCTTGCCGCCCTCGGGCGCGTCGGCATCGTCCACCGGCTCGGCGACCGGCGTTTCCTTGACAGTTTCCATGGGCGACATGCCCTCGGGCGTCGGGGCCACCTCCCCGGTGCCGGTGCCGGTGTCGGTGTCGGGCTCGAGGTCGATGGTCTCCATCCCCGAGATCTCGCCCGAATTCTCGCCGCTGTCGTTGTCCGAGGTGACGGTCGCGTTTTCCGACGCCGTCTTCTCCGCCTTGGCCGCCTTGCGCGACCGTGACGCGCGCTTGGGCTTGGGCTTTTCCTCTTCCTCGTCGCGCGCCCTCATCGCCTCGGCATAGGCGCGCTCCTCTTCCAGCAGCGCCTCGCGGTCGGCGACCGGGATCTGGTAATAGTCCGGATGAATTTCCGAAAAGGCGAGGAAGCCGTGCCGGTTGCCACCGTAATCCACGAAGGCCGCCTGGAGCGACGGCTCGACGCGCGTGACCTTGGCTAGGTAGATGTTGCCGGCAAGCTGACGCTTGTTTTCCGACTCGAAGTCGAATTCCTCAACCTTGTTTCCGTCCACCACCACCACGCGGGTCTCTTCCGCGTGGGTGGCGTCAATGAGCATTTTCTTGGCCATGTTTTCCGTATGCACCACGGCGAACGCGCCGGCAGCCCCGGAGGGGCGGCGCATTGCGGGGGGTGTCTTGTAAGGGCGATCTCGGACGCGTGGACGGGCAAGCCGCCGGCGGCCCCTGCCCTGATATGATCCTGTCTCACGCGCTTCATCGCGGTTCTTCTTCTCCGGTGCCGTCGCGGCACCCGCTCTGGGCCTGCACGGCCTGAAAGCCGGTCTGCAGGCATGGTATCGGTCCCGTCTCGCGAAGACCCAATCGGTCTGTTCAGAAGTGTTGGAATTTTCCTACAAGTATCTGAAACAGCGAATCTCTGTGTGGCAGCGTGTGGACACGCTTTGCCCTAGTCCTACACTAAGCGTTTCGGGGCGGAAATTACAATGGGCAAAATTCGCCCCGCGCGGGCGCGCTCAGGCCATGTAATCCGATCGCTGCAACCCGTATTTCGCCATCTTCTCGTTGAGCGTGCGGCGCGGCAGGCAGAGTTCCTCCATCACCGATGCGATGGATCCCTTGTGGCGCCGCATCGTGTTGTCGATCAGCATCCTTTCGAACGCCTCGACATATTCTTTCAGCGGCTTGCCCTCGGTCGTCATGACCGATTGCATTTCCTGATGGTCCGACATCAGCAACGACGCGATCGTGCCCGAGCCGCGCCGCGTCTGCAGCACCGCGCGCTCGGCAAGGTTGAAAAGCTGCCGCACGTTGCCGGGCCACGGCGCCTGCATCAGTTGCGCGGCCTCCTGTGCCGAGACCTGTGGCGCATCGCAGCCGTAATCGTCGGCGAACTGATCGGCGAAATGCGTGAACAACTGCAGGATGTCCTCCCCCCGCTGGCGCAGCGGCGGCACCGTGATGCGCAACGAGCCGAGCCTGTAGAACAGGTCCGAGCGCAACGCGTCCTCGCAGGTCCTGTCGCGTTCCTGCATGTTCGAGATCGCCACGATCCGGGTCTCGGGCGGCGTGCCCTCCTCGTTGATGGTGGTCAGAAGACGCGCCTGCACCGCGTCGCTCAGCGTTTCCACGTCCTCCAGCACCAGCGTGCCGCCACGCGCCTCCTCGATGGCGGGCAGCTGGCTGTCCTCCGGGCTCATGGGGCCGAACAGCCGCTTGATCAGCGCCTCCTCTTCGTGGGCCGCGCAGGACACCAGCACGAACTTGCGCCCGGCCCGCGCCCCCACCGCGTGCAGCGCGTGCGCCACCAGCGTCTTGCCGGTGCCGGTCTCGCCCTCGATCAGGACATGCCCGTCGGCCTGCCCGAGATCGAGGATATCCTCCTTGAGCCGCTCCATCGCGGGGCTGGCCCCGATCAGTTTCTTCATCAATTGCCCGCCATCGGACAATTCCCGGCGCAACGCCCGGCTGTCCAGCGTCATGCGCCGCGCGGTCGTGGCCTTCTTGGCCAGTTCGTTCATGCGTTCCGGGTTGAAGGGCTTCTCGAGGAAATCGTAGGCGCCGACGCGCATCGCCTCCACCGCCATCGGCACGTCGCCGTGGCCCGTGATCATGATGACCGGCAGGCCCGAGTCCGAGCCCATCAGCTTCTTGAGGAACTGCATCCCGTCCATGCCGGGCATCTTGATGTCGGTCACCACGATCCCGGGATAGTCGGGGCCGAGAACCTTCAGCGCCTCCTCGGCGCTCGGGAAGGCCTCGGTATCGTAGCCCGAAAGCGCCAGCCACTGGCTGATGGATTGGCGCATGTCCTTTTCATCGTCGATGATGGCGATCTTCATCGCGGTTGGCATCTTGATCACTCCGCTGCACGCGTTTCTTCGGGGTAGATAGGTAGCTGCATCTCGAATACAGCCCCTCCCCCGGCCACATTGCGCGCCGTCAGGCGCCCGCCGAGGTCGTTGACGATCCCCGAGGAGATGGCAAGCCCCAATCCCACGCCGTCGCCCGGCTGCTTGGTGGTGTAGAAGGGTTCGAACAGGCTGTCGAAATCGTCGATCCCGTGTCCATTGTCGCGCACCGACAGCGTCACCGTTTCGCCCGCCGCGAGGATGATGTCGATTGCCGGGACGTCCGCGGCCTCGGTGGCGTCCATCGCGTTGCGCAGCAGGTTGATCATCACCTGCTCGATCCGCACCCGGTCGCCCATGACCAGCACGGGTTCCGTCGGCAGGGTCCGGGTGATCTTGATCTGCCGCTGCCGCAGTTGCGGCTCCATCATGGCAAGCGCGGAATTGAGCGCATCGCCCATGTTCACCGGCGAGAACGCCTCGTCGCCCTGCCGCGCATAGGACTTCAGTTGCCGGGTGATCGTGCCCATCCGCTCGATCAGGTCGTCGATCCGCTGGAACGAGGCCAGCGCCTCGTCGGGGCGGTTGCGGTCCAGCAGAAGGCGCGCGCCGGCGAGGTAGGTTTTCATGGCGGCCAGCGGCTGGTTCAGTTCGTGGCTTACGGCGGCCGACATCTCGCCCAGCGCGGCCAGCTTGGAGCTTTGCGCCAGCGTCTGTTCGGCCACGGCGAGGTTCTCCTGCACCCGTTCGCGCTCGGCGATTTCCCGCTGCAGGCGCGCGTTCAATGCGCGAAGCTCTGCCGATTCCCGCTGGAACAGCGCCATGCGGACCGCCGTCTTGCGGTTGAGCAGGTAGAACGCCAGCGCGAGCAAAATCGCGAAGACCATGATTTCCAGCGCCAGCACGCCGTTCACCTTGTCGCGCACGCTGGCATAGGTGGTGAAGCTGGCGATCCGCCAGCCGCGAAAGGCGACGCGCCCCTCGACGCGCATCACGGCCTCGCCCTGCACGTAGGCATCCGCCGGCAGGGCCGTCCAGTCGGCGGTGGCCTGTATGGCACGCTGGATCGCGCTGGCGGCCGGTTCCCGCGCCAGCGCGGCGGGTTCGGTCAGGCCGCGCCAGCGCGGCTCGGTGGCAAGGATGATCGTGCCCTCGCTGTCGGTCACCAGAACGGCATCGGAAATGCCCGCCCATGCCCGCTCGTACTTGCCCAGATCGACCTCGACAACGATCACGCCGACAACCTGGTTCTGACGTTCGATCCGGCGGGAATAATAGAAACGGTACTGCCCGGTATCCTGCGGCAGGACCTTGAAAACAGTGTCCCGCGACCGCAACGCATCCACGAAGTACGGCGCTTGCCGCAGCGACTCGCCCAGGTGGCTGCGCTCGGTCGAGGCGACGGTGCGCCCGTCCTTGTCCAGCAGGAAAAGCGAGGCCGCGCCGATCTCGTCGAGGAAGGAAATGAGCCGCTGTGTCGATTGCGCGTGATCGCCTGTATCCAGCGCCGTGATCAGCGCCGGGTCCCGGGCCAGCAATTGCGGCACGATGGAATTCTGCCGCAATTCGCTCAGCAGGTTACCGCCGTACAGCACCAGCCGCAGCTCGGCCCGGTTGCGCGTGGTCTCGGTGAAGCGGTCGGTCAGCAGCCGGTGCGTGACGATCACGACGCTCACCGCCAGCACAACGAGCAGCACCAGCACCAGCCGGGCGCGCCAGCTCAGGGTGCGGGTACGGGCCGCGGCCGATGGGATCTGCAGGGTGTTCATTGCCACAGGCTACGCCGCCCGCGCACCGGCCTGCAAGGGGTCAGGCCGCGGCGACCTGCCCGACCAGGCTGTCGAACAGCGCCGTGCCATCCGTGCCGCCCTGCGCGGGATCGGCCATCCGTTCGGGATGGGGCATCATGCCCAGCACCCGCCGGTTCTGCGACAGGATACCGGCGATGTCGCGCGCCGATCCGTTGGGGTTGTCGTCATAGGTGAACGCGACCCGGTCCTCGCCCTCCAGCCGGTCCAGCGTCGCCGCGTCGGCGTGATAGTTGCCGTCGTGATGCGCGATCGGGATGGTGATCCGCTGCCCGCGCGCGTAACCGGCCGTATAGGCGCTGTCATCGGTGCGCACTGTCAGGTCCACGGGCTTGCAGATGTATTTCAGCCGGGCGTTGCGCAGCAGGATCCCGGGCAGCAACCCGGTTTCCGTCAGAACCTGGAACCCGTTGCATATGCCAAGCACGAAGCCGCCGCGCTCGGCATGGGCCACGACCGACCGGCAGATCGGCGAGTTCGCGGCGATAGCCCCGCAGCGCAAGTAGTCGCCAAAGGAAAACCCGCCGGGAAGCCCGATCAGGTCCACCCCCGCCGGCATCTCGGTATCCTTGTGCCAGACCATCGACACGCGGGCCCCGGCGCGTTCGAGCGCCACGGCAAGATCACGGTCGCAGTTCGAGCCGGGAAACACGACGACGGCGGCATGCATCAGACGATCTCCACGCTGTAGGTCTCGATCACGGTGTTCGCGAGCAGCTTCTCGCACATCTGCGTCACCGCCTCGCGGGCCTTCTCCGCATCGGTCTCGGCCAGCTCGAGTTCGACAACCTTGCCCTGCCGGACGCTCTCGACCCCGTCGAAGCCCAGCTGGCCCAGCGCGTGGCGCACGGCCTCGCCCTGCGGGTCCAGAACCCCGTTCCTGAGCATGACATGCACACGTGCCTTCATATCCATCTCCGCTTGATCCGTCCCGCGGGCATGACGCGCCGCGCTTCCTGCTGCATGTGCCGGCGCCCCGCGGCCCCCGCGCGCCGCCTCAATTGATGAGATGCGGCTTGTTCATCGGCGTGGACGCCTTGGGCATCACCCCGAGTCGGCGCGCCACTTCGGAATAGGCGTCAGTCAGGCTGCCAAGGTCACGCCGGAAAACGTCCTTGTCCAGCTTTTGCCCCGTCTTGATATCCCACAGCCGGCAGCTGTCGGGGCTGATCTCGTCGGCCACGATGAGGCGCTGGAAATCACCGTCATAGACCCGGCCTATCTCGATCTTGAAATCGACAAGGCGGATGCCCACGCCGTACATCACGCCCGACATGAAATCGTTCACCCGCAGCGCCAGGCTGAGGATGTCGTCCATGTCCTGCTGGCTGGCCCAGCCGAAGGCGGCGATATGTTCCTCGGTGACCAGCGGGTCGCCCAGCTTGTCATCCTTCAGGCAGAATTCAACGATGGGCCGCGGCAGTTGCGTGCCCTCGTCGATGCCCAGCCGCTGCGACATGGACCCGGCGGCG
>JAVLCJ010000066.1:0-15346 GCA_031580875.1 Roseovarius sp.
GGCGACGGCCGGCTGCGCGAGGCGCCGGTGACCGCCACGCTCGACGTCTTCGGTCTCGATCTCGCGGCCGAGGGGCGCGTCAGCCGTGACAGCGCCGCCGTGGGCGACGGCCAGACGGGGCGGCGCGTCTTCGCCCGGCTGGACACGGCGGCCGGCTTCAAGCCGGGCGATTTCGTCACCGTCAGGATCGAGGAGCCACCGCTGGACAACGTGATCCGCCTGCCCGCTCAGGCGCTTGGCGCCGATGACGCGGTGCTGGTGCTCGACGACGACAACCGGCTTGTCGCACAGGCCGTTACCTTGCTGCGACGGCAGGGCGACCACATCCTCGTGCGGGCCGCGGCACTTGACGGGCGCGACGTGGTGGCGCAACGCACCCCCCTTCTGGGCGAGGGCATCAAGGTGCGCCCGCTGGAGCGTCGTGACAACGGATCGGCGGAAAGCGGCGCCGACCCGAACGACATGATCGAACTCAGCGCCAGCCGGCGCGCCCGCCTCATCGGCCTCGTGCAGGCTGACCCCAACCTGACCGAGGCGGCCAAGCTACGCCTCGTGGCCCAGCTCGAGAAATCCCGCGTGCCCGCCCGCACCGTGCGCCGGCTCGAAGGCCGGATGGACGGCTGAGGCCGATGGCGCGCGCGCTTCCGCAACGGGCAACGGGCCTGCTGTCCTACTTCACCCGCCACCGCACGGCGGCGAACCTGCTGCTGGTGACGCTGATCGTGCTGGGCCTCGCCGCCGCGCCCCGGATGCGCGCGCAGTTCTTCCCCGATGTCGTGCTCGAAACCCTGTCCGTCTCGGTCTTCTGGGAGGGCGCCAGCGCCGAGGACGTGGATAACGCCATCGTCCAGGTGCTCGAACCGGTGCTGCTTTCGGTCGAGGGTGTGGACGGCAGCGAATCCACAAGCCGAGAGAACCGTGGCAGCATCATGCTGGAGTTCGAACCGGGCTGGGACATGGGCCGGGCCGCCGACGAGGTGCAGGCGGCGGTCGATACTGTCACCACGCTGCCCGAGGAGGCCGAGGAACCCGAAGTCCGCCGCAGCGCGTGGCGCGACCGCGTCACCGATATCGTGCTCACCGGCCCGGTGGGGACCGAACAACTGGCCGGCTTTGCCGATGAACTGGTCATCCGGCTGTTCGAGGCGGGCGTCACCCGCACCACCGTGCAGGGCGTCGCCGCGCCCGAAACCCTGATCGAGGTGCCATCGGCCAACCTGATCGCGCATGACTTGACCATGGCCGAGATTTCCGGCGCCATCGCGGCCGAGGTGGATGCCGACCCGGCGGGCGACGTGACGGGCGGCAGCACCCGCGTTCGGACCGGAACCGAGAAACGCGACCCCGACCAGATCGCCGGGATCGTGCTGCGCTCTGCCCCCGATCGGACGAACCTGACGATCGGCGACGTGGCCGATATCCGGGTCGAGGGCGTGGCGCGCGAACTGGCCTATTACGTGGGCGCGGATCCGGCGATGTCGATCCGGGTCGACAGGTCCGCCCGAGGCGACGCGCTGGAGATCCAGCGGACCACCGCCGAGGTCGCCGCGGAAATGACCGGCACCCTGCCCGAGGGCGTGACGATCGAGCTGATCCGCACCCGCTCGGACGCGATTTCGAGCCGGCTGAACACCCTTCTGGACAACGGGCTCATGGGCCTTGCATTCGTCGTTGGGCTGCTGTTCCTGTTCCTCAACACGCGCACGGCCTTCTGGGTGGCCGCGGGCATACCCGTCGCGATGCTGGCGGCGGTTGCGCTGATGTACGCGGCGGGGCTGACGATCAACATGGTCTCGCTCTTCGCGCTCATCATCACGCTGGGCATCGTCGTGGACGACGCCATCGTGGTCGGCGAACACGCCGACGCGCGGGTCCGCAAGTACGGCGAAGGCGCCGTTATGGCGGCCGAACGCGCCGCGCAGCGCATGGCGTTGCCGGTTTTCTCGGCCACGCTGACGACGCTTGTCGCGTTTTTCGGGCTCACCTTCGTCGGCGGGCGCTTCGGGGACCTGATCATCGACATCCCGTTCACCGTGATCGTGGTGCTTGCGGCAAGCCTCGTGGAGTGCTTTCTCATCCTGCCACATCACATGTCGCGTGCACTGGCCCATGCCGGGCGGCGGCACTGGTACGACGCGCCGAGTCGCGTGGTGAACCGCGGGTTCGTGTGGGTGCGTGAAACCCTTTTCCGGCCTTTCATGTCGCTGGTCATCCGGGCCCGCTACGCGGTGTTGGCGGGTACTGTGTTGGTCCTTGCCACGCAGGCCGCGCTTTTCGTGCGCGGCGACGTGACATGGCGTTTCTTCAACGCGCCAGAGCGCGGCAGCATCACCGGCAATTTCGCCATGGCGCCCGGTGCCACCCGGGCCGATTCGCTGGAAATGATGCGCGAGATGCAGCGCGCCACCGAGGAGCTGGGCGCCGAATACGCCGAGCGGCACGGGCGCAACCCGCTCGATTACGTGATGGCACAGGTGGGCGGGAACGCGGGCTTCGGTCTTGCCGGGGCCGACACCAAGGAACCCGACCAGCTGGGCGGCATCTCGATCGAGCTGATCGACGCCGACCTGCGCCCCTATTCCAGCTTCGCCTTCGTGGCCGACCTTCAGGACCGGGTGCAACGCCACCCCCTTGCCGAAACCGTCAGCTTCCGCGGCTGGCGCTCGGGCCCGGGCGGCGACGCGCTGGACGTGGAATTCTTCGGCGCAACCGCCGAAACGCTCAAGGCGGCCTCGCTTGACCTGCAACAGAACCTCTCGCGCTTTCCCGAGGTTTCGGGCGTGCAGGACAACCTCGCTTACGACAAGGACGAGTTGATTCTAGAACTCACGCCGCAGGGCAAGGCGCTCGGCTTCACGGTCGACTCCCTCGGCCGCACCCTGCGCCACCGCCTCAACGGGATCGAGGCCGCCACCTATCCGCTCGGCCCGCGCAGCGCCGAGATCCGGGTGGAACTGCCCGAAACCGAACTGACCGCCGATTTCCTGCAACGGATGCATCTGCGCTCGCCCAGCGGGGAATACGTGCTGCTGGCCGACATCGTCAGCGTCGACCAGCGCGCCGGCTTCTCCACCGTGCGCCGCGAAAACGGGGTCCGGCTCATCAACGTGACCGGCGACATCTCCGAGGACGACCCGGCCCGCGCCGAGGAGATCATGACCAGTCTCGAAACCGAGATCCTGCCGCGCGTGGCGGGCAAGCACCAGGTCGAATGGCGGCTTTCGGGCCTGTCCGAACAGGAGGACGAATTCCTTGCCGATGCCCGTTTGGGCCTGATGCTGACGCTTCTGGGCATATACCTCGTGCTGACATGGGTCTTTGCCAGCTGGTCGCGCCCGCTGGTCGTCATGTCGATCATTCCTTTCGGGCTTGTCGGCACGATCTTCGGCCACTGGCACTGGGACGTCCCGCTCAGCATGTTCACGGTGGTCGGTCTGCTGGGGATGACCGGGATCATCGTCAATGATTCCATCGTGCTGGTCACGACCATCGACGAACACGCGCGCGAGCGCGGGCTGATCCCCTCGATCATCGACGGGGCGGCCGACCGGCTCCGGCCGGTGCTGCTGACCACGCTGACGACGGTGCTGGGCCTCACGCCGCTGCTGTTCGAACGCTCGCAGCAGGCGCAGTTCCTGAAGCCCACGGTCATCACGCTGGTCTACGGGCTGGGTTTCGGGATGTTGCTGGTGCTGCTCGTGGTGCCCGCGCTGATCGCGGTTCAGCATGATCTGCACCGTCAGGGCGCCGCGCTGCGGCGGGCGCTCGGGTTCCGGGCGCGGTCGGTGCGCCTGGCTTTCCTCGCGGGGCTGGCGATGATCCTCACATGGCTCGGCGTTACCGTGGGACATGCCGCTGCAACGGGCGGTCTGCCGGCCCTGATCACCGCGATCCTGCCGGACGCGGCGGCGGGGCTGTCACCTCTGGCATCTGCGCTGGCCTTGTTCATGGCCGGGGCGGCCTTGCTGTGCCTGCTGCTCTACCTTGTGCTGGCCACGGCGCATGCCGTCCGGCGTCGCGCTCAGCGGGCGGCGCAGCCCTGAATATCAACCGCCTTGCCGTTGCCCAGAACCGTGATGCGCAGTTTCGAGCGGTCGAGCGCGAAGGCGCGGCCTTCCACGTGGTAAAGCTCAGTTTGCGCCACCAGTCGCCCGCCGGAGCGTGACGTTTCCGGACGCGCCACCCAGATCGCCGGGTCGCCGGCTTCGATCACCGCCAGTTCCCTGCCGCCAAGCGCGGGCATGTCCACCTGCGCGCGCAATTGCATCCCCCCCTCGATCGGTGAAACGCGGCAGGCCACGCGGCCCACCCCGGCCTCGGCCGCGCTGAACGGGCGTTCCGCCAGCGCCGCGACGATACGGGAATCGGGGGCGCTCTGCCCGGGCGGCAGGTGGCCCGACACATCGATTTCCACCGGCACGCAGATATCCTTGCAAACGCCAAGCTGCAGGTGCCCCGACAGCTCGACCGGGCGGCCCGGCTGCTGCGGCGATACCGTCAGCGGAAACACGACCGACCGGTCATACCCGATGGAAGTATACCCGCTGTCCTCGATCGGTTTCGGCGCGGGCCAGGTGATCTCGACGCGCTCAAGATTACGGGACCGGCCCCAGTCGAAGCGGGGCGGTATCCCGGCCTCGCCGGGGGCGCGCCAGTACGTCTTCCACCCGTCGCGCAGCGTGATATGAAGACCGGCGACATGGTTGCCGTCGGCGCCCCGCCAGCCGGTCAGTATTTGCGCGTCCAGCACGTCCGGCTGATCCTGCGCGGTTGCCGTGGTCGCCGCGAACGCCATGATCGCGACGACATATCGAAACTTGCTTTTCATCCCCCCCAGATGGACCATCGCCGACCCAAAACCAATTCACATTCAGGCGAGAAATATGTCGCAGTGTGACAACGAGCGCTTGCACAGAGCCCGCAGCGCCCCCATTCTCGACTGGTGAACGGATTGGAGCGAGATGCACGTGTCCGAGGATATCGACCTTAACGGCAAACTCCTGATCGCCATGCCCGGCATGGGCGATCCGCGTTTCGCACACTCGGTCGTGTTCATCTGCGCGCACTCCGAGGAAGGTTCCATGGGGCTGGTGATCAACAAGCCAGCAAACGACTTGCGCCTGAAGGATCTGCTGGAACAACTCTCGATCACCGCCGGCGGCGACGCCGGCGAGATGCCCGTGCATTACGGTGGCCCTGTCGAGAACGCGCGCGGCTTCGTCCTGCATGATTTCGGCTACCATTCCTCCATCTCGACGCTGGACGTGAACGACGATTTCGCGATGACCGCCACGCTCGACATCCTCGAGGATATCGCGGGCGGGCGCGGGCCGGGCAACGTGATCATGGCGCTTGGCTATGCCGGCTGGGGGCCGGGACAGCTCGAGGACGAAATCGCGCAGAACGGCTGGCTTCTCTGCGACGCGGACAAGCAGCTCGTGTTCGACATGTCCGACACTGCCAAGTGGGAAGGCGCGCTTGGCAAGCTCGGGATCAACGCGCTGGCCCTGTCGGCCGATGCCGGGCACGCCTGACGGCGCGTTTGCCCGACGCTCGCGCTGGTCAACCCGTCCGCGCCGCTGATATCCTTGGCAGATGTGGCCGCGTGACCGAGCATCCTTGCTGTTCCTCCTGCCGATGCTGGCCCTCGTCCTGATCGCGTCGGGCGGGGTGTGGCGCTATGGATACCTGCAACATCTTCAACAGCTGTCGCAGCGCGGCATGGCCGAGGTGGCGCTCGTGCTCGACGGGCTGGCATCCGAATTGCAGCGCTACCGGGACAAGGCCGTCCTGCTGGCCGAGCATCCGGCGCTGACGCCGCTTGCCCGGGGCGCGGGCAGAACGGCCCGGGCGGACGCGCTCCTGCTGACGGCCGCCGACCGAACCGGCGCGGCAGCAATCTATTTCGTGGCCCCCGACGGGCAAGTGCTGGCCGGGTCCCACGACACGCCGCCGCACGACCTGCAAAAGACCGATTATTTCCAACGCGCCACGAACGGCGCGCTCGGCGCGGGACACGGCACCGATCCCGAAAGCGGGCGGCGCCTGTTCATGTTCGCCGCCCCGTCTTTCGACGCGACCGGCAAGATACAGGCGGTTATGCTGGTCGAGGCCGACGCCGAGAACATCGAGATCGGCTGGCGCGGCGGGCCCACCGCGATCCTGCTGCTGGACGATTCCAACCGCATCTTCATGTCGAACCGATCCGAACTTCTGGGCTGGACGCACCCGCCCGGCGAAGCGTCCCTCGTGCATGGCGACGGCCGCGAGGTGCAGTTCCGCCAGAGCGATATCGGCCCTCACGAGATCTGGCACCTTGACCTCGGGCCGTACCTGCCGGGGACCGCGCTGCGGCTGACCCGGACACGGCCGCATATCGGCATGACCGGCGAGGCGCTGGTCGATACCGCGCCCGCGCGCCAGATCGCGTGGCTGCAGGCCGGGGCGGTGGGCACCGCGCTTCTGCTGCTTGGCACCCTGCTGCATGTCGTGCAGGAACGCCGCCGGACGCTGGCCCGGGCGAATGCCGACCTCGAGAAGCGCGTGGCCGAGCGCACCACGACCCTGACCCGGACCAACGAGGCCCTGCGCCGTGAAATCCACGAGCGGCAGGAGGCCGAGGCCGCGCTGAAGCGCGCGCAGGCCGATCTGGTCCAGGCCGGGAAGCTCAGCGCGCTCGGGCAGCTTAGCGCCGGTATCAGCCACGAACTCAACCAGCCGCTGATGGCCATCCAGCAATTCACGACCAATGCCCGCGCGTTTCGGGACAGGGGCGAACCCGGCAAGACCGCCGAGAACCTCGGCAGCATCGAGGACATGGCACAACGGATGAGCCGCATCATCCGGAACCTGCGGGCATTCGTGCGCAACGAGAACGAACCGATGAGCCGGGTCGACATCGTCAGGGTCATCAATGCGGCGCTGGAACTGACCGAGGCCAAGCTGCGGCAAGAGGGGGGTGACAGTGCAGTGGACACCCCCGCAATCCCCGGTTCTGGTCCACGGCGGCGAGGTGCGGCTTGAACAGGTGCTGGTCAACCTTGTCACGAATGCCGCGGATGCGATGCAGGACAGCGCCGAAAAACATCTGGAAATCACCGTCGAACCCCGCGCGCCCGTCATCGTCCGGGTGCGCGACACCGGCCCGGGCATCGAATCGCCCGAACGGATCTTCGACCCTTTCTACAGCACGAAACAGGTGGGAAGCAGCGAAGGCATGGGCCTCGGCCTTTCCATCTCCTACGGGTTGGTGCAGAGTTTCGGCGGCAACATTCGCGGCGCGAACACCGGCAGCGGCGCGGAATTCTCGGTCGAACTCGAACCATGGACAAGGGACAGCGCCGCATGATCCGTCAGGTTCTCGTCGTGGATGCTGACAGACCCGTGCGCGAGGCCGCGTGGGGGCCTGTTCCTGATCGTGATCATCCTCGGCGGCATATACGGCGGCATCTTCACCCCGACCGAAGCCGCGGCCGTGGCGGCCGTCTATGCCTTCTTCATCGCCTGCTTCGTCTACAAGGACATGGGGCCACTGGCCAGTCAGGACGGGGCGCGCAACAGCAGCCTCCTGCGCAAGCCGCAGGCGCTGCTGACCGCGTTTTTCCACGCTGATACCCGGCAGACCCTCTTCGAAGCCGGCAAGCTGACCGTGACGCTGCTTTTCGTGATCGCCAACGCGCTCATCCTCAAGCACGTGCTGACCGACGAACAAATCCCGCAGCAAATCGCCACCGCCATGCTTCAGGCCGGGCTCGGGCCGGTGATGTTCCTCGTGGTGGTGAACGTGATCCTGCTGATCGGCGGGCAGTTCATGTAACCCTCGGGCCTTTTGGTCATCGTCGCGCCGCTGGTCTTCCCGATCGCGATGGAATTGGGCATCGATCCCATCCACCTCGGGATAATCATGGTGGTGAACATGGAAATCGGGATGATCACGCCGCCGGTCGGGCTCAACCTCTTTGTCACGTCGGGCGTGGCCGGCATGCCGATGATGCAGGTGGTGCGCGCCGCCCTGCCCTTCCTCGCGGTGCTCTTCGTCTTCCTGATTCTCGTGACGTATGTACCGTGGATCAGCACTGTCCTGCCCAACACGTTCATGGGCCCAGAGATCGTGACCCAATAGGCCGTGCGGCGCAAGGCGGCGGAGCAACCGCCGCCTTGCCGCGTTTCCGCCTGAAATTTGAGCAGCTTTTAAGCTCCTGTTAGAACGTATGAACTTTGCTGTGGGCGGGCTTTCCAAACGGGTTTATGCACGGCGCATGAACAATTTTTCTGGCATTTTTGCCCGGCAAATTTTACCGTTTGGTAAAAACGAGAAGAAACCGCAACAGTGAGGACCAAAGACATGCACCGCAAAGGCACACATCTTCCCGCCGCAATTTCCCGCCGCAGCTTTCTCGCCACCACGGCCGGTGGGGCCGTTCTGGCCGGCGCGGCCGGCCTGCCGACACGCCTGCTGGCCGCCAAGCCGATCAAGTGCGCGGGCATCTACACCGTGCCGGTGGAACAGCAATGGGTCAGCCGCATCCACAAGGCCGCGGGCATCGCGCAAGAGCGCGGCGACCTCGACTACACCTTCTCGGAAAACGTGTCGAATACCGACTATGCCCGCGTGATGCGTGAATATGCCGAGCAGGGCCACAAGCTCATCATCGGCGAGGTCTTCGCCGTCGAACAGGAAGCGCGCGAAGTGGCCGCCGACTACCCCGACATCGCCTTCCTGATGGGGTCCAGCTTCAAGCACGATCCGGCACTGCCCAATTTCGCGGTCTTCGACAACTACATTCAGGATGCATCCTACCTGACCGGGATCATCGCCGGCGCCATGACCGAGACCGCCAATATCGGCATGGTCGGCGGCTTCCCGATCCCCGAGGTCAACCGCCTGATGCACGCCTTCATGGCCGGCGCACGGGAAATGAACCCCGATATCGGTTTCCAGGTCAGCTTCATCGGGTCCTGGTTCGACCCGCCCAAGGCCAAGGAAACCGCCTTCGCCATGATCGAGAACGGCGCCGACATGCTCTATGCGGAACGGTTCGGCGTGTCCGACGCCGCCAAGGAGAAAGACATCCTCGCCATCGGCAACGTCATCAACACCCAGAGCGATTATCCCGACACCGTGGTTGCCTCGGCCATCTGGCATTTCGAGCCCACGCTTGACGCGGCGATCGCCAATGTTCGCGACGGCAGCTTCGAGGCCGCCGATTACGGCAGCTATTCCTTCATGAAGGCAGGCGGCTGTTCGCTGGCGCCGCTTGGCACGTTCGAAGGCAAGGTCCCGCAGGAAGCGATGGATCTTGTCGACAAGCGGCGCGAACAGATCAAGGCGGGCGACTTCGTCGTCGAGATAAACGACGAAGAACCCAAGTCGTCGTAAATGCCGGCAGGAGCAGAGACGGCGCAGGTCGTCCTGCGCCTCGACAACATCACCAAACGCTTCGGCGCGCTGACGGCGAACAATGCCGTCAGCCTGTCACTCCACGAGGGCGAGGTCATCGCCCTTCTGGGCGAGAACGGCGCGGGCAAGACGACGCTGATGAACATTCTCTTCGGCCAGTACACTGCCGACGAGGGCACGGTCGAGGTCTTCGGCCGCCCGTTGCCGCCGGGCAATCCCCGCGCCGCGCTGGAGGCCGGGGTGGGCATGGTGCATCAGCATTTCACGCTGGCCGACAACATGACAGTGCTGGAAAACGTCGCGCTCGGCACGCAGCCGCTGTTCTCGCCCCGCTTCGATGACGCGTCGGCCCGCGACAAGATCACCCGCCTTGCCGCCGATTTCCGGCTCGCGGTGGACCCGGACGCGCGCGTCGGATCGCTGACTGTCGGCGAACGGCAGCGCGTGGAAATCCTCAAGGCGCTCTACCGCGACGCGCGCATCCTCATTCTCGATGAACCCACCGCCGTGCTGACCCCGCAGGAAACGGACGACCTGTTCGAGACGCTGCGCAAGGCCGTCGCGCTCGGCCTGTCGGTGGTTTTCATCAGTCACAAGCTGCACGAGGTCATGGCGATTTCCGACCGCGTGCTGATCCTGCGGCACGGCGAACTGGTGGCCGAACGCCCGATCTCGCAGGTCGACAAGCACGGCCTCGCGCAGCTCATGGTGGGCGCCGAGGTTTCGGCCCCCAAGGTCGAGCCGGGCAAACCCGGCGCCCCGCTGCTGCAACTGCACGATGTCTGCACGCCCGATCAGGGTAATGCACCGGGGTTGAAAACGCTGTCGCTTGCGCTCACGGCCGGCACCATCACCGGGCTGGCCGGCGTGTCGGGCAACGGGCAGGCCGCGCTGGCCGCCCTGATCGGCGGCAGCATCTCGCCCGCCACCGGGCGGCTGGTGCTCGACGGTGCCGATCCGGCGAACTGGACCCCGCGCGAGGCGGTCCATTCCGGCATCGCCCGCATCCCCGAGGACCGGCACAAGACCGGCACCATCGCCGATTTCACCCTGACCGAGAACGCCATCATGGAAACCTACCACCAGCCCCCGATGAGCCGCCGGGGCTGGATGAACTGGCCCCGCGCCGACGCCTTCACCCGACATGTGATCGACACCTACGACGTGCGCTGCCCCGGCCCGGCCACGCGCATCCGCCTGCTGTCAGGCGGCAACATGCAGAAGCTCATTCTCGGCCGCGTGCTGGAAGCCGGGCCGCGGATCATCCTTGCCAACCAGCCGGTTCGCGGGCTCGACATCGGGGCGGTCAACTACGTTCACGCGCAACTCATGGATGCCCGTGATCGCGGCGCGGCGGTGCTGCTGATATCGGAGGATCTCGATGAGATCATGGCGCTGTCCGACGTGATCCATGTCATCTCCGAGGGCCGGCTCTCGCCCGGGTTCGAACGCGGCAGCATGTCACCGGCCGAACTGGGCATCTGGATGACGGGCGAAGGGTTCGAGAAAGGGGTCGCCCATGCGTCTTGAGCCCATCGCCAACCCGTCGCTCGGCCGCACGGCCCTGCCCCCGGCCATCGCCATCGCGGCCACCATCGTGATCGCCTCGCTGCTGGCGATGATGGCGGGCGCCAATCCCTTCGCGGTGCTCGGGCTGATCCTCAAGGGCGCGGCCGGCTCGCAGTTCGCGGCGCTGGAAACGCTCAACCGCGCCACGCCGCTCATCTTCACGGGGCTTTCGGTGGCCGTCGCCTTCCGCGCCCGGCTGTGGAACATCGGCGCCGAGGCGCAGCTATACGCCGGGGCGCTCGTCACCGTTCTGCTGGGCACCGGCGCGTTGCAGTGGTCCGGCCTTGCGCTGCTTCCGGCGCTTGCCGTCTGCTCGATGCTGGCAGGCGCCGTGGTGCTGCTTGTTCCCGCATTGCTCAAGGTCAGGTTCGGCGTGGACGAGGTGGTAACGACGCTGCTTTTCAACTTCATCTTCCTGCTCTTCATCTCCATGCTGCTCGAAGGGCCGCTGAAGGACCCGATGGGCATGGGCTGGCCCAAGTCCGAGCGGCTGATACCCGAGGCGCGCCTGCCCCGCATCGTCGAGGGGCTGCGCCTGCACTGGGGCTTCGCGCTGGCGCTGATCTCGGCGGTGGTGGTCTGGGTGATCCAGCACCGCACGACACTGGGCTACGAAATGCGCGCCGTCGGGCTCAACCGCGACGCCGCCGCCTTCGCGGGCATCCCGGTCAACGCCGTGCTCATCAAGACGGCGCTGCTGTCCGGCGGGCTCGCGGCGCTTGCCGGGTTTTCCGAGGTTTCGGGCCTCAAGGGCAACCTGACGCTCGATCTCAGCCCCGGCTTCGGCTACACGGGCATCATCGTGGCCATGGTCGCGCTTCTCAACCCGCTGGCGGTGGTCGCCGCCGCGCTGTTCATCGCGGGGATCTTCGTGGGTGCCGACAGCATGAGCCGCGCCGTCGACGTCCCGTCCTACCTTGCCGATATCATGCTGGCCACGGCGCTGTTGCTGATGGTGCTGGCGATCCTTCTCACCCGGTTCCGCGTCGTGAGGGAGTAACGCCATGGACCTGTTCGAAATCCTGCTTTCCGCCAGCTTCTGGACAGCGGCGATCCGCATTGCCAGCCCGCTGATCTTTGCCACGCTCGGCGAACTCATCTGCGAACGCGCGGGCGTTCTGAACCTCGGGATCGAGGGGATCATGGTCGCCGGCGCCTTCGCCGGCTGGATGGCCGTCTACTCGGGGGCCGGGCTGTGGCCGGGCGTGGCCGTGGCGATGGTGGTCGGGATGCTGTTCGGGCTCGTCCATTCCACCCTCACGGTGCCCTTCGGCCTGTCGCAGCACGTGGTGGGGCTGGGCGTGACGCTGCTGGCCACGTCCAGCACCTATTTCGCCTATCGGCTCGCCCTGCCCGAAGTCACCAGCCCGCCCAAGATCGACGCCTTCCAGCCCTACGAAATCCCGCTCCTGTCCGATCTGCCGCTGATCGGCCCGGCGCTTTTCGCGCAAACGCCGCTGACCTATCTCGCCTTCATTCTCGTGGGGTTCGTCGCCTACACGCTCTACCGCACGCCGCTCGGGCTGGCCTTGCGGGCGGCCGGCGAAAACCCGTCGGCCGTCGCGGCGCAGGGGCTGTCCGTCACGGCAATCCGCATGGGGGCGGTGACCGTGGGCAGCGGGCTGATGGGCGTCGGCGGCGCCTTCCTGACCATGTCCGCCTTCGACAGTTTCTTCTTCGAGATGGTCAACGGGCGCGGCTGGATCTGCATCGCGCTGGTGGTGTTCGGCGCGTGGAAACCGGGCAAGGCGCTTCTGGGCGCGATCCTTTTCGCCGCCTTCGACGCGCTGCAAATCCGTATCCAGCAAACGCCGATCGGGGCCGACATCCCGTACCAGGTCTTCCTGATGATGCCCTATTTCCTGTCAATCCTGGCCCTGATCGTCATGTCTCGCCGGGCCGAGGTGCCGGCGGCGCTCATGGTGCCCTTCAACAAGGGGGAACGCTGATGTTCGACCTTCTCGTCAAGGGGGGCACCCTGCCCGACGGACGCATCGCCGATATCGGCATCACGGGCGACCGGATCACCGCCATCGACACGCTGGACGCGGCACAGGCGGGCCACGTGATCGACGCCACCGGCGATCTCGTCGCGCCCCCGTTCGTCGATCCGCATTTCCACCTCGACGCCACGCTTTCCTACGGGCTGCCGCGGCTCAATGCCTCGGGCACCCTGCTCGAAGGGATCGGCCTGTGGGGCGAACTCAAGCAGGTGGTCACGCAGGACGACATGATCGACCGCGCACTGACCTATTGCGACTGGGCCGCGTCGATGGGCCTGCTGAGCATCCGCAGCCACGTGGATACCTGCGACGACAGACTCAAGGGCGTCGAGGCGATGCTCGACGTGCGCGACAGGGTGAAAGGCCATATCGACCTGCAGCTCGTCGCCTTCCCGCAGGACGGGTTCTATCGCGACCCGACGGCGCGGGACAACACGCTGCGCGCGCTCGACATGGGCGTGGACGTGGTGGGCGGCATCCCGCATTTCGAACGCAGCATGGCCGACGGCGCCGCCTCGATCCGCGAACTGTGCGAGATCGCCGCCGATCGCGGGCTCATGGTCGACATGCATTGCGACGAAACGGACGATCCTATGTCGCGCCATGTCGAAACCCTCGCCTACGAGGCGCACCGCCTCGGGCTTCAGGGCCGCGTGGCGGGCAGCCACCTGACCTCCATGCACTCCATGGACAATTACTACGTGTCCAAGCTCCTGCCCCTGATGGCCGAGGCGGGGCTGGCCGCCATCCCCAATCCGCTCATCAACATCATGCTGCAGGGCCGGCATGACAGTTTCCCCAAGCGCCGCGGCCTCACCCGTGTCAAGGAGATGCAGGCGCAAGGCATCACCGTGGGCTGGGGGCAGGATTGCGTCCGTGACCCGTGGTATTCACTGGGAACCGCCGACATGCTCGACGTGGCCTTCATGGGGCTGCACGTGGCGCAGATGTCCTCGCCGCAGGACATGCGGCGCTGCTTCGACATGGTGACGACGGACAATGCCCGCATCCTCGGGCTGGCCGGTTACGGGCTCGAGGTGGGCCGACACGCCTCGCTCGTGGTGCTCGACGCCGCCGACCCGGTCGAGGCTGTCCGCCTGCGCCCCGCGCGCCTTGCCGTCGTCTCGAAGGGCCGGGTCATCAGCACCACGCCGCGCGGCGATGCCATGCTGTCGCTGCCCGGCCGCCCCGGCACCGTCCGCCGCCGACACAAGCCGGGCAGCTGACGGTCACGCCGCACACCCAGGGCCCACGGCGCCCGGGCGGCAAACGGGCGGTGCCCCCGCCCGCGCCGGGCGACGTCAGCCAAGCGCCGTGCTGCAGCGCGCACAGGTCCCGGGGTGCTTGTGCTGGCCCACATCCGGCAGGATTTTCCAGCAACGCTGGCATTTTTCGCCCTCGGCCTTCTCGAACACGACGGTCACGCCCGCCACCTCTGGCAGGCGGTAGGCCTCGTCCGGGCTGGGATCGCCCGTCAGGCAGATGTCCGAGGTAATGCAGATATCCTCGAAGTTCACCGATTTCAGCACCTTGAGCATTTCCGCATCCAGCACGTGAACAACCGGCGCGGCCTCCAGCGACGCGCCGATCACCTTGTCCGTCCGCTGAACCTCCAGCGCCGCCGTCACCACGCGCCGCGCCTGCCGGACTTGCGCCCATTTCGCCGCCAGTTGTTCGTCCAGCCAGTCCGCCGGCGTTTCGGGCATGTCCACCAGGTGCACGCTGCTGTCCTCGCCGGGGAAACGTTCCAGCCAGACCTCCTCCATGGTGAAAACCAGCACCGGCGCCAGCCACGTGGTCAGCCGATGGAACAGCAGGTCCAGCACCGTCCGCGTCGCCCGCCGCCGCGCGGTGTCCCCGTCGCAGTAAAGCGCGTCCTTGCGGATGTCGAAATAGAACGCGCTCAGCTCAACCGTGCAGAAATTGAAAAGCTGCTGGAACACGCCCTGGAAGTCATAGGCGGCATAGCCCGTGCGCACCCGGTGATCCAGCTCCGCCAGCCGGTGCAGCACCCAGCGTTCCAGTTCCGGCATGTCCGAAGGGTCGACACGGTCGGCTTCCGAAAAATGGCTCAGGGCCCCAAGCATGAACCGCAGCGTATTGCGCAACCGGCGATAGCTGTCGGCCGTCCCCTTGAGGATTTCCGGCCCGATCCGCAGGTCGCCCGTGTAATCCGACTGCGCCACCCACAGTCGCAGGATGTCCGCGCCGTACTGCCCCGTCACGTCGTCCGGCGCCACGGTATTGCCGAGCGACTTGGACATCTTGTTGCCCTTCTCGTCCAGCGTGAACCCGTGGGTCAGCACACCGCGATAGGGCGCGCGCCCGATCGTGCCGCAGGCCTGCAGCATCGACGAATGGAACCAGCCGCGGT
>JAVLCJ010000067.1:0-14825 GCA_031580875.1 Roseovarius sp.
AACGCGACCCATGCCTCGGTCACGGACCCGGATGCGCGGCTCTAAAAGAAGGCGCCGGGTGCCGCGGCACAGTTGTGTTTCATGGGGCATACGCTGATGGAGAACCGCAACGGGCTCGTGGTGCAGGCGGAGCTGACCCACGCCGATGGCCACGGCGAGCGAAAGGCGGCGCTGGACATGATCAACCGGCACTCACCGGGCTCGACCCGGCGCCTGACCGACGCGAGCGTCCAAGCCACCGGCATCGCCGCGCGCACCGGACCGCCAAAGAGCCGCGCGACCGACACTCCAAGCCGCTTTGCCAGCCCGTCCCATAGCGCCGTCTCGACCGCACAGCGAGCGATCGGGTTGCCCTTCACGCCGCGATCCATAATGTCGATCACCGCGTTGATCTGGTCACCGTCGCTGCCGTCGAGCAGTGGTGCGATGTAGGTGTCGATTGCCGACTTGATGCTTTCAGGGATTTCGGCCCCATAGCTCATCCCGCCTATCGATGTGCCCTCCCCAATCCCTTCCGACCCGTCCGAAAACGTGATCCGAACAAGGACGATGGACTGCAGCATCATCGTCGTCATCGACAAGACATGCCCGCGGATGGTGGGCAGGTCGACGATTGTCGTTTCGATGCGGTCGATCTTGGTCACTGGAACAACCCGGTTCGTGGAGCGATGATTGACACGAAAGGTGCGCTCCGAGGGTTTCAAAGTCCAATACCCGTTCGGTCTGGCGTGATACCTGACCGTCGGTAAGCGCACAGGTGTATGATCATTCTCGGCACGCCGCCATTGCGCGGGCTTCCAACATGCAGCTTCGCTCCGTCCGTCGTCAGACAAATTGGGACGCTTGTGCGCTTTCCAGACGGGAAACTCCGGCGCCACGCTGATTGACGGTGTGCGTTTTCAGTTTCGTGGGGCAAGCGCCGGGCAAGCATGATTTTTCGTTTGATCTCCTCTCCTGTTGCAGGATTTGACCGCTCCGGCCATCGTAGACGTCGGCCGGCGTCAGGTTCCCGAGGCTCTCGCGGTACCGGCGGGTGTAGCAGTATTCGACGAACGCGCCGACCTGGCGCTCGCGGTCGGGGCCACGAAGTAATGCGCGAGCAACACACGGTTCCTCACAGTCAGGTGCCGTCGTTCGATCTTGCCCCTGGTGGTGTCGCTGGAGACGTTTGCGAAAAACGACCGCTCCTGCTTCATCCAGCCCAGCAAGACTGCAAAACGTCTTGCCCAGATCGGTACCCAAAACCTAGATTTCCGTCAGATGCGCCGCTCTCTGCCCATGCCGGCAATGATAGCGGCGGTTTCGCGGAAAGGCGGTTCGCCCCATCAGGCCGCTGGCGCTGAGAAAATTCAAGCATCTGGCTGCATCGAAGCTGACGGCGCAACAGCACCTGCCCCTCCGCGTCACCGCCGTGCAACGGAAACGCAGACCTCGCCGGATCAATCCCGATCGTGATAACCCCATGAATGGAAAGCTCCTGCCGTCGGCCGTGTTCACTGCATCCGACATGGCACATCGCGATGCCGGGACCGGGAGCCATCCACTTCATCGGTGTCGGGCTACGGCTCGCTCCTGTACGGCACGGTGATCAGGACGCGGATCGTCCAGCGTGCCACCAACGTCTCGGTGCTGGCCGGGTTCGTGATCGCCGACGGCGCCCCGGGGCTGGCGGCTGCGCTGGTGACCTTCCGGGGCGATCACCTGCCCATCCAGCGCGGCATCGTTCACAAGCATCGAAACCTGCTGGCCAACGTCCCGAAAACGCTGCAGCACGAGTTGACCGAGGACTGCCGCGACATGACCTACGCTGACACAGGGACCGAGATCGAACCGCGGCGCAACGCGTTCCTCCGCAAGTGGTGCCTGAAGTGCCGGGCCGTTGCCGACTGCCTGAAGGATGACGGGCGACCGGCGCTTCACTGTCACCCGCCTTGATCCCTCGCAAGGGAGGTCCGTCCGGACCACAAACGCCATCGAGAGGCTGAACGAGGAGTTCCGCCGCAGCATCCAGACCCGGAACGTGCTGCCCTGCGCCGAGACCGTGCCTATGCCCCCTTGACCTCGCAGGCTGAAAACCGATCGCGCACATGCCCGGAGCACACCGCCAGGGAGTTTCCACCGCCTTCGAGATACGGCCGCAAAATTTTCTGCGGCGGACTGCTCTGGATCAATGTGCCGCCCGTCTCGAAGCGCCAGAATTCCACCACGAGACGCGAGGAAAGGGTCCGATGACCGATCAGACGGCCCCGGTGGGGCACATCGTGCGGCTGGAGGGCGGGATTGCCGAAATCCGGTTCGAAAGGGACTTGCCGGCGATCGCGACGCGACTGGTCACGCTGACCGACCCCGAGATCGTCATCGAGGTTGCTGCCCTGCCCGGTGAGGGTCTGGCACGCGGGCTGGTGATGAACCACTCGCCCGAGCTGCGCATCGGTCTTGCGGTGCGGGACACCGGCAGCCCCATCGATGTGCCGGTGGGCAAGGAAGTTCTGGGGCGGATGTTCAACGTCTTCGGCGATACGATCGACGATGGTCCGCCTCTGGACGACCTGCTCCGGCGCCCGGTTCTGCGCGCCCCCGTGCCGCTGTCAGCGCGGCGCGTCGAGGACGCGATCTTCGAAACCGGGATCAAGGCGATCGACCTGCTCAGCCCTCTGGAACGCGGCGCCAAGGCCGGGCTTTTCGGCGGCGCGGGCGTGGGCAAGACCGTGCTGATCACCGAAATGATCCATAACATGGTCGCCGCGTATGACGGCGTGAGTCTGTTCTGCGGGATCGGCGAACGCTCGCGCGAGGCCGAGGAGCTTTACCGCGAGATGGGCGAGGCTGGCGTGCTGGAGAACACCGTGATGATGTTCGGCCAGATGAACGAAAGCCCCGGCGTGCGCTTTCGCGTGGGCCATTCCGCGCTGACCATGGCCGAGTATTTCCGCGACGACTTGCGCCGCAACGTGCTGGTGCTGATCGACAACATCTTCCGCTTCGTGCAGGCGGGCTCGGAGGTGTCGGGCCTGCTGGGCCGCATTCCGAGCCGGGTGGGCTATCAGCCGACACTGGGCACGGAACTGGCGGCTCTCGAGGAGCGGATCTGCTCCACCGATCAAGGTACGATGACCTCGATCCAAGCGGTCTACGTGCCGGCAGACGACTTCACTGATCCGGCCGCCACACATACCTTCGCCCATCTGTCTGCCTCGATCGTGTTATCGCGCAAGAAGGCGTCCGAGGGGCTCTACCCGGCCATCGACCCGCTGAAATCCTTCTCGCGGATGCTGACGCCCGGTACCGTCAGCCCGCGCCACTACCGGATCGCGCGGGCCGTGCGCAGCACCCTGGCAGAATACGAGGAACTCAAGGACATCATCGCGATGCTGGGCCTCGAGGAGCTTTCCGAACGCGACCGGGACACGGTCCGGCAGGCCCGCCAACTCGAACGTTTCCTGACGCAGCCCTTCTTCTCCACCGAGGCGATGACCGGCAACAAGGGTCGCTTCGTGCCGCTTCAGGAGACGCTTGACAGCTGCGCGCGCATCCTTGCCGGAGAGTTCGCGGATCGCGACGAAGGGGATTTCTACATGATCGGCACCATCGAGGACCTTGACGCGCCGGGGGAGGCGCCGGATGCGGCTTAAGGTCATCACGCCCTTGGCGATGGAGGTTGACCGGCCCGTCCGGCGCATTGTGGCAGAGGGGCCGCATGGTCGCTTCGGCATGTGGCCCGGCCACATCGATTTCGTCAGCGCGCTGGTCCCGGGCATCCTGCTTTACGAGACCGAGGACGGCGCGGAACGCTTTGTCGCCATCAATTCCGGGACGCTGGTCAAGTGCGGCGACGATGTGCGCGTGGCGGTGCGCGGCGCGGTCGAGGGCGATGATCTGGGCAACCTGCGCAAGCGTGTCGAGGCCGAGTTCCGCCAGCACGACGAGTCAGAGCGCGACGCCCGCGCAGCGCTGGCACGGCTGGAGGCGAGCATGGTCCGCCGGTTTCGAGACCTTGGGGCGAACCTGCCATGAACACCGACCGCGACAACGAAACGGAGACCATTGCGCAAAAGGCGCAACAGATGGAAGAGGCCCGCAAACGCCGCCGGGAAAGCGCATGGTACGGGCTGGGCATGTTCGGGCTGGTGGGCTGGTCCGTGGCGGTGCCGGTGGTCGTGGGCGTCGCCTTGGGTATCTGGATAGATGGCAAATGGCCGGGCGCGGTCTCGTGGACGCTTACCCTGCTGCTTGCCGGCGCCGGGCTGGGCGCGTTCAATGCGTGGTACTGGGTCCAGCGGGAGGGGCGCGATGACTGATCCGCGCAGATACCCATTTCGAGGTGCGCGATGAGCCTTTCCGTTTTGTCCTTGTTACTTGGCGCGCTGGCGGGTGGCGTCCTTGGCGCCGTCTATCTTGGCCTGCTCTGGGTCGCCGTGCGGTCCTTGCCGCGGGACCGCGGCGGCGTCCTCGCCTTCCTCGGGCTCGGTCTTGCGCGGGCGGCGCTGCTGCTTGGCGCGCTTGCCGTGGCGGGCGCGCTTGGCCTGCGGATCGAGGGTATCATTGCGGCGGTCGTGGGCTTCACCACCGTGCGGCTGGCCGCGACCCGCCGGCTCGGTGACACCACGCCGGGGGACGCGACATGGAAATAAGTCCGGATTCATGGATCCTTTACGAATGGCGAGGCCTGCAACTCAACGCCACGATCGTCTTCACCTGGGGGGTCATGGCGCTGCTGGTCATCGGCTCATGGGCCGTGACATCTCGCCTCAGCACGGCGGAAACCGTCTCGCGCTGGCAGGTCGCGCTCGAGGTCATCGTCACGACCATCCGTGACCAGATCGCCGAGGTCGGCGCCGACGATCCGGGTCGCTACCTGCCCTTCATCGGCACGTTGTTCCTGTTCATCGCGACGGCCAACATCCTAGCGGTGGTACCGGGCTACCAACCGCCCACCGGATCGCTCTCAACCACGGCGGCGCTGGCCATCTGCGTGCTGATCGCGGTTCCGCTGTTCTCGATCGGCCAGCGCGGGATCGTCGCCTATATGCGCGAATACATCCGGCCGACGCCGCTGATGCTGCCCTTCAACCTCGTGAGCGAGGTCTCGCGCACTATCGCACTGGCGGTGCGCCTCTACGGCAATGTCATGAGCGGGACGGTGATCGTCGGCATCCTGATTTCCGTGGCACCTTTCTTCTTTCCGGTCGTGATGCAGGTCCTCGGCCTGCTTACCGGGCTGATACAGGCCTACATCTTCTCCATCCTCGCGATGGTCTATATCGGATCGGCCAGCCGCAGCCGGCGCGGGGCCGACGATCCCTTCCGCAATCATACAGGAGACTGAGCATGGATGCTGCAACCATGATCGCCGTTGTGTCGATCTTTACCGCCGGGCTGACCATCGCCATCGGTTCGATCGGTCCGGCGCTGGCGGAGGGACGCGCCGCCAGCCAAGCACTGCAGGCCATCGCCCAGCAACCCGACGCCGCGAACACCATAACCCGAACCCTGTTCGTCAGCCTCGCGATGATCGAGTCAACAGCGATCTACTGTTTCGTGGTGGCGATGATCCTGATCTTCGCCAACCCCTTCGCCAATCTCGCCGCCAAGACCGCCGCACAAGCCGCCGGAGGCTGAGCTAATGCAGATCGACTGGCTGACCGTCGCGGCGCAGATCGTCAACTTTCTGGTACTGGTCTGGCTGTTGCAACGCTTCCTTTACCGCCCCATCATGGGGGCGATGGCGCGGCGCGAAGACCGGATCGAAACCCGGCTTGCAGAAGCCAAGGACGCACGCGCAAGGGTCGAGGCCGAAGCGGAGTGCTTGCGCAAGAAGCAGGAAAAGCTGGAGGCCAGCCGGGAAGAGGTGCTGCGCGAGGCCCGCCAGCAGGCAAGCGATTTGCGCAAGAAGATGGAAAACGATCTGCGCGAGGAGATGGACGCCCGGCGCAAGAGCTGGGAGGACCATCTGCAGGACATGCGGGACGATTTCGCCGCCAGATTGCGGCAGCACGCCGGCCGGCAGGTGGTCGATATCGTCGGCCGGGTCCTACAGGACTACGCCGGCAGCGACCTTGCCGGCCCTTTAGCAGGAACGTTCGTGGACCGCCTGGACAGCCTCGACGACGCGGCGCGCGACAATCTGAAGGCAGCAGCCGGGCGCGCGGATGACCCCGTTCACGTCGAGAGCAGCGTCCCGCTCGAACCGGGCGCGCGAAACCGGATCACGCGCGCGATCCATGAACATATCGGCCCGGACATCGAGGTGGCGTACGGCGAAGACGCCGACCTGCTGCTCGGCCTGCGCCTGACCGTTGGCGCGCAGACCGTCGAATGGTCCGCCGCGCGCTTTCTCGGCCGGCTCGAGACAACGCTCGACGAGGTCATCGACGGCAGCGGCCGGCGCCATGCTGAACACCGTCCAGTCAGCGCGGAAAGCAGTTGATGGCGCACCGGCCTGGCCTCGATAACCTTCAGGAAGACATCTTCGCGCCGCTCGAGGAGGCATTGGCGCAGCTTACACCGGCCCTCGAGATGGCCGAAATCGCCCATATTGTATCGGTCGGAAACGGGGTGGCCGAGGTCACGGGTTTCACCGACCTTCGCGTCGACGAGTTGCTGTCCTTCGCGGGGGGCATTATGGGCATCGCCTACAACCTCGGCCCCGATCGGGCCGGCGTGATCGTGCTGGGGGCGACGGATAATCTGCGTGCCGGCGACCCGGTGCATCGCACCGGCCGGGTTGTCGACGTGCCCGTGGGTCAACGCCTGGTCGGGCGGGTGGTTGATGCGCTCGGCCGACCGCTGGACGATGGCGACCCTGTCGACGCGGACGAACGCCTGCCCATCGAGCGCGCGGCGCCTCCCATCATGCACCGCGGCCCGGTGCAGGTGCCCTTGCAGACCGGGATAAAGGCCGTCGATGCCGCCATCCCCATCGGCCGCGGCCAGCGCGAGTTGATCCTCGGCGACCGGCAGACCGGCAAGACCGCCATCACGGTCGACGCGATCCTGAACCAGAAAGACACGGGCGTCGTGTCGATCTACTGCGCCATCGGCCAGCGCGCATCCGCCGTGGCCCGCGTGATCCAGAGCCTTAAGGAGGGCGGTGCGCTGAAGCGCACCATCGTCGTCGTGGCCAGCGGCGAGGATGCGCCGGGGCTGCAATTCGTAGCGCCCTATGCAGCCACATCCATGGCCGAATATTTCATGGCAGCGGGGCGCGACGTGCTGGTCGTCTACGACGACCTCACACGCCATGCCCGCGCCTATCGCGAGTTGTCGCTTCTCCTGCGCCGCCCGCCGGGCCGGGAAGCTTATCCCGGAGACATCTTCTATATTCACTCCCGCCTGCTGGAACGCGCGACGCAGCTGCGCGAGGAACAGGGCGGCGGCTCGCTCACCGCGCTACCGGTGGTCGAGACGCAGGCGCAGAACATCTCGGCCTACATCCCGACGAATCTGATCTCGATCACCGATGGGCAGGTCTACCTTTCGCCATCGCTCTTTGAGAAGGGCCACTTGCCCGCCATCGATATCGGTACTTCGGTCAGCCGTGTGGGCGGCAAGGTACAGTTGCCCGCCTTCCGCGCCGTGGCCGGGAACCTCCGGCTGATGTATTCGCAGTTCGAGGAGCTCGAGACCTTCGCGCGCTTCGGCACACAGCTCGATGCCGAGACGCGCCGGAAGCTCACGCGGGGCCAGCGCGTGCGCGAGGTGCTGAAGCAACACGAGCATGCCCACATCGATGCGCCCGAGCAGATCGCGGCGCTGCTGGCGGCGACGGAGGGTCTCTACGACGAGCTCGATCCTGGCGACGTGGCAGAGGCCGAAAGGACCGTCCGCAAGGCAGTGCTCCAAGAGGCGAGCGGGGTCTGCGACCGGATCGCTTCCGGCGGCAAGCTGACGGACGCGGACCGCGATTCGCTCGTCCGCGTGATGCGCGATGCCCTGTCGGGCGCGCAGACGGAGAGCGCCGATGCAGACCCTTGAAAGCCTGTCCGACGCGCTGGAGACCACGGGCGACATCCAGGCGATCGTGCGAACGATGAAGGCGCTGTCCTCGGTCAGCATCCGGCAATACGAACATGCCGAGGCCGCCATGGCCGATTATGCCCGCACGGTCGAACTGGGTCTGATGGCGGTGCTGCGGCAACGCAGGCTTGCTGGCCTGCCCCTGCCCGACGGCGACGGCAGCAAGGGACGGACGGCGCAGATCGTGATCGGATCGGATCGCGGCTTGTGCGGCGGTTACAACGACAAGATCACCCGCTTTTCCCGCGCCCGGATGGACAACGGGCCGGTCGAAATCGGCGCGATCGGCGCGCGCGTCGCGGCGAGGTTCGAGACGGATGGCGTGCCGCTTGCCTTCGCCTTTACCTTGCCGGGGTCGGTCGAGGGCCTGTCGCGGCTTGTGCAGAGCATCATTGTGGAAATCGACCGCTGGACCCGGACGCAAGACGTGAGCCGGGTCTGGCTCGTGCACAACCGGCGGGAAGGCCGCAACACCGCGCAGCCCCGGTCGCATCAACTTCTGCCCCTTCCGGACAGCTATCTGCGCAAGCTTTCGCACGCCGATTGGCCAGGCCGGTCCCTTCCGCTGTTCCGGATGGAGCCCGACCGGCTGATGTCATGGCTGGTGCAGCGGCGGCTTTTCGTGGTGATCTACCGCGCGCTGGCCGAGGCGCTCGCCAGCGAACACGCCGCGCGGCTTGCAGCCATGCGGGGCGCCGAGCGCAACATCGAGGAACGGCGCGACGACCTTCAGCAGCTTTACCGCCAACGACGGCAGGAGATGATCACGCGCGAGCTTCTCGACGTCGTGTCGGGCTTCGAGGCGGTCAGGCCAGCCGACTGACCGAAGGAGCCTGCGACGCTCCTGTAGGGTGGCCCGGTGAACTGATGCGGTCGATGCCCCCGGCTGACGGCATCCCGGATGCCATGATGGCTCGCTTGGCACTTCGTCCAGGGCACACCGATGACGACGAAAGTCAGCATGCTGGCGATCGACCCGGCGTCTTCATCACCAGCAATCCGGAGTTCGGGGAAGGGGTCTCTGTCTTCGGCGATGCCAAGGTGACAACCGTAGTCTTGGATCGCGTCACGCACCATTGTGCCATCGTCGAAACCGGGTCAGTTTCAAACGCTCGTTAACACCCGGGACCAAGGGTTTCGTTCTGCGCGATCTTCGTGCGCCGGGCTGCCCGGGGCGGCAGTGACGCCCCGGGCACGGGTGAAACGCTGCCCTTATCCGAAGTCGTGCTTGGACAGCGGCAGGCTGCGCACCCGTTGGCCCGTCAGGGTCGCCACGGCATTGACGATGGCCGGGGCGACCCCGGGCAGGCCGGGCTCACCGATGCCACCCATGGTGGCGCCGCTTTCGACGATCCTCACGTGGACCTCGGGCATCTGGTCCGGGCGCAGGATTGGATAGCCGTCGAAATTGCGCGCCTGCGGCGCGCCGTTTTCGTAGACCAGTTCCTCGACCAGCGTCTGCGACACCCCGAGCGCGACCGCCGACTGGACCTGTGCCTCGATCACGGCGGGGTTGACGATCTGGCCGGGATCGATCGCAACCCAGACCTCGTGCACGCGCACCGTGCCGCCGTCGAGCGAGACCTCGGCGATGGTCGCCGTCTCGGACCCGAAGGGCGAGGCCATGGCCACGCCCCGGGCGCGGCGGCTGCCGTCGCGCGCGTCGAACGCCGCGCCTTGCCAGCCGCCGGACAGCTCCGCGACGGCCTCCAGCAACGTGCGGTGACGATCCGACCCGGCCAGCAGGCCGCGGCGCATCTCGAACGGGTCACGCCCCGCCGCCTCCGCCAGTTCGTCAAGGAACGATTCGTAGAAGAAATCGTTCATCGAATGCCCGACCGACCGCCAGAAGCCGATCATCGCCGGGTTGCGGACATGGACATGCCCGACCCGCCGGTTTCCGATGGCATAGGGCTTGCCGCTGAGGCCCTCATGCGCCGACCCGTCCTTGCCCGGCGGCGAGCCGAACCAGCGCCCGATCGGGCCTTCGCCCACCGCCTCGATCGCGAGCGCCGAGGGGCCATCGCCATCGACCGCGGCTCGGAACCGGGCCACGGCCATGGGGCGGTTGGCATCGCGGAGGAACTCTTCCTCACGGGTCCAAAGCACCTTGACCGGCCGGCCCGTGGCGCGGGCAAGTTCGATCGCCTGCGGAAACGGGCTGGCATCGGCATAAAGGAAGTGCCGCCCGAAGAACCCGCCAAGGATCTGCGAATGGATGCGGACGTTTTCCGCCGGGATGCCGGCGGCGCCGGCCGCCGCCCCCTGGAACATTTCCGGGGCTTGGTTGGGCAGCCACAGATCAAGCGTGCCATCCGCGTTGAACCGCGCCGTGGTCGAGGGCGGTTCGAGCTGGCCATGAACAAGGAAAGGCGCGTCGTATTCCGCCTCGATGACGGTTTCGGCACTGTCCAGCGCGCGCGTCGCGTCACCCTCGGCCTCGACCTCGACCCCGGGGCCGGATTCAGCGCGCAGCGACTGGTCAAAGCCCTGCGACGTGAAATCGGCAGGCATCGGGTAGTCGGAGGCGCCGTCCTCCCACGCGATCTTCGCGGCCTCGACCGCGCGCCGGGCCTGCCAGAACTTGTCGGCCACCACGGCCACCGCCCCGTCCAGCATGTGGACCGAATGCACGCCGCGCATCGCTTCGATCTCGGCGCGGTTGTCCACCGACGCCGGCGTCAGGCCAAGCCGTGGCGCGTGCCGCACGGCGGCGTTCAGCATGCCATCAACCGCGACGTCGATGCTGTACGCCGCCTGCCCGGTGGACTTGGCGCGCACATCGAAGCGCGGCATTGGCTGGCGGATCCAGCGGAAATCGGCCGGGTCGCGCAAGGTGACATCCACGGGCACGGGCATGTCCATCGCCGCTTCGGCAAGGCCGCCATACCCGGCGCTGCGGCCGCTGGCCGCGTGCAGGATCCGGCCCGGTTCGGTGGTCACCGCTCCGGCATCCACGCCCCATCTATCGGCCGCCGCCTGCACCAGCATCGCGCGGGCCGAGGCGCCGAGCGTCCGCATCAGGGTGTAGCTCGACCGGATCGACAGGCTGCCGCCCGTGAAACGCGCGCCGTTGATGGTCTTGTAGGCATCGCCCGGCGGCGCGCATTCCACCGCGATCCGCGCCGGGTCGAGATCGAGTTCCTCGCCGACGATCTGGGCCAGCGCCGAGAACACGCCCTGCCCGCCCTCGATGAACGGGCTTTGCAGGGTGGCGGTGCCATCGGCATTCAGGGCGAGGTACGCGTCCACCGGCGCGGCATCCTCTTGCGCGCGGGCGTTCCGGGTCGGAAGCCCGACCGAGAGAACCAGCGCGCCGGTCCCGGCAAGGAAGCCGCGGCGCGAGACGTTGAGCGGGCGGTTTGGGTCGGGTGTCTGGTCTTTCATGGCTCAGGCCTCCGAAACGCTGCGAATTGCGGCGCGGACCTTGTTGTAGGTGCCGCAGCGGCAAAGGTTGCTCATCGCGGCGGCGATCTCGGCCTCGCCCGGGTTCGGTGTCCGGGCCAGAAGCGCGGTCGCCGCCATCACCTGGCCCGACTGGCAATAGCCGCATTGCGGCACCTGATGGTCGACCCAGGCTTCGACCACCTTCTGGCCGACCGGGTCATCGTTGACGGTTTCGATCGTGGTGATCTCGGCGCCCTCCATCGCCTCGGCCGGGGTCACGCAGGACCGCGTGGGCTGGCCGTCGACCAGCACGGTACAGGCCCCGCATTGCGCGATCCCGCATCCGAACTTGGTGCCGGTCAGGCCCAGTTCCTCGCGGATGACCCACAGAAGCGGGGTATCCGGCTCAACATCGACATCATGCGTCTTTCCGTTGACGTTCAGCTGCATCGGGGCTCCTTGTTGGTCTGGCTTGGTGCTCTGGCTTGACGGTCGGGCCCGGCGTGTCCGACCCTCGCTGTGGCGGAGTCTAGCATTGTCACGCGCCGAGGCGACCCCATGCCGTCGGATCGGCAATTCCCGGCCGGTGTCGTCGGCCCGTGGCACGCAAGGCGGGTGACGGCGCGGACAGGAAATTCAGGGAACCGCCTTGACCTTCCAGTTGATGGAATCCCTAGATCGCTGGTAAGGACAAGCCCCGGAGGTGCAGAATGACGACGGCGCGAAACCCGACCATCAAGATTGACGGCATGTCGTGCGGCGGATGCGTGGGCCGGGTCGAAAAGGCGCTCTCGGGTATCGAGGGCGTCGGCAACGTCTCGGTCAACCTCGCAGGCGAGTCCGCCAGTTTCGACATGGCGGCTGAAACGGGTCTGCGCGATGTCGCCGCGGCGCTGGACGAGGCGGGCTATCCGCTGCGCACGCGGACGGCGACACTCAGTATCGCGTCCATGTCCTGCGCGTCCTGCGTCGGCCGCGTGGACAGGGCGCTGGCCGCCCTGCCCGGCGTTCTGGACGTGACCGTGAACCTGGCGTCGGAAACCGCGCGGGTGACCTATGCCGAGGGGGCGGCGACGCCCGCCGAACTGACGGCGGCGGCGCGCGACGCGGGCTATCCGGCCGAGCTGGCCGAGGCCGACGACACCCCGAGCACGGCCGAGCGCAAGGATGCCGAGGCGCGCGAAACCGCCCGAAGGACGATCATCGCCGCCGCGCTGGCCCTGCCCGTCTTCGTGATCGAGATGGGTGGTCACGTCGTTCCGGGCATGCAGGCCGCCATCACCGACACGATCGGGCAGCAGGGCAGCTGGATGTTGCAGTTCGTCCTGACGACGCTGGTGCTGGCAGGGCCCGGGCGGGCCTTTTACGGCAAGGGCGTGCCCGCCCTGTTGCGCGGCGCGCCGGACATGAACAGCCTCGTGGCGGTGGGGACCGGCGCGGCCTACCTGTACTCGGTCGTCGCGACGTTCCTGCCCGGCCTGATGCCGGCAGCCGTGCGCGCGGTCTATTTCGAGGCCGCGGCAGTCATCGTGGTGCTGATCCTGCTGGGCCGTTTCCTCGAAGCCCGCGCCAAGGGCCGCGCCGGCGCCGCGATCCAGCGTCTGCTCGGATTGCAGGCGCCGACGGCGCGCGTGATCCGTGGCGGCACCCCGCGGGACGTGCCGATCGAGGAGATCACCGAAGGCGACATCCTGAGGGTCCGCCCCGGGGAGCGCATCGCCGTCGACGGCACGGTGACGACGGGCGAAAGCCATGTCGATGAAAGCATGATCACCGGTGAGCCCATCCCCGTCGCCAAGACGGCGGGCGACACCGTGACCGGCGGCACCGTGAACGGCGCCGGTGGGTTGGAGTTCCGCGCCACGCGCGTCGGTGCCGATACCACCCTGTCCCGGATCATCCGCATGGTTGAAGAAGCGCAGGGCGCCAAGCTGCCGATCCAGAGCCTGGTGGACCGTGTCACCCTATGGTTCGTACCGGCCGTCATGGCGGTGGCGGCGCTGACCATCGCGGTCTGGCTGACCATCGGGCCGGACCCGGCGCTGACCTACGCGCTGGTGGCGGGGGTGTCTGTCCTGATCATCGCCTGTCCTTGCGCGATGGGGCTGGCCACGCCCACCTCGATCATGGTCGGCACCGGGCGCGCGGCCGGGATGGGCGTGCTTTTCCGCAAGGGCGACGCGCTGCAGCAACTCGACTCGGTCGACGTGGTTGCGCTGGACAAGACCGGCACGGTGACCGAAGGCCGCCCGGAACTGACCGAACTGGTGCCGGCCGACGGGATGTCGCGCGCGCGGGTTCTCGCGCTGGTGGCAGCGGTCGAGGAACATTCCGAACACCCTGTCGCCGACGCGATCGTCCGGGCCGCGCGCGCCGAGGGTGTCGACCGCGCCAGCGTGAGGGATTTCGAGTCGATCACCGGGTGCGGCGTGCGGGCACGCGTGGACGGCCATGACGTGCTGGTGGGCGCCGACCGGCTGATGGCCCGCGACGGGATCGACACCACCGCGCTGGCCGAGGCCGAGACAGGTCTCGCGCAGCGCGGGCGCACGGTGCTTCATGCCGCGATCGACGGCCGGGCCGCCGCCGTCATCGCCGTGGCAGACCCGGTAAAACCGGCCAGCGCCGCCGCGATCCGCGCGCTGCATGAAAACGGCCTGCGCGTGGCCATGATCACCGGCGACACGCGCGAAACCGCCGCGGCGATCGCGCGGGAAACGGGCATAGACCATGTCATTGCCGGCGTCCTGCCCGACGGCAAGGTCGCCGCGCTGGACGACCTTCGCAAGGATGGCGGCCGCGTGGCCTTCGTGGGCGACGGCATCAACGACGCGCCGGCGCTGGCGCATGCCGATGTGGGCGTGGCCATCGGGACGGGTACGGACGTGGCGATCGAAAGCGCCGATGTCGTGCTGATGTCGGGTGACCTGCGCGGGGTCGTGAACGCCGTTGACGTGTCGCGACACACCATGCGCAACATCCGTCAGAACCTGTTCTGGGCGTTCGGCTACAACACCGCGCTGATCCCCGTGGCGGCGGGCGTGCTCTACCCGGCGTTCGGGCTGCTGCTGTCACCGGTGCTGGCGGCCGGGGCCATGGCGCTCAGCTCGGTTTTCGTGCTCACCAACGCGCTGCGCCTGCGTCGCCTGCGCCCGGCAATGGACGAAGGCGGGCCGTCCCGGCGGCCCGACGGCGGCCGAGCGGCGCAGCCGGCCCCGGCGGAATAGGAGGCCCCCATGAATATCGGTGACGTCGCCCGGCTGTCCGGCCTGCCCGCCAAGACGATCCGCTATTACGAGGATATCGGGCTGATCACGCCGTCGCGGAACACGAACGGCTACCGCAACTTCGGCGAAAGCGACCTGCACAAGCTCCGCTTTCTCGGCCGGGCGCGATCACTGGGATTCTCGATAGAGGATTGC